>CAYWIS010000133.1:0-17470 GCA_964458385.1 uncultured Pirellulaceae bacterium
CATCGCTTAGTACAACCTGATGGCCCGTTCGTCTAGCGGCAGGATGCGAGCCCCTCATTCTCGCGGCGCGGGTTCGAGTCCCGCACGGGTCACTAACTTCTGGCAACCACCTAGCCAAGTGGCGGAATCAGCAGACGCGCGACTCTCAGAAAGTCGTGCCCGCACCGGGCGTGGGAGTGCAAGTCTCCCCTTGGCTACTGAAAAGCCCAAGGCGCATCCTCGTGCTTTGGGACTTGGACAAGCTGGGCCTGCATGCCGATGGGGGCGACTGATCCTTGCAAGATCGGTGCGATGGGTTCGACTCCCATCAGGTCCACTTGACGACATTCTTCAACGCGGGCTCATGGTCCAATGGGAAGACACCAGTTCGGCAGACTGGAAATCCGGGTTCGACTCCCGGTGGGTCCACTGGGAAAAGAGAAGTTTCTGACACAGCTTCAGAGATTTCGATAAGAGAATGGCCAGCAGGCGCCTCCGAAGCGTTTGCTCCTGAATCCCATTCAGGTCAGAAGTGAGGCACAAACTCTTGCCTTTCCTTCTTCGTCCTCGGAGTGTGCCGGAACGCACGCGACCGTGCGAAGGTCGTAGACCAGGTTCGATTCCTGGCGAGGACGCTTGGCGCCCAACTTGCGGACGAACGCTCTGTCTTAGACGCCCCCTGCCCGCAAACCTTAGGCTTCGGTCATAATCAAGGGAAACACGCGATGCGCGACCAAGCTGGGTGTAATGATCGAGGAATCTTCGTGGCGGTTCAGGAGAAACAGCCCCAGGCCTTACGCGGAAAAGCAATCGCCAACGAATCGGTGGTGTTGCTGGTGCTGGCGGCGGTGCAGTTCACCAACATTGTGGACTTCATGGTGGTTATGCCGCTTGGGCCGCAACTTATGCGGTCCTTGAAAATTGACCCTGGTCAGTTTGGGCTTATTGTCTCCTCGTACACGTTTGCGGCGGGGGTTGCCGGTCTTATCGTCTCGCCGCTGGTCGATCGCATTTCGCGCCGCACGGCCTTCCTAACGCTGTTTGCCGGCTTTCTCTGCGGCACCTTTTGGTGCGGCCTGGCTCCAAGTTACCTCGCCCTGGTGGCGGCGCGGATTGCGACAGGAATGTTCGGGGGCATTCTAGGAGGTATGGCGCTGGCGATTATCGGCGATGTCTTTCCCGAAGAACGGCGCGGACGAGCCACCGGCGCGCTAATGTCGGCTTTCGCACTGGCTTCCGTGGCGGGCGTGCCTTTCGGCTTATATCTCGGCACGCATTGGGGATGGCATGCTCCGTTCCTAGCCCTGGTGGCCTTGGGGTGCCCCGTGTTTGTGGCGGCGGCTTGGGTGCTTCCACCGTTGCGTGACCACTTGGGAGGCCCAAAACGACATCCGATCCGGCAAATTATTGATACATTCTCGCACCCCAATCATCTGCGCGCCTTCGCCTTGGTGGTAACGCTTATGATCGGCGGGTTCGCGGTGATTCCCTATATTAGCACCTATCTGGTGGCCAACGTGGGAATGCCCGAAACGCATCTTCCGCTGGTTTACGTGGTGGCCGGCGCGGTGACCTTGTTTGCGGCGCCCCTGGTCGGCCGACTGGCCGACCGTTATGGAAAGCTGCGTGTGTATCGGCTGGTGGCGCCCTTCTCGGCGATGCTTCTGTTGCTGGTGACTATCTTGCCCCCGGTTCCGACCGCGGTGGCCGTGATGGTGGTCGCCGGACTCATGGTGAGCAACGCCGGAAGAATGGTTCCCGCCATGGCCATGGTGACCAGCAGCGTTTTGCCCTCCCAGCGCGGCGGGTTCATGAGCGCAAATTCCTCGGTCCAGCACATCGCAGGCGGCTTGGGTTCGTTCCTCGGTGGCAGCCTAATCGGCCAAACCGCCGACGGCCGCATGAGCAACTTCCCTACCGTGGGTGTGTTCGCCGCCGTAGTCACACTATGCAGCTTATGGCTAGCCGGTCGTCTGCGCCCCGCCGAGGCCGAAGTCGAGGCTTCGCCTATGGCTAGCCTGGCGGCGGCCGCCGAAGCAACGTGCGATGTGGGCGAACCGCTCTTGTCGCCCGAGTCGCATTCGCGGCCGTGAAGGCGCCAATGCGCCGCGCGGCGCCCCTTCGTTCACGCCGCAGGCGAAGTGGTGGGGCCAGCAATCGGCAGGCTCACACAAAACCGCGTACTGCCGGGGGCACTTTCATAATCGAGGCGTCCCTGGTGCAGTTCCACAATGGTCCAGCACCAGGAAAGTCCAAATCCCAACCCGCGACCGGCTTCGCGGCTAGAGTAGAACGGATCGAACAAATGGCGGCGGGCTTCTTCCGAGAGGCCGGGGCCGGTGTCGTGTACGCTAAGCTCGATAGCATTTTGCGATTCGCGGCGAGCCGAGATGGTCACCACACCGCCACACTCAACGGCTTCCAAAGCGTTGCGACACAAGGCGCGCAGCAGCACCGCCAATTGTGTTGCGTCAGCCGTGATAACCAGCGGCTCATTGGCAAGCGCAACCTCAATGGCTGTACCTTGCTGCTCGGCGGCGGGCGTCATTTCTTGAACCACCTTTCCGATCACTTGGTGTACGTCCGTCGCCGCTAGGCGCAAGTCGGGCGGTTTCGCGAACAACATCAAGTTGGCGATCATCTCGAACGCCCGAAAGGCCTGGTCGTTGATTGTGGCCAAGGTGCGTCGCCGCTCGGGGTCCGCCTCGCCCGGCAAGAGCGACTGCGCCCGACTAGCAATGTTGGCCAGCGGGTTATTAATCTCGTGGCTGGCGCCGTAAGCAAACTTCTGTAACGAGGCGAGCTTTTCTCGCCGCAGCGCCGTTTGAAACTCCTGCTCCAGGGTGTTCAGCCGCGCGAATCGGGACGCTACGGCAGGCAAAAGGTCCGCCACTTCGGGAATCGTCTGTGACCACTCGGCGGCATACGTCTCAGCCGATAACGCCGGCTGCTGGAGCGCTTGCGCGATGGCGCGCCAACCAGGATCGGCTGACTCAGCGCCGTGACGCAGCTCAGAGGGAAGCCTGCGAAGCCACTCAGGAGCAAGCAGCTCCATCGCATGGTCATCGCGCGGCGCCAGGCAGGACAGAATCCACTCTTCCGCGTCCAAGAGCATCGCCCCTAGCCGCGCGCGCGAGGCGATGCCGGGATCGTCCGTAAGTTGAGCGGCCTGCTCGGCCAGCGCAAGCGCGGCGCCGGCCCGTTCGGCCCAGCGCTGACTACAAGAGCAATCATCGGCGGGGGAGGACGCCGAACCACCAGGTTCAGGCTCCCCCAGAATAGACACCGCCTGCAACGCCAGCCAATCGGCCAGTTCCTGCAAGTCGGAAGGCGGTGTCTTCGGGCGTCGCGGATGAATAACGGTCCAAACTACTAGCGGTGGATCGCGGCGCAACACCTGCTCGCAGCGCGCAGAGCGTCGGCCGAAATCCTCTTCGGTCAACACCGCCAGTAAAGCCGCCGCCGACCGGTCGGACAACGGCAGGCGGCACATCGCCGGTCCCGCCGCGATGGCTGGCAATCGCTGCATCGGGCGGCTCTCCGCTCAGGGGGCGAATTAAGCGCCCGAGCCGACCTTCTCCAGGTCGAGCATTTCACAGGCGAGGTCGATCAGATCTTCAACCTTGAACGGCTTTTGCAGGAAATCGTCGGCGCCAGCGTCGCGCAGCTCCTGCACTTTGTCTTGCTCAACCATGCCCGAAATACAAATCACTTTGACGCCTTCCAACGTTTCGTCGGCGCGAATGCGTTGGCAGACCTCCTTGCCATTGATGTCGGGCAACATGATATCCAACACGACCAGGTCGGGCCGGAACTCTTTGGTGAGCATGCCTGCGTCGAAGCCGTTGTTGGCGGTTTTGACCTCAAACCGGCCATCCCGCTCGAAAACATCGACCATCAACTCGACGAGGTCTTGATCATCATCGACCACCAACACCTTGCGCTTGCCGCTTTCCAAGGCGTCGGTGGGGATGCCGTTATCTTTCATGAACGCGAAGAGTTGATCGCGTGGGATTCGTCGGAATCGGCTTCCCGGCACGCGGAAGCCTTTCAATTGGCCGCTATCAAAGCAGCGGATGATCGTCTGCTGGCTGACCTTGCAGATCTTGGCGGCTTCGCCCGTGGTGAACACCGTTTTGGCCATGAATCTCTCCCTAGCTTTTGGACTAGCGCAATACACGACTTTCCGCCCAACATGCCGAAGGGCTGAGAGTCCCACGTACCCCGTTGCACGCCACCCGGTCGCTAGCCCTCAAGTCCCTCTGTCAATGGAGACCGCGTGGCGTGTGCAAATAGTACAGACGCTGGCTTTTAATTGATCGGCTTACTCGGCGATTTCAATCAAACCTGCCGAAATTACCAAGTTTGCCAGCGTAGGAATTATAACGTTGGCCCGAACCGAGTCAAGATTGATATTTTTGATGTAACATCAAGCAGCAACTCGCCTTACGCAAATCAAACGTGCGTCTCCGCAAAAAACCCGGCGGGGATTTTCGGTTTTTCTGGGTCGGAAATTTGGAGCTTTAGGCGGAATAGGGCGATCGCTGTTTGTCGGGCAGAACGCCTCATAAGCCCCACAAGAGAGAGCCAAGCCCCCATTTCCTCTCATCCCCGGCTGGCGGGTAACCGTCTACCTGAGGAACGAGTCAAACGAACAGGCCACCAGTGGCTTAGCGTTTATTCTCTAGATACGCCAAAAGGAGCGCAATATCTGCGGGCGTAATGCCGCTAATGCGGCTAGCTTGATCGAGCGTCGCAGGGCGAATGCGGCTCAGTTTCTCCCTTGCTTCCGTTCGCAAATGAGTAATCGCGGCATAGTCAAATTGCGTGGGGATCCGCTTGCCCGCGAGACGTTTTTGACGCTCGACTTGAATCTCCTGCCGGGTAATGTACCCCGAGTACTTGACGTCATACTCGACCTGCTGCGCTACTTCACGCGGCACTTCGGCCAGTTCAGGCAGCCGAGCGGTCAGGTCGCTCCACGTAATCTCCGGCCGACTCAGTAATCGCGAGAGTGAAACGCCTTCCGCCCGGTGCTGATCGAGCAGTTCCATCACACGGGCGATCTCGGCTTCCTTCAGCTCCAGCCGTGCTTGGCGGTGACGATCCACCAGCCCCACTTCAGCCGCCAACGGAGTAAGACGACGGTCGGCGTTATCCTGGCGGAGCATCAGGCGATACTCGGCCCGGCTGGTGAACATGCGATAAGGCTCATCGACGCTACGGGTGACAAGATCATCGATCAAGACGCCGATATACGCTTGGTCACGGCGCAGCACAAAGGGTTCATCGTCACGCAGCCGCAGCGCCGCGTTGGCGCCCGCCATCAGTCCTTGGGCGGCGGCCTCTTCATACCCCGTGGTGCCGTTGATCTGGCCCGCGAAGAACAGGCCCGCCACCCGCTTGGTTTCCAGCCACGGGTGGAGTTGGTCGGGTGGGCAGTAATCGTACTCCACGGCGTAGCCGTAACGCATGATCTGCGCGCCTTCCAGGCCGGGGATTTCCTTGAACATCGCGTCTTGCACATCCCGCGGCAAACTGGTGGAAATGCCGTTGACGTAAACTTCCTGGGTGTTGCGTCCTTCCGGCTCCAGGAACAACTGATGCTGCGTCTTTTCGGCGAAGCGGACCACCTTGTCTTCGATCGAGGGGCAATAACGCGGGCCGCTGGACCGAATTTGTCCGCTGTACATCGGTGCTCGGTGCAAGTTGGCCCGAATCAGGTCATGCACCTTCTGATTAGTGTGTGTGATCCAGCAGGGAAGTTGTTCGCCTTCCAGGCGGTCGGTCAGAAAGGAAAACGGCTGCGGATCGTCGTCGCCGGGCTGGATTTGCGTCTTGGTGTAATCAATGGTCTTACCGTTGAGCCGCGCTGGAGTGCCGGTCTTGAAACGCTCCACGCGAAAGCCCAACCGATGCAATGCGCCGCTAATGCCGTGGGTCGTTCCCTCGCCGGCGCGTCCGCCAGGAGTCTTCGCCTCGCCGGTATGCATGACCGCAGCCAGAAACGTACCGGTGGTCAGCACCACGGCCGGCGCCCGGTAGACGGCGTCGCCGCGCACCACCACCCCCGCGATGCGCACTTCGCCGTTGCGCTCCTCGGTTAGCAAGTCTTCGACGGTTTCCTGGCGAAGCGAAAGGTTGTCGGCCTCTTCGACAATTCGCTTGACCTCCTGCTGGTATCGCTTCTTGTCGGCTTGCGCTCGGGGGCTGTGCATGGCCGGCCCCTTGCTGCGGTTGAGGAGGCGAAACTGGATGCCGGTGGCGTCGATAGCCCGCCCCATGGCGCCCCCCAGAGCGTCGATCTCGCGCACAATCTGCCCCTTACCCACGCCGCCGATGGCGGGGTTGCAGCTCATTTGAGCGACGGTGTCGCAGTTGGTGGTCAACAGCGCGGTTTTGGCGCCCAGCCGCGCAGCGGCCAAGGCGGCTTCGGTTCCGGCATGGCCCGCGCCGACAACAATTACGTCATAATGGTAGATGACAGTCGACATAAGGTTTATCGTAGGAAGGACCTCGCCGGTTGATAAGTAGGGCGAGCGCCGTCCCACCGCAAGCCTTAGCTCAACACGCCTGGCGCCGTGCAGGGTTTGCGGCGGAAGGCCCCTACTGAGCAACTCCGCGGTTACCCGCCGCCTCTATTTTTCCTGCGACCATGACGGACCCCAACAAATCGTTACGGCTGTTGATCTTGGGCGCGCACCCCGACGACGCCGAATTCCACGCCGGCGGGCTGGCGGCGATTTACCGCGCCCTTGGCCACGTAGTGAAGATGGTGTCGGTGACGGACGGGGCCGCGGGGCACCACCAGGTCTTCGGCAATCAGCTTGCCGCGCGTCGCCGCAAAGAGGCGGCCGCCGCGGGAAGGGTAATCGGCGCCGAGTACGTTACCTGGGACTTTCCCGACGGATCGCTTGTTCCTTCGCTTGAAGTGCGTCACCAGATTATTCGCGAGATTCGCACGTTCCGTCCCGACCTGGTGTTAACGCATCGGCCCTATGACTATCATCCCGACCATCGTGCGGTTGGCGTGGCGGTGCAAGACGCGTCGTTCCTGGTCACCGTGCCGGCCGTAGCGCCTGACGCACCGGCTTTGCGCAAAGATCCTGTCGTCGCTTATCTGCCCGATACCTTCACACGGCCTAACCCGCTGCGGCCCGACGTCGTGATCGACATAACCCCGCATGTCGAAACCGTGGTGGCGATGCTGGCCTGTCACGCCTCGCAAGTGTTCGAATGGCTTCCTTACAACCAGCGCATTGAGGACCAGCTTCCCGGTGACGCAGCCGGCAAGCTCAACTGGCTTCGCAACTGGTATCGGGAGCGTTTACGGCGACGTGCTGATTTCTTCCGCGCTGCGCTGGTGAATGCGTTTGGCGAACACGGCCAGAGCCTGGAATGCGTGGAAGTATTCGAGATCAGCGAGTACGCCGCCCCCCTGGATGAAGACGCCCGCCGTCGGCTATTCGGATTTCTGTAACAGTGCGAAGCAGCCCTCGCAGCGGGTACACCGTCGAACCAGCGCCATGATGCGTCCGATGGCGTTTCGGTCAAGACGCCCACTCGCTGTCGCCAGTGATCTTCCGTCGCTTCCGGCGCTTGTTCGCTTAGGTTCCGCTTCCGGTTTCCCCTTGGGCGACGCAGGTCGCCAACACCAGATCGCCGGTTACGTTGAGCGTGGTGCGGCACATGTCAAGGATGCGATCAACGCCCAAGATGATGCCGATTCCCTCGCTGGGAACGCCGATGCTCGTCAGCAGCACCACGATCAGCGGAATGGACCCGCCCGGAACGCCAGCCGTACCCACGCCCGCCAGAATCGACATCAGCACCACGGTGAGTTGTTGGCCGAGCGACAGTTCCACGCCGAACACTTGGGCCAGGAACAGCACCACCACTCCTTCAAACAACGCCGTGCCATTCTGATTGCCGGTGGCGCCCACGGTGAGCACAAACTGCGATACATCGCGCGGCAGGTTCAGTTTGGTGGCCGCCACGCGCAGCGCGGTGGGGAGCGTCGCGTTGGAGCTACTGGTGCCAAACGCGGTCAGGGTGGCTTCGCTGGCGTCTCGAAAAAAGTGCAACGGGTTGCGACGGCCAAGCACATAAAGCGCCGCACCATAAACCACGGTCATTTGCAGGCCAATCCCCACCAGTACCGTAAGCACAAACCAGAACAGCGTTACGAGAATGTCGATTCCCTGGCGGGCGGTGATGGCAAACACCAGGCACGCCACTGCTAACGGCGCCAGCCGCATTGCGAAGCCAATGATGGTCATCGCAACATCAAACACGCCTTCCAGGAACTGCGCCAGCACGCGGGTGCGGTCAGGGGTCATCGCCATCGCCACCCCGAACACCACGGCAAAGAACATGACCGAAAGCATGCCGTTGTCTTTGCTGCTGCCGTCCAACGCTCCCGCCGCTTCTTGGAGCGGGTTCTCGGGAATCATGCCCAGCAGGATGTCTTTCAGTGGCTTGGCCTCTTCGGCTGACTGAACCGCCTTTTTCGCGCTGCCGGAATACTGCGCCAGCAGGCTTTCGCGTTTCTCTTGCGGGAGGCTTTCGCCAGGGCGGATCATGTTGACCAATGTCAACCCAATCGCCACGGCCATGCCTGAAAGGATCAGCGTGTACAGCAGCGTTTTGATCCCTACCCGCCCCAGACGCCGCACATCGCCCAGCTCCAGCACCCCCAGAACCAGGGCCGAAAACACCAGCGGCACAACAACCATCAGCACCAACCGTAAGAAGATCTTGCCGATGGGGTCGGCCACATTCATGGCGAACCAATCGAGCTGATCGTGGATGCCGTTGCCATCGGCGTCCAGCGCGCTGCCGACCGGCTGGGCGGCTAAGTAGTTTGCAATCAGTCCTGCCGCGGCGCCCAAGATGAGGCCAATCAAGATTTTGATGTGCAGCGGCACACGCCGTGGCGGATCGGGCATAGGAAGCGGTGTTGGCTCCTGGGGCGCGGCGCCTGCGGGTGTCTGGTCGTCGCGTTCGGGCAAAGACATCGAGACTACAGGAGTGAGTTGAGTGGACGAGAGGATGCTACGTTCGTGGCGGCAGCCTCCCCTAGGGCGGAAGCTTTGCCGGTCAACAATCTTTCGATCGGATGGTTGGCTGGACCAAAACGGACACCGATTCCAACTTGTCGCCAGATTGTTTGTTGGCGCCGCCGCACGGATTGTTTCACACCCGCTTTGCGTCGGGAAGATGGCGTCGCCCATGCATTGTTGCTTAGCGTCCTGAAACCGGGGTTCGTTCGGCGAACCATCATCTTATCAGCGTGGCCACGGCAGGAAGGGTCGATTGCGCCAATTGGACGCTTACTAGCGACGGTTTAGTTGACTGCGGCGGTTGAGATAGTCAATCAACACCTCGTGCATGGGGCGGCGGGTATCGACTAGCACCCGCTCGCACCGGTTCCGGGCAGCGATTTCCTCTAGCCGATCGTTAAACCGCTGGAGCGCGTCAAGGTAACCGCGCCGCAGATCCTCGGGCTGGGCAAGCAACTCTTCCGCCGCCTCGAGGCCGATAAATTTCGTCATGGCGTCAAATTCGAAAGTCAACTCATGGTGATGAAGCACCTGAAACAACACCACCTCGTGGTTCTGGTATCGCAGCCGGTGCAGGGCGTCCTCCAATGAGTCGAGATCGCCAAAGAAGTCGCTGAAGATCATGACGATCTCACGCCGCCCCGTGCGACTGGCCAGTTGGAACAAGCACCCCGCCAGGTCGGTTTTCTCTTGGGGAACGATCTCGTCAAGGTGCTGCGTCATGCGGGCGGCCTGGCTCATCGAGTTGCTCGGCGCTACAAACCCGCGAATATGCGTGTCGAAGGTGGTTAGCGAAACCTTGTCGCTTTGCCGCACCACGGCGAACCCCAGGGTAGCCGCCATCCGCGCGGCGTAATTGAGCTTTTGCTCGGCCCCCTCCCCATAGCGCATGGACTTACTCACGTCAAGCGCCAAGTGGCAAACAAAGTTGGTTTCTAGCTCGTACTGCTTGACGAAGTACTTCTCGCGCGTGAAGTAGACGCGCCAGTCCACGTGCTTAGGATCGTCGCCAGGGACGTACTCGCGGTGACCAGCGAACTCCACCGCAAACCCCGAAAGCGGCGACTTGTGCGCTCCCGCCAAGTTCCCGATAACGAGTCCTCGCGGCTCCAACGGACGATTGGCCATCCGGCTGAGCGTCTTGGGATCGAGATAACGAAAGAGAACGCTGCGCGGCATGGCAATCCCTCACCGCAGGAAGGACGTAGGGTAAAAAACGACCAACCCTGGCAAAAGGTCCGTGGTCGGTCAATCGGGCATCTTACCTAGGCAGGAAGCAAGGGGAAAGCTGGCGTAGGTTTCAGGGGATTGGCATTCTACCCGGGGCCATTCCCAAGTCATTACCGCCAAGTTAGGGCGTATCGTCCAACGGGTTTGAATTCCAAGTCACGAAGCATCTTGGCGTTTTGCCGCAGACCGAACGGTCTTTCAGCGTGCGAGGCTCCCCCACAACAGAGTCAACACCAGCAGGAAAGCCACAAATGAGATGAGCGCCGCCCATGGCGTCTTGCGCTGACCGAGCGGGTTGTGCTGAGGAAACTCGCGGGCAAGGTAGTTGTCGTAATCGAAGTCGTCTTCTTCGTAGTAATCCTCTGCTTCGTCGCCCCAACCGCTGTCTTCACTCGCGCCGCAAGCGCGACAAAAGGTTGCCCCGGCGCGCAAAGATGCTCCGCAATGAGGGCAGACAAAGTCATCATCGTCATGGGCGGGACGTTTCGGCATGCCGACGCCTTTCCCTAGTGTGGAGTTCGCTCATCATCCTACGCGCCCTGCCCGCAAAAGCGGCGACGCGAGCAGTCGACCGCTTAACCAGCCATGCCGCGAAGGCGTGATAGCGAAGCTACGCAATGATGTCGTGGATTACCTCGCCGTAGTCAATATCCAGCCGTTTATGGCCGGGGACTTCCAGCCGCCGCGGGTCGAGGCCCAAGAGGTGCATCAGCGTGGCGTGAACGTCGGTCACGTAATGAGGATGCTCCACGGCGTGAAAGCCGATTTCATCGGTCGCCCCGTGCGTCACGCCGCCTTTGATTCCACCGCCCGCCATCCACACCGAGAAACCATAAGGATGATGGTCGCGGCCGTCGCTCCCTTGCGAACCCGGCGTCCGGCCAAACTCCGTGGCGAACACCACAATCGTCTCTTTCAACAGGCCCCGCTGTTTGAGGTCGCGCAAGAGACCAGCAATGGGCCGGTCAACTTGAGCGGACAGTTCGCTGTGATTCTTCTTCAGGCCGCCGTGAGCGTCCCACGCGCCGGCGGCGCCGTCGCCGTGCATGATTTGGATGAACCGCACCCCGCGCTCCACAAACCGGCGAGCCGCCAGCAATTGCATGCCGAAGGGGCGCGTGGTGGGATTGTCCAACCCATAGAGGTTCTGCGTCGCCTGCGTTTCGTCGTTGAAGTGAATTACCTCGGGCACGGCGGTTTGCATGCGGAACGCCAACTCATACGACTTGATGCGCGCCTTGAGGTTCTCGTCATCGGGGTACTGCACCGCCGTCAGGCGATTCAAACGATTGACCAAGCTAAACTCGATCTGCTGTTCCTCGGTCGAAAGGTCCAATTCAGGCCGAGCAAAGGGAAGCGGGTTCGCCGGATCGACTTTCAGCGGCACCGCGTCGTACGCGGGGCCCAGGTAGTGGCCGTCGCGCGGGTCGAAGAACCGCGGTCCCATATTGATGAATTGCGGCAGATTCTCATTGAGCGTGCCCAAGCCATACGTGACCCAAGCGCCGATCGTGGGGAAACGCCCGTCGAGCATGTGCCGCCCTGAATGGAACTGCACCTGGGCTCCGTGGTTGTCGTCAGTCGTCCACATTGAGCGGATCACCGCGATATCGTCAATGCAAGAACCGATGTGGGAGAACCAGTCGCTCACCTCGATCCCGCTTTGACCGTACTTTTTAAAGCCGACTTGCCGCGGGTACAGCTTGTTTCGCTGCTGCCCATTCGCATCGTTGACCACAACCACCCGCACCCGCTTCAATTTCTCGGGGTTCTGTACATCTTTGAACGGGGTTTCGCTGATGCTCATTCCTGCGTACTTGTCCAACGCAGGCTTGGGATCAAAGCTCTCTAGATGGCTCAGACCGCCACGCAAGAAGATCCAGATGACGCTCTTGGCCCGCGGGGGGAAGTGAGGCTTACCGTCGGGCGGCCGCCACCCCTCGTTTTCGGCGCCGTAGCCGTCCTGCTGCAATAGAGCCGAAAGCGCCAGCCCCGTGAAGCCCAAGCCCATATCGGTTAAGAACGTGCGGCGTGAAGCGCGCGAACCCCAAGGCGTGTTCATACGCAGGACCCAATTGGAAGGAAAACAAGGTGGGAACCCCTCTACTTATACACCACTTCGTCAAGAAAGGGGACACAAGCCCAGCCTGTTTCCTATGCGCCTTCTACTTTCCGGCCCTGTTAACCAAGGGCCGGCGTTGTCCGTCGTTTTCCTTCCGCGGGGCGAAAGGGATACAATAACCCATGGGCGCTGGTGGCCAAAGGTCCTCGACGCTAAACACCTGACCAATATGCCATGAATGACAACAATGACCTCTCTCCCGAACTTCAACCGGCCGAGGCCACCGAAGAGTTCGAGCGTGGCCGAGACCACGAGCCCATAGACGACCTGGTGGAGCAGATTCACATCACCGCCGACAAGTTACTCCATGATGGGGCCTCGCGCGGCGACGCCAAGATTCTCAGCCGCACGCTGCGCGAGTTGCGGTACGCCTTTAAGGTTTTTGCCCCTTATCGCGACCGCCGTAAGGTGACGGTGTTCGGTTCGGCTCGTACACCGGCCGATCATCCGGCGTATCAGCAGGCCGTCGAGTTCAGCCGAGCCATTGCCGAGGCGGGCTGGATGGTGGTTACGGGCGCCGGCGGAGGCATCATGGAGGCGGGGCACATCGGCGCTGGCCGCGAGATGTCGATGGGGCTGAACATCATGCTTCCCTTCGAGCAGACGGCCAATTCGGTTATCGCTGGCGACTCCAAATTAGTCCATATGAAGTACTTCTTCACGCGCAAGCTGATGTTTGTGAAGGAGTGCGACGCTCTGGTCTGTCTTCCGGGCGGCATGGGAACACTGGACGAAGCTATGGAGGTTCTCACCCTGCTGCAAACAGGGAAACGCAATCCGGCGCCGGTCGTGCTGTTGGATGAATTGGGCGGCGATTATTGGCTGCGATTCCACGAATTTATTGTGGACAACCTATTAAGCCGCAACATGATCTCGCCCGAGGATTTGCGATTGTACAAAGTGACCGATCGCGTCGATGAGGCCGTGTACGAGGTGCTCAACTTCTACACGGTCTACCACAGTATGCGCTATGTGCGCGATACCCTGGTGTTCCGTCTCAACCGGCGCCCAAGCGAGAAGTTGCTGGACGAGATCAACGAGACTTTTACCGATATTCTGGTCGGCGGCCGCTTCGTGGTGCGCGACGCGCTGCCGGAAGAAAACGCACCGGAGCTGGCCAACCTGCCGCGGTTGGCGTTTCGTTTCAACCGCCGCAACCTGGGCCGACTGCGGGAATTGATCGATTGCCTTAACCGCGGTTATGTGACGGCGCCAGAAGAGATCCCCGCGCAAGACGACGCTCCGCCTCCCGAATCGTAAACGGCGAGAACGTCGCTGAGTAACCACTGGGCCCCCAATGCGACCAAGGGGGCGCTTCTTGCGCCGCCGGTGGTTATTTGCGATTCGCCTTGCGCGTTTTCTCTACGCGGCGCCACTGGGTTTCAATGCCTCTGCCCATCAAATAGAAAAACCGGTTGAAGGCTTCATCGCGCGAGACGAATTCTTCGCGTCGCCACGGACCTGAAGCGCGCAAGCGCCAAAGAAGGCGGTATTTCGTCTGGTGTGCGGCGTCGCCAGGCGCCAAGGAAGACAAGGTAAACATCGTCGACTTTCGCTGAACCATCGAAAAGCGGCCGAAAACCCCGCTCTTACTCTGCTCAGCGCAAGCTTCAGCGCAATGTTACACCTCGCCCCTTACACCGCTTTCGAGGGAACAGCCGTTTCTTCCTCCTCGTGGCCGACACGAGAAAAGAGCTGTGCGATTACTTCCTCCAGGGGCGGCTCCTCAACCGCTACGTCGGCAATTGCGTGCCGCGTGAGAATCGCCGAGAGCGTCTCAGCCACTTTGCCGCGTTCAACACGAATCTTGGCTTTGGGCGGGTTGACCTCTAGCACTTCGCCCCACTGAGCAAGATCGTCTAGGGGCCGATCGTCGCTGAACAATAGGGTGATGATTTTTGATCCGCTGAACTCGTCGATGACCCCCGCCAGCGAGCCATCGTACTGAATTCGGCCTTGGGCGATAATCACAACCCGCCGACATAAGGCCGCCACATCCTTCATGTAGTGGCTAGTGAGCAGGATCGTAATCTTGCGAAGTTCTTGGTAATGCTTGAGAAATTGTTGAATGTTGTGCTGGGCGACCACGTCCAAACCGATGGTCGGCTCGTCCAGGAACAGCACGTCGGGCGAATGCAGAAGGGCGGCGATCAACTCCATCTTCATTCGTTCGCCCAGCGATAACTCGCGCACGGGCTGCCCTAACAACCGCCGCACGTCGAGCAGAGAGGTCAATTCATCCAGCGTGCGTTGGAAACCCCGCGGTTCAATGCGGTAAATCTGCTGATGCAGTCGAAAGGATTCTTGTGCAGGCAGGTCCCACCACAACTGGTTCTTTTGCCCCATGACCAAGGCAAAGCGACGGCGATAGGCGTTCTCGCGTTTCCAGGGGACAAAGCCCATAACGCGGGCTTCGCCGCTCGTAGGATACACCACGCCCGAGAGGATCTTGAGCGTCGTGGTCTTGCCTGCCCCGTTGGGACCGAGGAAGGCGACGAACTCGCCCTGCTCCACCTCCAAGTTGATGCCGCGCACGGCGTACACGTCGCGGTACTCGCGGCGAAACAGTCCCCGCAGGGAAGCCCGCAGGCCCTCCTGCTTTTGATAGACACGGTACGTCTTAACCAGGTTGCGAATCTCGATAATCGGCATGCTGTCGATTCTACTCGCCCACGGCGATTTTCCGTAGGGCAGACGTTGGCGGATGCAAAAGCACCGTTTCGCCGAAATCGCCCCGGCCCCTCAGCGACGCGTCAACCATTCAATGAGCGCTACCTGCGCCAGCACCAGGGCGGTCACAAAGACAAAGCCAACAAGCGCATGCAGCGGCGCCACACCCAACGCTCCCAAGACGGCGAACAGTACGCACAACCCGGTCGTTGTGCAGAGCAACATTCGCAGGCTGAACTGCGGCCGAGGCGGCCGTATCTCGGGACGAAATGGCGATTCCAGAGAATGCATGCCAAGAAGCCGGGTAAACACCCCCCTCTTGAGAGTGCGGCGTTGGGTAGCCTTGCTTGTTGGGTTCTTGTGAGTCATCAAGCTGAGAGGTAAACCGCAGTCGTTGCAAACGGTTAACAGTACGATTTCTATTCATTGCGTCCGTTACGCCGCTGGCGTGGACGGAGTCTTGCGGTCGTAGGATGGGTCGGCTGGCTTCGGCTTTTCCTGGCGATCTTGGAGGATTTTGCGGCGCATCCCTTCCAATACGTGGCCGTGCAACGTGTGTGTCACCTTGCGTTCGGCCGGCTCCCACAGCCACTTAGGCGCCAAGTGGCGTTGGTAGCGGGTGGTTAGCATCAGGTCGGAACGGCCATCCGCGCGAGGAATGATTTCGAAGGCGCCGTCCAGCAACGTCACATTCCGCTCAGCGCCCAGTTCCTGCTCTAGCACTTCGAAGGCCAGCAGCCGTCCGGGCTCCACTTGGGTAATGCGTTTGACGATGAATCCATGTTCATACTGACAGCGGACGACATCGCCCACCTGTTCTTTGGCCCCTTGGCTGCCGACCGGCCGCGGCAACGCCAACCGCAACAACCAAGGCGGTTCGTGCTCCACGTCTTCGTAAAACACAATTGCATTCCAGGCTTCTTCCGGCGTGGCGTGAATGCTGACGCGCGTGCGGACCACAGCCGGCTCCAGCGGCGGCCGGACCACGTTCTCGATCAACTGCGCCGCGTAGGGTAAAGCGATAAACCCGATGAGCGGCAAAAACCAGCGCTGATCCCACGAACTGTTCGCCAGCAGGCGCCGCACGAGATTTCCGGCCAGCATGCCTACGAAAAATCCACCGGCGATGGGCACGGCGAAGATCCCCAACAGCATCATGCCACAAAACACGCCCGCAGCACCAATGGCGATCAGTCCAATAACGGTCATGATTACCGTGGCCGAGAGCATCAGCACCACGACCGGTAGCCCCCATTGTCTCACGCGCGTTGCGTAGCCGAGGATCGCCCCCATACTCACGGGCACGGCGGCGAACAACGCCAAACCTAACTCGCCCACTTGAAGGCAAATCGCGTAGCTTAGCACTCCGCACACAATTGCCGTAGCCATGCCGGGAAACCAGAACTTCCACCGCAAGAACATTGGCTGATTGCGGTAGGTTTCTGGATTGCCCCCGTCGTATTGCAACCCGCAATCCGGGCAGGCAGAAGGCCCATCCTGATACAGCCGGGAGTTGCACCGCAGGCACCATCGTTCGGTGGCGTCAAACGCACGAAAGGGCGAAGGCGCCATCGAGTATCCCGGCTGGAACGGCTCGTCGAGGGGTTCGTTCGAAGAATTTTCGGCCATAGGGCGCGACCTTGGGGGCGGAAGGCGAAGCCAGCAAACGATCCGAATTCTAACCTCCGCCCAAAGGACGAAGATCGCAGATTTCCGCCTTATGGACGAATCCGGGAGCGCGGACGACTCCCACTCGCCTTCGGCTCGGCCGCTGCCTTGGCAAGTGCACCGGCGCGTTCAACGCGCACGTACTTGTGAAGTGGAATGACAGGACCAGCGCGGCACAAATCTTTGCGTTTCCACCCGTTACTCCTCGTTGGTTTTCTCTTTTGGCGAAACCTCCACGAGTGTTTCCAGCACGCCTTCTTGCAGCACGACGCCAGCTTGGTTCACCAGTTTTCGCCGCCAAACGACCAGGCCGCGACGGCGGCCGCGAGGCGTTAGCTCCACCACCTCGGTAATAACATGCACTGTATCGCCAATGTAAGCCGGCTGCAGGAACCGCCATTCACGGATCGCCAAGAAGGCGGCAGTTTTCACCAAGGGCGCGGTTGTGCTCAATCCCGCCATCCACGCCAACCCTAGCAGGCCATGTGCAATCGGCTTGCGAAATGGCGTTTGCCGGGCGTACTCATGATCTACATGCAGCGGGTCGAAATCCCCCGTAATGCAGGCAAAGTTGACCACATCGGCCTCGGTGATCGTCCGCGCCCGGCTCTCCCATCGATCGCCAGGCTTTAGGTCGTCAAAGTACAACGTTTGCATGTAACGAAAAAGAACAAGAGCAAAGAAACAAAACGTCCGATTGTCGAAAAGTCACACGGCAACCACAGCGAGGGACTCGCCG
>CAYWIS010000134.1:0-17356 GCA_964458385.1 uncultured Pirellulaceae bacterium
GCGTGGCTCAAAGAAGCGGATGGGGATCCACTTGCCGGAGGGCAAAAGCGTGGGCGTTCTATTTAGGAGGGATATTGCCAGGTGGGTCGCTTTCGTCAGAGACGACTGCGGATTGAACGCCGTTAGCTAACAACTATCGTACCCACGATCCGAAAATTAAGAAACCCAACCTATGTGGCGATTTCTCGCCCCATTTGCTGATTTCAAGAAAAGAAGAACGTGCTGATTCGCACACCTGCGCGCGCCAAGTCCTGAATCGGCAGAGCCGAAAGGCGCTCCTGGGCGGCTGACAAGCAGAAATCAATCAACGAAGATGGATGAGCCTCGCCCGACAGCGGCAAGGCTTTCGCAAAATTACCCCCCACAGAGACCAAAACATACCAACCAACAAACTGTACAAGTCGCCGCTGCAAGCGGCATACTTCCTACGGCCGATGGCCACTTACGGGTAGTGTCAGATGACGGCGCAAGCCAGTTAGAAGACTAATCGTCAAGCGGAATCTCAAGGGGAAACATGGGGCGCGTGCGTTTGCGATACGGCAGCTTTGCAAAGTCGTGCGTATGGATCGCCTGAGCGTCGACATTCCAGATGGAGCCGGCGATCGGCTCGAAGGATGCTCGAAAGTGCGCCGAGGATTTGACGGCGATGTATTTCATGCGGGCGCAGTCAATCCCCAACGTCCGGGCGAAGGCCGGCCCTAGGGGCTGTTCACGAGCGGTAACGACCACCACCGATACGCCCCCTTGCCGCAACCAAGCCGAACGTCCCATATTGCCCGTCAGGCCGGCATACATGGGCCCATCGTACGTAAACGCTCCTTCCGAGACGGCCATGACCTCGACGTCCATCGGAACCGGCGGACCTTGGAGCGGGTGCGATTTGCCGCCAACCTCTAGCGAAAGACGACGCCCCACCCCGGCCTGATGCGCCTGCTCCACTACCGTGGGATCGACGATGTAAAGAATCAAAGCGTCGTCCAGCTCCAATTCCAGGAAGGTGCGAAGTATCTCGGTCGAGTCGCCTGGCGCGCCGCCACCCGTGTTGTCGGCGTGGTCGGCAAGGATGATCGGATACCGCCCCACTTGTTCTCCTTGCTCCAACGCCTGGCGGACCGAAAGCGGAGGTTTATACCACCGGCGGCGGTTCTCCCAGATCCATTCTCCTAGTTCATCAGCTGTCGCTTGCGCAAGCGAGCGATCGTTGTCGGCCACCGCGAGAACGCTTGGCCCCATGTCGGGAACATCAGCCCACGGAAAGCCAGTCGCGATGGAAACCGACAGCACTCCCGGACGTTCTTCCAATTGATGCACGCGCCGCAACACCTCGTCCATGGGAGGGTGCGCCGTGACTTGGCAAGCGGTGCTCCAGAAAAGTGGCAGCGGGCGAATCGCCGTGACAGGACGCACGCGGCCTTGAAGCGTCTGGAACATCAACTCGGCCGCCTCTCGCCCTCGCTCCGCCATATCGATATGCGGATAGCTATCGTAGCCGATAATCGCGTCGGCTAGCTCCACGCGCCGCGGCGTATGATTGCCATGCAAGTCGGTGGTAACGATGATCGGCCGGTCATCGCCAAGCGTTTTCCGCACGGCGGCCAGAAAGTCAGCGTCAGCGTCATCCAGCCCTTCGACCACCATTGCGCCGTGCAGGTCCAGTAGCGCCCCATCGACCGGACCGCGAGCTTGTTCGGCGCGCAAGCGCTCCAAGAACTCTCCTTGGAGCGTTTCGTAGTCCTCTCGCCGAATCAATCCGCCCGGGTAGGCAAAGGTCCATAACAGCGGGATCAACTCAAACCCTCGCTGCGCGGCGCCGTCGATAAATCCGCCAACGCAGGTATTGGCGCCGCGGAACCGCGCGATCATTTCCGTTCCCCGGAACAGCCCGAATCCCTCCTCAAAGTCTCGCAGCGTCGTCGGAGTGTTGGCAAAGGTGCTGGTTTCGTGACAAATGCCGCCTGTAACTATTCGCATGTAACGGGCTCCGGGCAGAAAACAAGGACTCCTACCAACCAACGGTTCGCGTAAGTAGCGGACTTCCACTACTAGGAAGCGTGGATGCTCAATCCCTTCATGCGACCTCTTTCCAACGTGATCTTGGCGGCCGAGTGTGACGTCGTCCCCAATGACGACAAGTCTTCGCAGATTAGCACGCGTTGACCGAAATTACCGCACACAGAGCGCCTAACCATCCTCGGACCAACAGGCGGTCCGCGCGATGATCGTGCGACTCATTGTGTCTGGCGCCACGTGCGGGAATGGGGGCTTCGTAGTCCCCCAACGCCTCGCAGCGCAGCGTGTCCGTCAGCATCGCTCCCCGTGTCAGACGCTACGAATCGCATCCACCGCCCGTTCCATAAGAGGCGAATCGGGCAGCGTGGCCCCGCGAAGATGATAGACCGCGGTGGCCAACATGTGCGGTTTCCATGCCGGACTGACCAGGTCGACATCTTCAAAAATCGCTGCGGCGTACTTGTAGTCGTGAGCGTCTGTCCCTTTGCGAAAGATCAAGCGATACGCGGCTTGTACGAACTGCGCGACATCGGCAGGCCGCTCGGCCAGCGCCATCGCCTGAGCTGCAGCCTTTGGCGAATCGGTCCCCACGAAATTGAGCACTTCGGCAGGCTGTGCCGGAGCAGTGGCCGGCGCCAGTTCGTCGATACGAACCTCTTTCAACCCACCGTTTCTACCCGCCATAAACTGCTGGAACTGCCCCATCCAACCGACGCCTTGAAGCAGGAGCAACAGACGTGTTTCGGGGTCAGCCGCCATCTCGTAAGCGTAGCGCAACCCGTTTACCGAAGTGACGGTGTGAATGCCGTAGATGCCAGGCTGCCGCATCATCAACTCGCCGGCCAGCAGGTGTACGGCATCCCAGACGGCCTGCGCCGTTGTGCGACCATCTTCAAGGTTGCGGACCGCTTCGGCGCAGCTCTCCGCCACGCTGGCCGTGCGGAAAACCTCCAGCAGTCGGCGTGTTGCAACCGGATTTTCGACTGGCGCCGACCAGTCGCCAGGAAGCCGTTCGCTAGTTTTTCGAGCTAGCTCTTGGTTGAGTAAATACGACTGGTCTTTGTACGCATAATCGTTCACGCGCTCCTGAGGCCCGAAGTCCAGCAACCCCAGCACCAACGACCGCAGCGCCGGCTCAGCGTGACGCCACCCGATCGTTTGCAGCGTGCGCCAGGTGTTGGCCACAAAAATCGCTTTGTGACCGATGTTGCGGTAGTCGCGCGCTCCATATCGCCAGAGTTCCTCAATAACCTGATGCGCGCCGCAACTGCGAACCATCGCTACGATTGCGCGGTCGGCGCGCTCCTCGTCCCAGGCCTCCATAGCCGCCTGAAACTCGCGGCGGGCGGTTTCGGGTGTAGGAAGTTTGCCGCGCACCGGGCCGAGCTGAAAATCCCCCTGTTGAACATCTTGCTCTTGAGACTGTTTGAAGTTGTCTAGCGCCCACAAGAGCGGCAGCAGGCGTTCATCGGCCGGCGCGTCGAGGCTTAACTGATGGGCGGCATGAATCACAAAGACGCAATGAAACTTGAACCCCGGTGGCTGCGGATTCACATTACGGACCCCAGCCAAGTACAACGCCGCCAGAAACTGCCGATAGGGCGTTCCCCGGCGAAACTGCTCCGCCGCCATCTCAAAGCATTTGTCGCGAGGCGTCGTTTCGATCAAGCGCACTAGCGGTTCGATGCCCGCGTCCAGCCGGACCATCTCGGAAGTGACTACAGCGTCGTCCGCCACCGCGGCGCTCAAGGCGCCAAGAGGCCCGCGATGGCCAAGGTAACCGACCAGGCCAGCGCCGGCCAGCATCTTGAGTGCGTCGCGTCGTTGCATGTTGGTCCTCGGGAAAGGAGCTAGAGTTGGGCGTGGGCGGCGCTTCCCAAGGGTCGAACAGACGATGCTCCATCGAGCGAAGCAGTAGAAGCGTCCGCCAGCACGCTTGTCCTGTGTCGCCTTGGTGTTCTACTCGCGCCGGCGCTGCCTGTCTACCCGCGAGATCAGCTTTAACGTGCTTTCTCCCTTCCCTTCAAGCCGCCGCGTCACGCCAAGCCGAAGCCATCGAAGATCCATCCGACAATTTGCAGCACCAATGCAATTCCAGCGATTAGAGCAAAGATCAGCAGTGGCCCAGCCACGAGGCTAACAATCATTGCGATGACCGTAACGATCAGGCTGAACACGCAGTAGATCAAGTAACAAAGTGTCAGAAAGATCCCCTGAAGGATGCGGATCGGCCCGATGACGGAGCGCGATCGCTGAAACTCGGCTTGCTCCACGGGACGGTCTCGCGCTGGGGAATGCCGCCAAGTGGACGAGCACGTGGTTTCACTGTACATAAACTTGCTCCCTATCAATGCAAGGATGCGGTGCGAAAAGAGGCGTCACCATCCTGCCGGCCATCTTTCAATTCGCAACGTCCATGCCGCACCACGGTGGGACCACCACGGGCCTTTGCTGAGAGCAATTGGGTGTCAGATTGTCCCCGATTGACGCCAATTTGACGTGACAAGATCGCGATAATTGATCCAGCAGCGGCCTTTCTCTGTGAAAAGCGAGACAGGGCACGCAGGAAAAGAGCGCCACGAAGGTCTAGGGGCGGCCGCAAGTTGCCAGATGCATGGTCATGGTCAAGTAGGCTGCTCGAGAAAGGCCTCCACCGCTTGCGAGAATTCCCGCATCAGGACTTCAAGACGGTCAAGCTTAGCTTCGGCTCCCTCGAATTGCGATTGCTTGCCTTGGATCTCCAAGGCAGCCGCCAATTCGCGAGCTTCGTCATAGTTATAGCTGCCGACCAGCCCCTTGAGCCGATGCGCGGCGATCTCCAACTGGCGGCCATCGTTGTTGTGAACCGCTTCACGCATATTCAGCACCAATTGCGGTGCGTCGTTAAGCATATAGTTCATGTGCTCTCGCAGTAGGTCCATCTCACCGTCCATGCGATCCAGCGCAGCCGAGAAATCAAAGCCGCTTGGCGGTGTCGCGGGAGTGGCTGAGGGCTCCTCGATCGGCGCCTCGCCGTCGGGACTGACGTGCGTCATACGCTCGACCAGCGCCACGAGTTCGCGAGCATGGATCGGTTTGGCCAAGTACGCATCCATCCCGGCGGCCAAGCACTTTTCGCGATCGCCTCGCAGCGCATGGGCAGTCAGCGCGACAATCGGTACATGCGAGCCGGTTCGTTGTTCTCGCTCACGGATAGCGCGCGTCGCCGTGAAGCCGTCGCACCCGGGCATCTGCACATCCATCAGGACGATGTCGAACGTTTCGCGTGCACATGCGTCGATCGCTTCGCTGCCATCGGCGGCGGGCGTACAACGATGGCCGCGGCGCTCCAAGATCTTCATGGCCAACGACCGGTTGGGCTCGTGATCGTCAGCCACAAGAATCCGCAAGGAACGTTTGGGCTGCGCCGCGAGCGACGCCGGTTCGTCTTTCTGGGGAGAATCACTGTTGTTTTCCTCCCAAGCGTTTTGCGGCGGTTGTTGTTCTCCAAGCGCGGTCAGGACCGCTTCCAAGAGCGCCCCTGCCGACACCGGTTTGACCAGAAATGTCGTGATGCCGATACGCCGGAACTCTTCGGCTGAATGAGGCCGGTCGACCGACGAGAGCATCATCACTTTGCCGCAATGGAAATCGGCGCGCTGCCGAATTAACTCCGCCAATTGGAACCCGTCGATGACCGGCATCATCGCATCCAGGAGCACCAGGTCGAAGGGGCGCCCCTCGCGCGCCGCGCGCTCGAGTTCTTTCATCGCTGCGGCCGCGCCGTCGCTCAAGGTCGTTTGCACGCCCCAATGCGAAAGAATCTCGTTCAGAATGCGGCGGTTAGCGGCGTTATCATCGACCACTAAAGCGCGTTTGTCCTTCAACTGCGCGGCGCTCGCCGGCGTTACAGGGGCAGCCGGTTGCTGCCCGAGCTTCAGCCGCAACGTGAAGTGGAAGTTGCTCCCTTTGTTCGGCTGGCTTTGCACCCAGATCCTACCGCCCATCAGCCGTAGAAGTTGGGCCGTAATCGTCAGGCCCAGGCCCGTGCCGCCAAAGCGGCGGGCGATAGAGGAGTCCGCCTGATGGAAGGCCTCAAAAATCTGCTCCAGCTTCTCTTTGGGAATGCCGATGCCGGTATCGCGCACCGAGAAGTGTAAGCAGACCTCGTCCGCGTCTTGCCATTGTCGCTCCACTTCGACAATCACTTCGCCGCGCTCGGTGAACTTGATGGCGTTGCCTACCAGGTTGAATAGCACCTGCCGGATGCGAACCGGATCTCCCCGGAAATTCTGAGGGATGTCCATCGGCATGTGGACCGCCAGTTCAAGATCCTTTTCGTGCGCCTTGACCGCCAGTGTTTGCAGAGTGTCGCGCACAATGTCGGCCAGATTGAAGTCGGTTTCCTCGATTTCCATCTTGCCGGCTTCAATCTTGGAAACGTCCAGCACATCGTTCAGCAGTTGCAACAAGGTTTCCGCCGATGTTTGCACGGTGCGCAGGTACTCGCGCTGTTCTCGTGTCAGGTCGGTAGTCAGCGCCAGTTCGGTCATGCCCAGGATGGCGTTGAGCGGCGTGCGAATTTCGTGGCTCATGTTAGCCAGAAACTCGCTTTTGGCGCGGCTACTCGACTCGGCGGCCTGCTTGGCGGCCCGCAACGCCTCTTCCGTCTGCCGGCGGCGCGTAATATCGCTTTCGATAACGACCCAGCGCGTCAATCGGCCCTCGTCCTGAACGGGCATCAACTTGCACTCGACCCAGACCGTTCGGCCGTCGCGATGGTATTGCAGCAGATCTTGAGTCAACGGATGTCCGTTCCTCAGCGCCTGGTCGAATTCCCGAATTGCCTCGCGAGGCGTACTGGGCCCAAAGAGCACCTCATCGAAACGCCGTCCCTTTACCTCCGAGAGCGAGTAGCCCGTGAGTGAGCGGAACGCATTATTCGTCCACTGGACGCAGCCTTCGCTGTCCAGAACGATAATGGCGTTGGAAGTGTGAGCAACCACCAGCGAGAGCGTCTCCCAGTGGTCGCGGTCCCCAACACCAAGCTCCTCGCCGGGAAAGCGCTCTAGCGCAAACGGACGCCGCACAGGCTGCCCACGGCGGTGTGCGATGGCGACGGCGTCTTCGGACGTCTCGGCCGACAACAACTCAGCCCAGTAGTCGCGCTCGCGGTCACCGGGCAGGCGGGCCGTGGAAGCGATGGGGCGCCCAATCGTGATCGACGCCGCCGGACCGGGAAACTCGGTCATCTCCAGCCGCCCCGCCGCGCCGGCAAGTTCGCGGAACCTATCGAGCATTTCGGGCGTAACGGTCGAGGTCCCACCTTCCGGCGCTAGACCTTGCGCCGTCACGACAATCTCGATCTCGGGCGGGCTATGATCCTCAACCAGGACGAATTGCACGCGGGCAGGAAGTTTGGCGCGGGCGAACAATCGGCAAGCCTCGGTCACCGCGTCGGCCAACGCCTCACGTTGCCGGCGCGGCAGTTCGACCAGCGCCCCCAACAGCGCCGCACGACGCCCCATGCTCTTGGCTTGCCGGACATTCTGAAGCGGAAACTCGGCCACCGGGCTCCGCTCCATATCTTGGGGAGCTCGGTCATAAAGCGAGGACATCGCCATTTCAGTTGTACGTCTCTTCCATGATCCAAGCGAGCATTACGACTCCACCGTTAAGCCGCTCACTCAGATCAAAATCATGACTATTTCGTAATACATAAACATTCCTTAAAAGTTTATGGCAATGAGTGTGCCAAAGCTGCAATATTGCCAATTTGACTCATGACAGCTAGGCACGGAATTTGCGTGCCAATCTGTCGCCCATAGCGAGTGTGCCAATTTGGCACGCTCGCCGATTGTTGCGCTGAAGGGTGCGGAGCGCCCCCCAAGCGTTACACGAATCACCTTCTTCCTTCTTTGAATCGCCATGTCTCGAGTGCTGGTAGTGGATGATGAACCGGCCGACTTGCGGTTGGTGAGCCACGCGTTGGAAAAGCTAGGGCACGAAGTCTACACGGCAACCACCGCCCGCGAGGGAGTGAAGCTGATGCGCACTGTGCGTCCGCAGGCGGCAGTGCTCGACCTATTGTTGCCCGACGCCGACGGGCTGGATCTCCTGACAAAACTCCATGAAATTGACGACCGCCTACCGATTATTCTGATCACCTCCAGCGGTGATAGCGGCGCGGCGATTCAGGCGATGAAACTTGGGGCGCTCGACTATCTAATCAAACCGATCGAGGTAGCCGAACTGCGGAAGATCGTTGAGCGAGCGTTGGAAATCCATCGCCTGACGGCTCAACGGGTGGAGATGAACGTCGAGGTCAGTTCGCCCGACACGCACGCCATCATCGGCCGCTCGCCGGCCATGCAGGAAGTTTACAAGGCCATTGGTATTGTCGCCGCGCACGACGTACCGGTGTTGATCCGCGGCGAAAGCGACACGGGCAAAGAATTAGTTGCTCGTGCGCTCTACCAGTATAGCGACCGCGTGAATGGGCCGTTCCTGGCGGTCAACTGCGCCGCCATTCCCGAAACACTTCTGGAAAGCGAGTTGTTTGGTCACGAGCGTGGTTCATTCACCGGCGCAGAGCGAAAACGGATCGGGAAATTCGAGCAGTGCCGCGGCGGCACGTTGTTCCTGGACGAGATTGGCGACATGTCGCCGCTGCTACAAAGCAAATTGCTGCGCGTGCTTCAGGAAAAGCAGTTCGAGCGAGTGGGCGGCAACGAGATTATCTCGGCCGATGTGCGTGTGATCGCCGCCACAAACCGCAACCTGGAGAAAATGGTCGCCGATGGAGAATTCCGGCCCGACCTGTACTACCGCCTGAACGGGTTCTCCATTCACTTGCCGCCGCTGCGCGAGCGTGGCGACGATCTGGAGTTGTTGGTGGAGCATTTTCGGCGATTGGCCAACCACGATCTGCGGAAGGACATTCGCCAGGTAGCCCCCGAAGCGATGGAGTTGTTGCGGCGGTACTCGTGGCCGGGCAACGTGCGCGAGTTACAGAACGTAATCCGTCAAGCGGCGCTCAAGACAACCGGCTCGGTGTTACTTGCAGACTTCCTGCCCGAGAACATCCGTCAGGCGGTCGCAGCGCCGAAAGAGCCCGTCCCGGCGCCGTTAGAAGACGCCCTAAAGAAGATGATCGAGGAACGCCTCGAGGCTGACTCGACGCAGATTTACGATGAGGTGATCGACTACGTCGAGAATCAACTTGTCAGGTACGTGCTAGAACGCATCGGAGGAGATCAAGAAGAAGCGGCTCGGCGGCTCGGCGCCAATGCTCACGCGCCGCGCAGTCCCGCCGCCCGCGCCCTGCTGGGGTTGGGGCCGCGAGAAAAAGAATCCCCGACTCCGCAGCCATTGGTGCGTCCCGGTATGACGCTGCGCGAAATCGAAGCCGAAGCAATCCGCCAAGCGTTGGAGCAGACGCACGGTTCACGCAAGGCGGCGGCAAAACTGTTGGGAATAAGCACCCGCACCATGCAGCGGCGCGTCAAAGAGTTGGCCTTAGACGAGGATCGTGTGCGTCATCCGCTTCCACGGTGAGCAAGTTGCGTTCCTGGGATGCCCTTGGTCTGGCGGCTCCCCAAGGCGGCTTAAACCGCGGTGCTATCCAACGCCTGCTCTCTTTCGACGCGTCTTGGGCTGCGAAGCGTAGCGGCCGATTGTGTGTCACGCGCGGGCTCAGCAAGCAGTTCGCGCAGTTGATCCACGTGCCCCTTCTCCATCCCCTCAATCTCTCGGGCCAGCGCTCGGGCTTCGGGATCGCCAGCTAATTCGTCGACAATGACTCCAACGTGGCGCACCGTCTGCCGCAACTCGTCTAAGACGCGAGGCGCCAAGAACTCCAGCGAAAGGTCGTTGTAGGCGGTGAAGCGAAACGGAAAGGAACCCTTTTCGACCCGGCCGTCGCGTTCAAGAATCATGCTGGCCACACGATCAGCGCACACCTGCTGGTCGTCGGCGATCTGAAGTAGCGTCTCACGCAGCGGTTCGGCATGACGCGGAGTCCAAGGCGACGCATGCCGCAAGTAGTTTGCCAGCGAGTAACGTTCGATTTCATGAAGACGGTTTAACAACGCAATCGTAAGAGTATCGGTCATTCGTTGTTGGTCCTCCTGTTGCTAAGTGCAGTATCCCTCGGGCTAAAACCCCAAAAGAATCTCTAGCAATCAGCGGACCGAAGCGCCTAACGACAGTTTGTCCGGGGCAGAGGGCCCTCCACTGCGTCACTTTGTCATCTTAGGCGGCCAGTTCGACGGAGCCGACACGACAAATGCGGGCCTTCGGGCCTCGGCTAAGGACTTGGCACGTGCGTTGCTTCAATTTTCCAGTGGGAGCATCCCCAGCAAGGAACGAGGCAAGGGGATCAAAGACCAACCCCATCGCTCACAGCAATTGGCAGGCCGTACATCACGATCAGGAGGGAAAGGAGGAATCACTATGTTGTCGACACGTTGGGATCCGTTTACCGAGGTTAACCGACTGCGCAACGAGATGAATCGCTTGTTTGGCGATCTCGGTATGAGCCGATCGCTCCCGTTCCGCGTCGGGGCTTACCCGCCGGTTAACCTCTGGGAAGACGACAACAATCTGTATTTAGAGGCTGAGTTGCCTGGCTTTGAACTGAAGGACTTGGAAATTTACGTCACGGGAAACAACCAGTTGACGATCCAAGGCGAACGGAAGCAGCCGGAACTCGAAGCCGGAACTTGGCACCGTCAAGAACGCGGCTATGGACGTTTCAGCCGTGTGCTTGAGTTGCCGTGCAACGTCGACAGCGACAAGGTTTCGGCCGAGTTCAAGCATGGCGTGCTAACAATCACGTTGGCTAAGAGCGAAGAAATGAAGCCGCGCCGCATTGAGGTCAAAGCCGACTGACCGGCACGGCGCGGGGCAAGCGTATCGAGTCCCAACAGGCGACTATGCATGGAGGCCGTCGCTGTGTTGGTTGCGGTGAGCGAGCCGGTTCGGCGCGGAAGTTTCCGTCCTCGCCCAACCGGCAGGCAGGAACGCAAGCACATTTGCAGGTGGGGTAAGCCGCAGCGCCGCCCGACATGAGGTCGGGCGGCACGGCGGCTCAAACGCCCCAGTAGGAGGAAAAGCCATGACTCACGCCTTGTCCACAACCGAGAAGAGCACGAGCGAACCGTCTCGTCCGGAAACCACTTATCAGACAACGTTTGTTCCCCGGTTTGATATTTGGGAAGGCGACAATGAGTTGGTTCTCTACGGCGATCTGCCGGGAGTCGCCCCCGAGGATCTGAACATTCGGTTTGAGAACCAAGAGTTAACCATTCACGGTAAAGTGCAGCCGCGTCATCAAGACATTCAGTTGATTTACAACGAGTATGACATTGGCGACTTCCATCGCACGTTTACCGTCAACGAAATGATCGACGTAGACAACATCTCAGCCGAGCTACGTAACGGCGTCTTGACGATACGGATGCCCAAAGCGGAGGAAGTCCGGCCGCGGCGGATTGAAGTGAAAGCCGGGTAAAAGGCGCCGTGCTAACCGGTGGAACAGGACTATTCACCGTATCGAACGAAAGGAGACAACAACCATGTTAGGACACTTGATTCCCTGGAAGAAACGCTCGGGAGGCGAAGTCAATGTCTGGAAAGACACCGACTTCCCGATCATGCGGTTACGCCAGGAGTTCGATCAGCTCTGGAATCGATTCCTGAGCGACTGGCGCAGCGGCGGCTTGAGCCTCTGGGACGATTCGCCGTTGTTCGGGCCGCGCGTGCAGTGGGAGGAATCCGATAAAGAATACACCGTGCAAGCTGAGCTTCCTGGCTTTGAGCCGAACGAAATCGATGTCAAAGTGAGCGGCAACATTGTGACGATCAGCGCCGAGCATCATGAGGAAAGCAAGCATAGGAACGGCGGCTATCGTCGCTACGGCAGCTTCCGTGAATCGTTTACGCTGCCGGCGGACGCGTTGCCCGACAAGATCGATGCCCGCTATCACGCAGGCATTCTAGAGTTGCGTCTGCCTCGGAATGAGGCGTGCCAACCCAAGCGGATTGAAGTGAAATCCGCGTAACCACTTAAACCGCTCGCCACGGCGGGCGGGGGTAAACGGTGAGATGGCCGGCCTTTTTGGGTAGGCCGGCCTGGCGGAAGGGAGATGCGTCGTTCCGCTTGAAGATTCTGGCAACCACCTTTTAGGTGATTTTCATATACACCCGGCTGCGGCGCGCCAGGTGCGCTCCGCAGCTAATTTTTTCTCTAAAGACTCTGCCCGTGTTACAAAGCGAAGCAATGATCTACACCGATATAATCCCTATCCCTGTGCGGCCCGACAAGCCCAATGCCCGCGACGCCCCTAACGCCCAGGAAGTTCCTAGCGTCAGTGATAGTCCCTGCGAGAACTGGGACATCGTGGACGAGGCCGGCCAGCAATCGTTCCCGGCCAGCGATCCGCCATCCTGGACGCCAACGGCCATTTAATGCATGTCGCGGGGCTGTTAAAGGATCCTGTACGTTCCGCCAGCGGTTAATCGCTCGCTTCCAAGCAGAAGCTCGTCGGTTGAGAGGCCCGGCTTTGCCGTTCCGTCTGGGCAATGCTCCAGACTCCCTTTCAGGAGACGCCATCATGCCCATGTTGACGCCCAATGCTTCGACCTTGCGGCAAACAATGGAACAGGCGCCGCATTCTCGTCAGCCCCAGTCGTCTGTGGCCCGTCACGCAGCGCAGGAGCTACACCATGCGCCAGCGTCGAAACACGCAAAGCTTGTCGAAGTCCGCCGCGCGCCACATCGGCCTACGCCGCAGGAGCTTGTCGAACGCGGCTTTACAATCTTAGGCTCTGTTACGGCGGTGTTGCTCGTCACGGCCTTTGGCCTGGATTTGGCCGTTGGCTGGCCTTTCGCAGCAGCCCGGCCGGTGTACGATGTCAGCAGTATTGCCTGCGGCCTGGGTCTTGCGTACCTGAGTTGGAACGTCCGTCGCGACCAGCAATAAGTGGTGGTCGCGGTTGCGATGCTTTGCTTGGCCCTTGGTGAGGCGGCCTGCCGCTCATCTTGCATCTCTACCGGAACCATGGGCGCCGGAAAGGGCGGGCCGGGATAATCGCGAAGCAACGCATACCCAGTTCGCCATAACCGACGCCATTATGGAAGCCAGCCACGAAATCATTGGACGCGGAAAGCGATTTGGAGGCGTACGCACTCAAGAGCAGCGGTTAGGAACTCCCATTAGTGTCCAGCGAGTTTGGCCAGGCTCTCCCTACCCGCTCGGAGCGACCTGGGATGGGCGGGGAGTGAACTTCGCCATCTACGCTGAGAACGCCACCAAGGTAGAGTTGTGCTTGTTCGACTCGCCCAACGACGAGCGAGAACGCGTCCGCATTCCCTTGCCCGAGCACACGGATCTGATCTGGCATGGCTACTTGCCTGACGCCACCCCAGGCCTGATCTACGGATATCGCGTGCATGGACCTTATGAGCCGCACCGTGGCCATCGCTTTAATCCGCACAAAATCGTCCTCGATCCTTACGCGAAATCCATTGCCCGACGGGTGCGCTGGCACGATGCGTTGTTTGGTTACCGCATTGGCGATCCGGCCGGGGATCTGTCGATGGATGAACGCGACAGCGCCCCTTACGCCCCGCTAGCGCGCGTCACCGATTCCGCTTTTACCTGGGGAGACGACCGCCCTCCGCGAACACCCTGGCAGGATACGGTTATCTACGAGGTTCACGTCCGTGGCTTCACGATTCGACATCCTGAAGTCCCCGAGCACCTGCGCGGGACTTACGCCGGATTGGCCTCAGAGCCGGTGATCCGCCACCTCAAGCGATTGGGAGTAACCGCCGTCGAACTTCTGCCTGTCCACTTTCACGTGGACGACCGCCATTTGGTCGAACGGGGCCAAGCCAATTACTGGGGCTATAACACGCTTGGATTTTTCGCGCCCGAGCCACGGTATGCGGTTTCGAATCACCTGCTCGATGCAGTCCAAGAATTCAAGTCGATGGTCCGCACACTGCACGAAGCAGGGATCGAAGTCATTCTCGACGTGGTTTACAACCACTCGGCCGAAGGGAGCCATTTGGGGCCCACGCTTTCTTTCCGGGGGATCGATAACGCCGCCTACTATCGGCTTTCTCCCGGCAACGAGCGTTACTACATGGACTTCACCGGCTGCGGAAACACCTTCAACATGGTCAATCCGCGGGTGCTGCAGTTGATTATGGATAGCCTGCGGTACTGGGTGACCGAGATGCACGTCGACGGGTTTCGGTTCGACTTGGCCAGCACCCTTGCCCGCGAACTGCACGCCGTGGATAAGCTGAGCGCCTTTTTCGACATTATCTGCCAGGATCCGATCCTGTCGCGCGTCAAGCTGATTGCTGAACCGTGGGACTTGGGCGAAGGGGGTTATCAAGTGGGCAACTTCCCTGTGGGTTGGTCCGAATGGAACGCCAAGTACCGGGACTGCATCCGCCGTTTCTGGCGCGGCGACGGCGGCGTGGTCGCCGAGTTCGCCACACGATTTTGCGGATCAAGCGACCTCTACGAATGGAGCAACCGCCGCCCGCACGCCAGCATTAACTATGTAACCTGCCACGACGGCTTCACGCTGGAAGACCTTGTGTCGTACAACGAGAAACATAACGAAGCCAATGGCGAAGGAAACCGCGACGGCGCCTGGGACAACCTCAGTTGGAACTGCGGCGTTGAAGGACCAACCGACGACCCGGCTATTCTTGAGCTGCGCGACCGCAAGAAACGCAGCATGATCGCGACGCTGCTCTTTTCGCAGGGTGTGCCCATGCTCCTGGGCGGCGATGAACTAGGGCATACCCAGCGTGGCAACAACAACGCCTACTGCCAGGACAACGAAATCACGTGGTTCGATTGGAATCTGGACGAGCGTAAGCGGGCATTTCTGCGGTTTGTGCGTCGCGTGGTCAAAATCTTTCATAGCCAGCCAGTATTTCACCGGCGGCGGTTCTTCCACGGCAAGCTGATCGAAGGCGCTGAAGCGCCCGAAATCGCTTGGCTGAACGTGGACGGCAGCGAGATGACCCGTGAAACCTGGACCAACGCCTTTGTGAAGTGCCTGGGTGTGATCCTGTTCGGCGACAGTATTGACGTGAACAGCCGCGGAGAAGAGATCCGCGGCGACACGCTATTGCTCTTGTTTAACGCCGCTCACCATACGGTTGATTTCGCCCTGCCGACGCTTGACGAACCGCATCCCTGGGAGCTACTGCTCAACACCGCCGAAGCCGACACGGTCCCCGCCGAGTTTCCAGCACGCACAATCTACCCACTGGCCGCTTATTCGCTTGCGCTGTTCCGGCTGGCGCAGCCCGAATGGAATGGGTTTGTCTGACCTACGTTGCCCGCCGCTAATGCCCCGCGGCGCGGAATGAGGGTTTGTGAGCCTGCGTGGCAGGGGTAAGACGCAATCCCAACACCGCCCTAGCGTCACAGATCTCGTCCGGCGGTGCAAACCAAGCGTCGCGTTCAGACAGTCTTGAACGGTTGGTATGGCTTGCGGGAATTGCTCGCCATGCGGTTGGACCGTCGGACCGCGCGGGTGGGAAAACGCAGATTGATCGCCATCTCACGCCGGGAGACTAGGCGACTTCCTCGCCGTCGTCGCAGGCCGCATGCTTTCAACCAACGTTCGCGGAGCTTGTCTTGTAAGTCTTCGGGAACGCGGCTGCCCGCGGTCGTCGCGGTCAACTTGCCGCCGGCGCGATGCCTATGGCCGCCGCCGCGTCCCACGCCGCGAATTGTGTCGAGCAGCAGGGCCGTGGCGTCGCCGCCTTCGGCGTCCGTTCGCACCGAAAGCAGCACCTGCTTGCCGCACACAGCGGCGCAAAGGACGCGATGCACCCCTTCACAACGGATGAGTAAATCAGCGACTTCGCCAACGATCTCGGGTCCCTGGGCCCGAGGCAGCAAGCAGAACGCCGCATCCTCGTAGATGAACGTGTTTTGCAGGGCCAGCACCAAATCGCCAAAGTAGGCGCGCGGCAACGGGGCATTGTCGATCTCGGCCAACAGTCGCGGATCGGCCCACCGGCCCAGCCAGCGGAGAATCACTCGGTCCGCCATAGAGAAGTGCGTTTCTCCCCCCTGCGTTTCGGTATGCAGGGCGTACGCCAGCGCTGTAGCCAGGTCCCGTCCGGGCTCCAATTTCTGCTCGTACAAATAGGTGGCGGCAATCGTTGCCGAAGCCGCCACCTTCGGCCGCACGTCGACAAACGCCGTGCCATTCGGCGTCGACGTCTGATGATGATCGATCACCGCCACAGGAGCGATCACCTCGCCGCTCATCAAATGATTGGCGGCGCCGGGGCCACAATCGACCAACACCACGCCCGTTCGTTCATCGGGCTGGAAGTCGTCCACTAGCTCCAGAGGCGGATTCAGCAACTCGACTAAATGCCGGTTCTCGGCCCGCACAATGGCGCCGCCCCCAATCAGGCGAGTCGGTTTTCCCAGCTTGGCCTCGATCAAATACTTGATCGCCCACCCCGTGGCGATGGCGTCTGGATCGGGGTTGTCGTGCATCACAATGGCAACCCGCTCGTACGGGGCAAGCGCCTGTAGCAAACGCTCGGACCGCGATGGAACGCGGTTCCCCACAGAAGCCATGTCGGTTCTCCGTAAAATATGGGCGACGTTACTTCTTTTTCTTTTGCAACCTGCGTGCCGCCGCTCCTGGAAGCCGTTAAGACGTCAAGTACGGTTGAAGCATACCAAAGCAGCGGGCTAAAGCCAGGCAAATTGACCTGCGGCGCAGTTTCCCCTGATGTCTTCAACCAGAGTTCCTGCGCGCCCCGTGTTCTCGAAGAGGGTAAGAGCCACAACCCTAGCGCAGAAGCAGTCCAGCTTTCGCCCCGCTATAGGCTCCAGACAGAAGATCGCGGGGCGAACGACTCGATGCCGCGGGCTCAAACGGTATTCCACACCCTGCGTTCGGAAACATTCTGGATAGCCAGCGACTCCAGCGAAGCGCATAACTCTTGAGCAAGCGCGAACACGTGAGCAGCGGTTGCCGCGTCGTCATGTCCGTGCTGCGCACAACAGTCAGCAAGCACCGCCAGTCGCCATTTCAGCTCGGTGGCCGATTCCGATGCCAACGCGAAGGCATGGTAAAGTGGAGACATGTCGCTCATGGATGGAGAATTGTCCGAGGCATGACAATTCTAGGGTTCGCTGCACAATGACGCTATAGCGGAAACGACTACTGTTTTTCCGCACCCTGCTACGAACTTCTCAGCGCCCCGCTCCGATTGTCGCGGCGATCGTGCTGGCAGCGTCGCTAGCCTTGACGGAAGAAGTTGCGTACCACGCGTTTGTTAAGCCGCTTTGCTACGCCC
>CAYWIS010000135.1:0-11826 GCA_964458385.1 uncultured Pirellulaceae bacterium
TGGAAGTACGTTTCAAACGGTTTCTTCAGCGGCGCGAGGGTAAGACAGGGAACGTTTCTCTAGGGGTTCCACACCGCCTGGATCGTCCGGTATCGGGTGTGATTCTGCTCGCCCGCCACGTGCGAGCGGCCCGCCGTCTAAGCGAGCAGTTTGAAGGCCGCCTTGTGCAGAAAACCTACTGGGCGGTTGTGGAAGGCCGCGTCACACCCGACGAAGACTATTGGTGTGACTTCCATCGAAAGACGCCGGGCGAGGCCAAAGCGGAATTGGTTTCGCCCGATCACCCCGAGGGGAAGCCGGCAATTCTGCGCTACCGCGTGTTGGGGGCCACCGATGAGCGGTCATGGCTAGAAATTGAACTGGAAACCGGGCGGACCCATCAGATCCGCGTTCAGATGGCGGCGCACGGCCACCCAATTTTGGGAGATACGCTGTACGGGGCGCGTACTCCCTTTGGCCCCGCTACCGACGATGAGCGGCAACGCTGGATTGCACTGCACGCCCGACATATCGCCTTTAAGCATCCTATGACGGGCGAGTCGGTGAGCGTTACGGCGCCTCTACTCGAACCATGGCGCGGGCAAGAACCGCCGGGCTACGCCGGTTAAGTCTTCGCCACGTTTGCGGTTTTCTGGGTGGCCCTCATTGTCCCAAGCGTGCCTTGGCCATCTTGGGGACGAGCGCTATAATCGCCTGTTTGCGGCGAGCGAACGGGAATCTATCGACGCATTTTGTAGGATCATGTCTTTGTCCTCACGAATTCGGATTGGCGCCGTGTCGTACCTGAATACCAAGCCTTTAGTGTTCGGGTTGAGTCAGCTTGCGCCGTTCGCGGAGATCTCTTTTGATCTGCCCAGTCGGCTGGCCGACGATTTGGCTGCCGGCCGCTTGGACGTAGCGTTGATTCCTTCGATCGAGTTCCTTCAGAATCCGGAATACACGATCGTTTCGGATGCGTGCATTGCTTGCCGCGGTCCTGTGCTCAGCGTGAAACTCTTTAGCCGTACGCCGATGCACGCTATCCGCACGTTGGCGCTCGACGAGGGCTCGCGCACCAGCGTCGCGCTGACGCGCATCCTTTTGGAACAACGTTTTGGAATCAGGCCAACGTTGTCGCGATTGCCGATTGGAGCCAAAGCTCAAGATACGACGACCGACGCCGTCTTGTTGATTGGCGATCGGGCGATGCACCCGCCAAGCGGTTTTCGCGAAGTTTGGGATCTAGGTGAGGAGTGGCTCCGTTGGGCGGAGTTGCCGTTCGTATTCGCTATGTGGACCGCCCGCGCTGGTGTCGACTTGGGACCGCTTGATGGAGCCTTGCGCGAGGCCCGTGATCAGGGATTGGCCCACCTGGATGAGATTGCCGAGATCGAAGCGCCGCGCGTTGGATTGTCGCGTGAGGTATGCCTGTCGTACTTGCGTGACAATTTGTACTTTTTCCTAGGGCCGCGCGAGCAGCGGGGATTGGAATTGTTTTCCGAACATGCCGCCCGGTTGGGGCTGGCGCCTTCAGCGGTAAGTTGGGGAGTCCATGATTGCCAAAATTTTGGATAAAGCGGTGGCGGGCGAGCGGCTCACACCGGAAGAAGGTTTGGCCTTACTCGAATCGCATGATTTAACGGCGATCGGCCGCGCCGCCGACGCTGTCACACGCCGTCTGCATCCTGAAAATTACCGCACGTACAACATTGACCGAAACATCAATTACACCAACATTTGTACGGCGGTCTGCGATTTTTGTGCTTTCTACCGCGGCCCTAAGAGTGGCGAAGGCTACGTGCTTCCGCGGGAAGAATTACTCAAGAAGGTGGAAGAGACAGTTGCTCTGGGGGGAGATCAGGTTTTGATGCAGGGCGGCCTGCATCCCGAGTTCAAGCTGGAATGGTACGAAGAGCTACTTCGCGACATTAAGACGCGGTTTCCGCAAGTCAACCTGCATGCGTTCAGCCCGCCCGAAATCTATCACTTCACCAAGGTCAACAAGCTACCGGTCCGAACCGTGCTGGAGCGGCTCAAAGATGCTGGGTTAGGCAGCCTTCCCGGCGGCGGCGCTGAAATTCTGGTCGACCGCGTGCGCAAGAAGATTACTCGTGGGAAGGTGCTTACTGACGATTGGCTCAACGTCATGCGCGTTTGGCATGAACTGGGCGGACGCAGCACGGCGACGATGATGTTTGGCCACGTGGAAACGCTTGCCGAGCAGATCGAGCACTTGGAGCGATTGCGTCAACTTCAGGATGAAACCGGCGGTTTTACCGCGTTCATTTGTTGGACGTTCCAGCCCGACAATACCGACATGGCGCATATTCCTCCCGCTGGGTCGTTTGCCTACCTGAAGACCCAGGCGGTGGCGCGGCTATATTTGGACAACTTCGCGAACATTCAGTCGAGTTGGGTGACCCAAGGTCTCAAAATTGGTCAACTGGCGCTGCTGTTTGGCGCGAATGACATGGGCAGCTTGATGATCGAGGAAAATGTGGTGGCGGAGGCGGGCACCGTGCATTTTCTGACGCTCCGGCAAATTCGGGATGCGATCTCCGAGCTTGGCTTCATTCCACGCCAACGCAACGTGCATTATGAGTTGGTGGAGCTCGAATGGGAGCAGCGAGCTCTCCAGGCGAATGACGCTACCGAGGCGCCGCGAAAAGAATCTCTTCATCGCTTGCCGGTCCTGAACTGATCTGGCTCATCGGCGCGTCTTCGCCGCTTCGTAGCCGATCCGCAACAATCGTCTGGCTCGACTTTTTGGCTGACAGCCGTCGTGCCGCGCGCCATAATGAACGCACGGCATGGATGGGAGCTTCGGTTTCCGGCGCTCACCTTCGAACGGCGGTTGGCGTTATGAAGTACCGGATGTTGTTCGTTGCGGCGGGCGCGGCAATTGGACTGTGCTATCTCGCGGCCGGAGCTCTGGTTCTCCAATGGCTCGGCGCGAATCTCTCTCTGATCCAGATTTGGACGGGGTTAGCGGCCCTTGGCGCCGTGGTGAACGCGTTGGTCGCGTTGACTTGGGTGGGCGACGAAGAATCTCGCAACCCAACTGGCCGCATCTTGGCGGTCCAAATCTATCTCCCCTTGGCCGTCGCCGGAATGGGCGTCGTCTGCATTTGTGCGCCCTTGGTGTTTCTGGTGGTTTGGACGATCGACGCCTTGATTGTTGCACCGATTCGTTGGAGTAGGGCATTGTACGTTCAGCGACAAATGCGCCGCCGGATGGCAGCCGCCGGTCGCTGCGTCTCTTGGGACTTTCTGGAGCCATTGTTGGCGCAGGGAGAAGGCGTATTGATTGTCGACAGCACGGAGTGTCAACCCGGCGTGGTATGGTGGACGGCCGATGCATTGCTCGACGATCCGCGCCTTTTGGTATTGCCCGATGATCGTTTCGCCCGCATTGCACACGACCAATTGGAAAAGGGTGTGGAAGTGCTCCTTCCGTTAAGTCACTTTATGGCGAAGTATCTTGGCGAAGGAACGGGGCAGGCAATGTTGACGCCATTGGCGGCGACGTTTGTTGAATCCAAGAAGTTTCTTCGCGCTTATCCGCGCATCGCCATCTTTGCCATCGATGCCCAACAAGGTCGGACGCCTCGTTGGAGTCGCAGCATCCGGCAGCTGACGTGATGAACGTGGGGCCTGGCGCTTTGGACCTTTTGTGTTGACTTCCCACAGCGCGCTGTCCAGGCTACCTTAGCGCTTTGCGGTGTCGAAAGTCCGTGAAATCTTTGCAGGAGCGCTATCATGCAGTACACCTACCTTGGTCGCACGGGAGTTAAGGTATCGCGGATTTGCCTCGGCTGCATGAGCTACGGTGACCCAGCATGGCGTCCTTGGGTGCTTGATGAGCCCGCGGCTGAACCCTTCTTTCGCACGGCGGTAGAAAACGGGATCAATTTCTTTGACACCGCCGACATGTATTCACTTGGCGTTAGCGAAGAAATCACCGGGAGAGCGCTCCGGAAGTATGCGCGTTTGGATGAGTGCGTCATTGCAACAAAAGTCTATAACCCGATGGGGTCCGGACCAAACCAAATGGGGCTGTCGCGGAAGCATATTCAGCAGGGATGCGAGGCAAGTTTACGCCGGTTGGGTGTGGAGACCATCGACCTTTACTACGTCCACCGTTTTGATCCTCACACACCTTTGGACGAAATGCTCGAAGGACTCGACCTGCTCGTGCGGCAAGGTAAAGTACGTTACTTGGGCGCCAGTTCGACGGCTGCGTGGCGATTCGCCAAGGCGCTGGGAATCGCCGACCGCCGCGGTTTAACGCGGTTCGCGGTAATGCAAAACCATTACAATCTTATCTATCGTGAGGAAGAGCGAGAGATGATCCCGCTGTGTCAGGAAGAGGGCATTGCCGTGGTCCCCTGGTCGCCTCTCGCCCGCGGCCTATTAGCTGGTACGCGGAGAAAGGCTGGCGATGCAGAAGCAACCCTTCGCGCCGAGTCTGATGAGTATGCCCGTAAACTATATGATCACCCTGCCGATTGGGACGTTGTTGAGGCGACGGAGCGCGTCGCCCACCAGCGCGGTGTGAAACCGGCGCAAGTGGCGCTCGCGTGGCTTTTGTCGCGTCCCGCCGTTACCGCGCCTATCGTCGGGGCGACGAAACTTGACCACCTGACCATGGCGATCGAGGCCGTCGACATCCAGTTAACCCCCGAAGAGATTCGGAATCTCGAAGCGCCCTATCAGCCGCACGCGGTTCGCGGTTTCGAGTACTAAGTTCAGGATTGTCCGTTTGTAAAGCCGCACCGGAGGTTGGGGCGACCTCTCCGCGGGAACGCCTGTACGATTTCGCGAGACATTCTTGAACGGCTTTGCTTAGCTACGGCCCGGGCATTCATGACGATCGGACCTCGAACCCGGGTTGCGGCGCGCGTGTCAGCCGCCATAGGTACAGACGCCGTCGCGAGCGTTCGCCTCGATAGGGAATTGGGTTTGCTCAAAGAGAGAGGTGGTTGAGCAGATAGCTCGGTCGAAGCTACTCCGGAGTTGTTCTTCGGCCTATTCGAGCGATTTGAACGTGCGGTTGGCGACGTTTCTTGTTCTACGACCGGTGGCGATTCACGGGCTCTCCGATCGCACGCGGCAGCAGAGAACGGGACGAGAAGCCTTTTCTCGCCACGAACGGCGGTTGTCTAATTCCGCGCGAACCGTCGAATAGGCCCAACAGGAACCGACTCGACCTTACCTAGATTACCCGACCGTTTCATTCAAAGACTCCGGGAGCAAGCGAACCGCCGCTACAACCCGCGGATTCGTCAATTTGCTCAAATACGAATCTTTCGGCGCCGATATTAGATCACGTTCAACCCGTGCATCTCGCATTACCACTCGGTTGCGAATTCCGGGCATAGGGCCTATTGCACTTGTATGGCCGCACTATGCGGTTTCGAAGGGGGGTCTTCCGTGAGACGAAAAGCCTTGCTCGCGGGGCTGGCCCTGCTAGGACTTGGTCCTAGCGTGGCGCTGGCCCAATACTCGACAGTGTTCGGCCGACCGGGGGGAGCCGAAATGAATCGTCCGGCCAGCATTTCCGCTGGCGCCGTAAGTGCGGATTCGGACTGGATTTCGCTCAAGGACGAGATCAACTCGAACTCGACGACGCTTGGTTCCTCGATCACGGCAACATCTCCTGCGGCGTGTACTGCCTGCTCGGGCGCCGGTTGCACTACGTGCAGTCCGTGCGGTGATGTCTGCGCGCCTTGTGGCGATGTATGTGGCGGCGTCGGCGTGCGCCGGTGGAATGATCCCGCGTTGCGCGGCGCTTGGTTGCACCTGGACTATCTTTTGTGGCGAGTTTCAGGGTATGACGCACCGCCGTTGGTAACCGCGTCGCCCGTTGGAACAGTTCCGCAACTCGACAACCCTGACTTGGCCGTGTTGTATGACGGCGACGACATCGACGACGATTTCCGTTCGGGTGGACGAGTGCGTTTCGGTGTATGGCTCGATGACACGCAAACGGCCGGTGTAGAGGGACACTTCTTCGCCCTGGATCAGGAGAAGAACTCTGATACGTTTGCCGGTGGTGGGATTGGCGCCGATTCGATCGGTAGACCGTTCATCAACGTTGGTAATGCCGGCGGGCTCTTTGGAGGAGCGGGACCTGGTCCGGCTGCGTTGCCCATCGCGTTTTACGATCCCGTATTAGGAGCCATTGATCCCGCCTTGGGCGTTGTGTTCGTCGGGGCGGTCGAGGTGGAAACTTCGAGCAGTGTCTATTCTGCGGGAATCTTGGCTAAGCACTTCCTGGCGGAAGACCAAGGGGTTCGAATCGACGCGATCGGCGGTTATCGGTTCTTCCGATTGGACGAAGGCCTGCTGATTCGCGGCACCACGATTACGGGGCCCGGAGCGCCGCTCTTGCCGGCAGGCGTAGTGTTTCAGGAAACCGACGTATTTGATACGGAGAACGACTTCCACGGAGCCGAGTTCGGTATTTCGCTGGAACGTGACTTTGGCGACCTGATCAGCGTAGAAATGATCGGAAAGATCGCCTTCGGCAATGTTCACCAACGGGTGTCGCTGGAAGGCACGAATCTGATCGACTTCCCTGGTCAGCCGGTTATTCCTGGCTCGGGCGGATTGTTGGTGCAACCAACGAATACTGGCAATCCGTTCGCACGTGGATCGTTTGAACGCGACGAGTTCGCGATCCTGCCTGAGTTTAACATCAACGTCGGCCTGCAGATTACGCGACAGGTTCGGGCGACCGCCGGCTGGTCGGTGTTGTACCTGAGCGACGTGGTTCGCCCCGGTCAGCAAATCGACCTGGCAGTGAACAACTCGCAGTTGTTCGGTGGTCCGCTGGTGGGACCGGCCCGGCCACGCTTCCAGTTCGACAGCACCGACGTGTGGCTGTACGGCGTGAACTTCGGTATCGAAGCCAGCTACTAAGCATCGCGCGAGATCGCAGCCAGACATAGGCTGCGGCTCTCCGTCAAAACCGCCTCAACCTAAAGACGAGGCGGCGCCAAAGGGGGCCTTCGAGCGGGCTGTCGCTTGTCCTTTCTACGCGACCATCGCATTGGACGTTGCAATCGGCCCAGAACGGTTACCTCTCGCGTGAATCCCGCTCGAAGGAAACTGCGACGAGTCGGATCCGCCACGACGAATACCGCCGTCGATGACAGCGGTGCAGCGCAATAACCCCAGCGCTGCACCGCTGTTTTGGTTTGGGGCTTCTCTCTCTTACTTCGCCGAAGTTTCAACACGCAGCCAGAGAGGCGCGGAAGCTTGATCACCTTCGGCCCTAGCGACGGCGAAGAACGGCCGCCGCGTTGCAGGGGTCCAATCGGCTGCCGTCAGATACAACGTGCGCGCTGTTTCACCTTCAGCCGCCAAAACGCCATTCAGCCCAATATTGTCGACAATTACTCCGTGCGGCAGGTTGTCGACGTCGAATTGGACACGATCGTTGAAGCCGTTACGCTCAAGGAGAAGTTGGCAGGTGACGGTTGTGCCCGGCCGGATGACGATTTCGTCGGGCGCAGCATCCGGACCGTTCTGTAACGTCTCTGGCGTTGAAGTCTCGGCCGTTGGCGCTTGCGGAGCCAGACGGACCAGGAGCTTCGGGCTGCTTACCAGCTTAATTGTTCCTAGCGATCCGACGTCGTGCGTCACCGGCTTTCCACCGATAATTGCGGTCGCAGTAACTCGCGACTGCCCCCAGTTGCCTTCGGTGGGGGCCGGTGCATCCGCCGCTGCCGTGATGACGCCACGGGCTTCCAGGTGTCCCTCTTGAATAATGAGCGGTGTTGTTGCGCTGAAGCCCGGAGGTAGCCCCTCCACGTCGACACGAATTTCGCCTTCAAAGCCGTCGATTCGCCGGGCCGTGACGATGAACCGTTTACCGCTTCCCGCATTGACGGTGGGATTTTGGCCCGACAACGTTACCTCAAAATCGGGGCGTGGCGGTCGAGCCGTAAGTTCATAATGGAACTCTTCTCCCGAGAAACCGCGTACATCGCTGACACGTACGAAGTACGTTCCATCAGCTGGCGCCGTGAACGTGAGGAAGGAATCCTTGCCGTACGCCTGACGACTTTCGTCATCGTTCTCAAAATAGACCGTGAACGTTGGTAAGCCATTGTCGGGCAAAATTGTCCCCGGCGCGTACGGCGTCACAATATAACAAGGCTCATCCAGAGCGTGGGCGCGGGCGCTCGTATCAAAATAAGTATGCCGTTTCCCCATGCCCGGATAGAACAGGAACCCGGAGTCGGGGCCTTGGGGGGCGCGGTACAACTTGGCGACCTCACCATTCATATAGAGGTACTGATTGAGTTGCATCTCTTCCCAATAAACGACGCGGCAATCGAGCTGTTCCGAATTGATGCCACGGAAGGTAATCCACGAATCGCGGGTAGCGCGCAAGACAACACGGGGCATAGGCTGACCTTGAGCGTCGAGAATCTCAAGTTTGGTATCGACGGGCGATCCCGCGCGGGCCGCTTTGGTTTCAAAGATCCACGATTGCCCGGACTGGGCTTCAAAGCGGAAAAGATCGACATCGGATGCGCCACGCGATGGCTCCGCGAAAATTCGCCCTTGAGCTACCGCGGGAAGTGGCAAGGGGGTTGCTTGTTTCACGGAGTCGTTGGGCTCCGTTTCTGTGATTTCCGCTACGTTTTTCCCATCGTAGCGTGTGTTGGCGTTGACCGATTCTTTGTAGGGAGAGGGTAACGCTTGCGCTGTGTTATCGGGTTTCGCCAACGAGTAAATGGCGTACGCGCCATCAAGTCGTCCTGCGAAGACGCGAGTACCATCGGGGGAGAGACAAAGCCCCGGGGTCCAGTCGGATTGGGGTTCGAGCGTTTCGCGCAGAACAACCGATTCCCCATCCCAAACTTTGACTAAACGGTCTTCGCCAGTAGTGATAAGCGTGTGACCATTGTCGGAAACCGCTAACCGTAAGATTGCACGTTCATGCCCAAACTGCGAAACGAGAAGCGGGTTTGTGCCTTCTGCGCCCGTGTCGCTAATAGACCATACGCGAATACGAAAGTCGGCGCCCCCCGCCGCCAGGCGTTTGCCATCGGGAAAGAATGCGAGCGAGTACAACTCTTGCGTTGATTGCTCCAAGGTATCCAGCCGCTTTCCTGTTTCGACGCTCCACAACTTCACGGTGCGATCGGCGCTGGCGCTTGCGAGCAGATGGCCGTGTGGGTGAAAGGCGAGGGCGAACACGGCCCCATTGTGATTCTTCAGAGCGCGAACATGATCCCCCGAATCCAAACTCCACAGGTGTACGTCGTGGTCATAGCCGCCCGTGGCGACGAGTCGGCTATCGGGACTGATTGCAATGGCGTAAATGCTGTCTTGGTGTCCTTGAAAGGTCTGTAGAACTTGATGATTTTTGAGGGACCACACCCGCACTTCGCCAAAGAGCCCCGGCTCTCCTCCAGCGGCGGCGAGCGAACGGCCATCGGGAGAAAATGCGATGGCATTTACATTGCCGGTAGGTCCGTCTAGCACTGCCACCGTTTTCAGCGTGGCGTTGTCGAGCAACTCAACCTGAGCGTGACGAGCAACGGCAATAAATTTCCCATCGGGAGAAAAAGTCGCGGCATTGATCGGCCGACGTACCGGCGCCGTTGGTGTGATAACCGGTGTCTCTAAATGTAGTGGTGTATCTTCTGCGCCCTGAGGACCGATAGCGCCCGCGTCGATCCATGCGGCAATTCGCGCGATCTCTTCCCCGGTCGGGCGTGGTTCGCCTTTGGGCGGCATGGCTGGCTCTTGTTGCCCTGTGAGCACGCGAATGATAGTGCTCTCGCGACTCTTGCCGGGAATAAGGATGCCGCCGCCGGCGCCTCCTTTCCTCAGTGACGCAAACGTTTCTAGCGATAAATCGCCTTCTAGTGCTTTGTTGTTGTGGCAGCCTACGCAGTACTTCCGCAACAGCGGCGCGATGTCTCGACGAAAATCAGGCGCAGCGGCATCGGCGCGGACGGTAGCGGAGGCCGCTGCGGAAATGCTTAGGATAAGGCAACAAAGCCGTTGGTTCATCGAAGTTAGTTGCGCCGTAAGGGGAACGTAAGTGCGGCACACCTCCGCAACGCAGTTCCGCGGGTGAAAAAGGATCGTTCCGAGGGTGGCGGTATTCCGCCTAGTGGTTGAACAAAAACTCCTTGCTGCTAAGCAAACTCCAATACAAGTCCTCGACGACCTGCTGTCGTTCGTCGTCGGGCGTTTCGGCAAACACTTGAAGGATTTGCGCTTGCTCGTCCGTAGTGGGAAAACGTGACAGACAGGCCAAGTATGCGGACTCGATCAACGCTTCATTCGATGCTCCGTTGGCAAGTTGCCGTGCGATTCGACCCGTTGGCGATTGCAACTTCTGCATGAGGGTGTCGCCATTGTGCAGGTGAAGTGCTTGAGTCATGCTCGGCTCGGAGGTGCGCTCACACTCACAGGTAATAAGACGTTCTGGCCTGCCAAACGTATTGAGAAAGTAGGACGCCACCTCACTATCCGGAAGCTGCAGTGCGCGTGTGCCCTTGGGATAGCCGGCGAAGTCGGTAGGCGTTTCCGTGGCCTGCGACATTGCATCCAGGATTACCTCGGCGGGCAGTCGCCGCGGGTAGTATCGTGAGTAGTACCGTTCGTCCGGTTGATTACCGGGGATAGATTGACTGCCACGCTGATAAGCCGCAGACCGAAGGATCTCCCGCATCAATTCCTTAAGGTCGTAACCGTGGTCAATCAGGTACTCGCACGCCGCGACCATAAGCGCCTCGTTGCTGGGCGGATTCGTTGCACGAAGGTCGTCGACCTTCTCGACGAGGCCGACGCCAAAAAAGTTGGCCCAGACGCGATTGACAATGGCTCGTGTGAAATAAGGATTCTGCGGCGATGTCAGCCATTCCGCCAAATAGACCCGGCGATCGGTGGGGGCGTCAAAGGGCAGCGGCGCTCCGTCGAGTGGGCGAGGCGGTTGGGGACGGCCGGTACTCGGTTGAATTAACTCGCCGCGGACGTCGGTGAACACGACGCGGTTACCATCGCCACTACGAAAGTCGCCACCCCAACCTTTTGCGCGGACGCGTGAAAACAAATTCGCGAAGCCGTAGTACTGGTCGTTGGTCCACTTCTCCAGCGGGTGGTTGTGGCACTTTGCACAATTAATCGACAGGCCGAGAAACGCTTGTGAAACGGTCTCGGCCATTTCCGTAGGCTCTTGATGGAGCGAGTAGAAATTCGCGGCCCCATTTTCCAGTGTATTGCCGTTGGCTGTCACCAGCTGTCGAACGACCTCATTCCAGGGGGTGTTGTTGGCTACTTGTGCACGAATCCAGCCATAATACGCCTTTAGAGCTTCAGGGCGCAAACGTTGTCCGCTGGCTAGCAACAGGTCGCTCCATTTGTAGGACCAGTAATCGACAAACTCTGGTCGCGTTAGAAGATGATCGATCAGCCGTTCTCGCTTGTCGGGCGAGTCATCGGCCAGAAAACTCCGGACCTCCGACTCGGTAGGCAACACGCCTAGGGTGTCGAGATAGGCGCGACGAAGAAACGTTGCATCATCGCATGGCGGCGAAGGAGGAAGGTTCAAGCTTTGAAGTTTCGCCAGGATCGGCTCGTCCAGAAAACTTCCTCGCAGAGATTGAGAGAAAACGTCGGGTGACGCTTGGTTCGGATAAGGTACGCTGACGAATGCCAACGCGTTGATGTTTAGATACCACACCATCACCGCGCCTTCGCCCGAGCCCATGACTTCGACCAAACCTGCGTCGTCGACCTGAGCAACGGCTTGATTCACCGCGCTGTATTTAGCCCATCGAGTCACATCTTCCATTCCGCCATCGGAAAAGTGAG
>CAYWIS010000135.1:11836-14288 GCA_964458385.1 uncultured Pirellulaceae bacterium
GCTGCTTCGCTCCCACCGTTTGCACCGAATGTTGCGGCAACACTTCCAATCGCACAATTTGGGGATCGCATTCGCGATGCGGCGGGGCGCCGCTAGCGATCCATTCGGCCAACACTCGGTATTCCAAACTTGAGGGCTCAAAACGTACGCCACCCTTGTGCGGAATTGCACCTGTAGGCTTGGTCAACAACAAGCTGCGACCTGGATCGCTGGGTACGATCCGACGCCCACGGGCTTGTCGTGTCAGGTACTCGTAATCAGCGTCCAGATCGAAACCGAACAACGTCAAGCGGAAACCGTTTTTCCCAGCCCGCGCGCCGTGGCAAGCGCCGCCGTTACAACCCGCTTTGGACAATACGGATTCAACGTGGTTGCGAAAGCTCCATTGAAACGGCTCTGTTTGTCCCGACACGGTGACTTTCGCCTGAGCGCTGTAGTCGCCCACCTGGGCGGTAATTGTGGCGACGCCATCAGCGACGGGAACGGCAACTCCGTCCTCAATTCGGACCACGTGGGGGTCGCTGGTTTCAAAGACGATCCCCTCGCGCACAGCACCGGCAACTTGGTCATCTTGGAGATATTGAACAAGCAGACGCTGACGAGCTTCTGTGGTGGACAACGTAAACTCAATCGGCAGCAGCGTGATCGCCTCGGCGGCGAACGCCGGCGAGATGCTCAACCACACAATCGCGAAAAAGCCGCAACATGAACGAACGACGCAGGTCATAGCTAGGCCACACGATTGCAAGGCGGGTAGGAACGGCTGGCGACGAATGAAGCAACGGTCTGCCGTTGTGAAGGGGATATGGGATCGCAGCAGGTGGGCCGCTGCTGACTCTCGTTCCCCGCGTTGGAAATGAGTATCTAAGTTGGAAGGTGCTAGAACAATTCGGCGATCTCGTGCTTGCCAAAATCCACCAAAGGAAACGGCCGACCAGCGGGACCGGGAAGCGTTGTTTCCAAATCGAGTCCGAGGCTGTGATAAATAGTGGCTACAACCTCCGCAGGCTCGGTGGGACGTTCCGCAGGATAGGCTCCAATTTCATCGCTGGCGCCGACAACACGGCCTCCCTGGACCCGGCCGCCCGCGAAATACGCACAAAAACATTGGGGCCAATGGTCACGGCCGCCGGCAGGATTAATTCGTGGTGTGCGGCCGAATTCTTGTAGGCAGCATACGAGCGTTTGATCGAGCATCCCGCGTTGGCTCAGGTCTTCCAGCAATGCCGCGTAAGCCTGATCGTACATAGGCGCGACGACGTCGCGCATGCCCTCGATGGACGTGAACGGCTTGGAACCATGAATATCCCACGTGATCTCGTCAAAGACTGTAAGGAAGGTGTTGATGGTCACAAACCGCACGCCCGCTTCGATGAGTCGTCGGGCCAATAGGCAACACTGCCCAAAGCGGTTGAGTCCATACTTCTCGCGCAACGATCGTGGCTCTTGCGAAAGGTCGAACGCCGCGCGGGCCTCGGGACTGGTGATCATCCGGTAGGCGGCGTCAAAGTTACTGTCCATTAAGCGGGCGGCTTCGCTCGCTTCGAAGTTCTGCACGGTCTGTTCGACAATTTGCCGCAACCGGCGACGCCTTTCGAGGCGGACTTCGCCAATTTGCGCCGGCGGAAGAAGGTCTGGGACTTTGAAGTCGGGCTGGGAGGGATCGGCCATCAGCGCAAATGGATCATGCGCCTTACCTAGAAATCCGGCGTCTTGGCCGTGGGGCAGATTACCGCCCGTGCGGCCCATGGGCTCAGGAAGCAACACATGTGCGGGCAGATCGGTGCGCCGGCCACGTAGGTACGACACCACGCATCCAGCGTGCGGTGTGTTGATCCCCCCGGTGAACAGCCGGCCCGTTTGCAGCATCTGATGGCCCGTATCGTGGACAGCCGCCGCTGTGTGATAACAACTGCGCACGACAGAGAATTTGTCTGCATGCTCTGCGTGACGCGGCAGGATTTCGGTCAAGCGGATGTCTGGCGATTTCGTCGAAATGGTTTGGAACGGGCCACGGACCTCGACGGGGGCATCGGGTTTGGGATCGAACGTGTCAATGTGGCTGGGCGCTCCGAGATTAAAAATCATGATGCAAGAACGCTCATCATGATCTTTCTTGATGGCGCCTTGCGATTGGGCCGCTAACAGGTGCGGCAAAGAGAGCCCCAACGCGCCCAAAGCCCCCACTTGCATAAAGTCGCGCCGCGTGACGCCGTCACAGGTCTTGACGGTTCCCCGGTCGGTTACGTAAAGCATGGCGGTCAAGGAGGATGAGAGAGAAGAAGAGCCCTGTCGAAAGCTGTGTGGAGACTAGCACAAGCAAGGGCGCAAAGCAACGATTTTTCGGTCGATGTCGGCGGCGGTGGCTCCCGACTGGCGGCTGGTTATAATTGGGATGGAACGTGCGTTCCGAGGATTCACCACTTTGTCGACTTTCAAGGCGCTGAGATCA
>CAYWIS010000135.1:14298-17324 GCA_964458385.1 uncultured Pirellulaceae bacterium
CCGCGACGTCGAGCACAGCACATCGACCATATCCTTCGCGATTGGCCTTACGATCCCGAAACGGTTAGCGTGCGCATTGTGACTGGCGCTGACCAACGCGATGTGATTCAAATGCGAGTCGACATGGGCGTGCTCCAATTAGAAACGACCGGACGCCCCGATGGCGCTCGTCCCCACGGGAACGACACCTATTTCGACTACTTGTTAGGTGAGAGTTTTCGCCTTGGCGAAAACTTTGCGATGGACGAAGAACAGTGTGCCGAAGCGGATCGCGAGTTCGTGCAGTTCTACCACCGCCGAATTTGTTGGCTAGCGTTGCGTCGGTTTTCTGAGGCAGTGCGCGACGCGGATCATACGCTGGCCTTTATGGACTTCTGCCGCAAGCACTCGCCTGACGAACAATGGACGTTGTCGCACGAGCAGTATCGCCCCTTTGTGCTGTTTCATCGCACGCAGGCGGCGGCCTTGGCCGAACTGGACGACGGCCAAGGTCCGGAACTAGCTGTCCAGGCCATCAACGAAGGGTTGGAGCGAATTCGCAAGGTATTCGAAGAGTTCGAAGCGGAAGAGCACTTTGAGGACGACGATTTGGTTGAGCGCCTTGTCGATTTGCGCGAGTCGCTCCGTGACCATTACAACGTTGGGCGAACACTCCAGGAGCGTTTGGCCGAGGCCATTGAGCAGGAACAATACGAACTGGCTGCCGCGTTGCGCGATGAGCTTGCCCAGCGCCGTGAGCAGCGGCGGTAACCGCGCTCGTTACTTCTGCGTCCAAAAGTCGAAAACCAGCACGTTGGTTAGCCGCGGACCAACTAGCTGCACGAACTTTTGATGTTCGGGGTGGGGAAGGTATTCATCGCGACCTTCGGTACTGCGGAACGTGACGATAAATGCATGCGTGAACCCTTGCGCTTTCTGTTCGACGCTTACGTCGGTTCCCCACTCGAAATCATGGATCGCGTCAATCTTCTTGGGTAAGGCGGCGAACGCGTCCACTACCTCCTGAATCTGGCTGGGAGTTGTTTCGGGCTTGAACTGAAACAACACCACGTGCCGCAAGAGCTTCTCGCCGTCGTCTTTCCGGTCATCACCCATAGCCACTGTTCCCAACAGAACAACGAAAACCAAGATACAATAGCCGAACTTTCGCGGTTGCATTAGTGATGCTCCCTGATAGGATGGTTTTGTTTACTTCCTAGTGGTGGGTTGCGCCACATACCCCGGACCGGCCTACACATGCTGTGTCGCGCCGATTTCGATGGCCCTCTGTTATACGGCAGCGTAGTACGAATTGCCAAAACCGCGGTTATTTTTTGAATTCGGTGTCCGGTCTGAGGAGTAAATTCGGATTCACCTTTGCGGCCGTCCCCTCAGCGTTGGTGAATGGCCTGTTTTCAATAGAGGGGGGAAGATAACACCAATTCCAGAACCAACCTCCTTTGATTTCGCCCCTGGAGCAATCGTTTATGGCTTGGGAAACTTGTTGTACTTTCGCGCAGCGGTCGTGTTGGATGGTGTTGGTGTTATGCGCGGCGTGGACAGCAAATGCAAGCGCCGATGAACCACCCTCGTCAGAGGTGATCCGCGAGCGCTACCCCAACGGTGCGGTTCGCGTTGAGCGGCACGTCATCCAGATCGAGAATGGCGATTATGTGAATCATGGGCCGTACACCTACTTTGGCCCGGATGGCCGAAAGCTAGGGGGCGGTGAATTTGTATTAGGAAAGCGCAACGGGGTTTGGACTCGCTGGTTCTATCGGGCCGACGGTCCCCTTTTCCAGGAGCCGGTATACGCCCCCTACGATGAGCCGTTCCTCTCGGAAGCCCACTTTGTCGATGGACAAATCCATGGTCCGTGGAGCATTTACGATCGCCATAAGCAGAAAATCAGTGAATGGCACTTTGAGGCGGGCAAACCGCACGGAGTTTGGACGTGGTACTACCCGGGCGGCCAGAAACGGCGAGAGCTGATCTATGTGCAGGGGGATCCCGAAGGCAAGGTGCTCCAATGGAGCCGCACCGGCGTGGTCGATGACACCGAGCAATACGCTGGTGGGCGTCTTCGTCGCCTTGAATCGGCGTACTATGGCCCTCGCCAAAAGCGGTGGGAAGGATGGTATCTGTACGGGAAGGAAATCACTAAGACCACATACGACTGGTGGAAAGGGCAAGCGAGCACCATCGTTTTGTCGGTCGCTGGCGAGAAAGTGCGCGATGGCAAATGGACCTGGTGGTATCCGAACGGCCAGAAGGAATCCGAAGGCGTCTACGTCGCGGGCGCGAAGAATGGCGTTTGGACTTGGTGGCATCCTAATGGCCAGAAGTGGATCCAAGGGGAGTACGTGCTCGACTCGCAAAGTGGCCGTTGGACCTGGTGGAATCCAGAGGGCAAAGTGGAGAGGACGAAGGAATTCCCCACGATCACGGCTCCCCCGAGCGGTGATCCCGACGCGACGGAACTCCCGTTGGTCGACGCCAACGCTCCACCCGTTACCGTTGACAACAGCTTGGCGCCTCCGGTGACTTCCGAAGCGCCGCCTGTTGACGCGGCCGAACCCGCACCGGCTACCATTCCCACACCAGACACCGATCCGCCTCCTGCTCCTGCTAGCGTTCCTGCCCCTGCTCCTGCACCGGAAAGTGATCCGGCGCCCGCTCCAGTTCCCGCACCCGCGCCGGCTCCCGCACCCGCGCCAGAAGCCCCTCCCGCTCCGTCGGATGTTGAGGAAGCGCCACCCGCATCGCCGGCGGAGGTGGACGAGGATGAAGCGGCGTTGCAAGCTAGTGAGCTCTAGTTACCATTCGCAGCGGAAAACTGAATCTCACCGCTAGCAGGCTCTCCCCTTAAGGGAGGGCCTGCTGTGTTGTTTTTGTTCCGATTGCGGAAGCAGGGAACGATGAGAAGGGGGTTCTTAAACTGCCGAACCCGCCAGGGTTTTGCCTCGTAGGGACTTGTGAGAAGCCCCCGATTGCGTTAAGCCTTTATTACGTTCCACACCGTTCCTACCACCGTAATCTCGCCTTCG
>CAYWIS010000136.1:0-17080 GCA_964458385.1 uncultured Pirellulaceae bacterium
CGGGGGTGCCCCCCCTAAACCCGGGGGTTGGGCGTCGCCACGGCGCCCCCCGGGGGTGTGGGGGGGGGGGGGGGGGGGGCGGTTTCGTCGGCAAGAGCAAGCGGCGCCAGCCAGGCCGCTCCAAACAGGGACAAAATCCACCAGGTTCGCATAAGGCATCCTTTCGTCGCGGGCCAAGAATTGCGCAATTGCCGGTTGCACCGGAACTTAGCTCTTTGCGGGTCCCGCCCGAGAGGCAATCGAAGAAGGCGGTTCGGCCGGTTCGGCGCCGGCAATCGGACGCAAAAGCCCTTAGCGTGCCCTTTTTTTGCGTCTGCGTCAATGTCTTCCGAATCGACAAGTTCTATTCAACCTGAGCCGCCGCTCGTGCCGATGTTCGATATCTGAGTTGGTATTTATGCTCATCAATCATGGAGGATTGCATGGTCGCCACGCTCAAAAGGAGTGAGGACGTCGCCGATCTCTGGCAAGCATATAAGGCCGATCCGGGCAATCAGGTGCTGCGCAACCGCTTGGTCGAAAAGTATCTTCCCCTGGTCAAGTATCACGGCGAGCGTGTGTGGGCCCGTCTGCCCGAGGGCGTCGAGCTGGACGACCTGATCTCAGCGGGCATCTTCGGACTCATGGATGCAATTGACGCCTTCGATCTCTCGCGAGGCGTCAAGTTCGAAACGTACTGCGTGCCGCGGATTCGCGGCGCCATGTTGGACGAACTGCGCAGCATGGATTGGGTTCCCCGCCTCGTGCGCTCCAAGGCCACCAAGCTGGCTGAGGCCACGAAGACCCTGGAAGACAAGTACGGTCGCCCCCCGACCGAACAAGAGCTTGCAAACTACTTGGGCATGAGCGTCAAAGATCTCGAGAAGATGATGGTTGACGCCAATGCTGTGAATTTGGTCAGCCTGAACAAGAAGTGGTACGCCACCGATAGTGAAAAGGACGTCAGCGAGATCGACGTACTGGACGATAAGAAGGGGGAAGATCCCACCCGGCGCGTCCAGCGCAAAGACTTGCTGCGCCTCGTGACGAAGGGACTGAACCGCAACGAGCGACTCATCATCATTCTCTACTACTACGAAGAAATGACGATGAAAGAGATCGGCGCCACGCTCGATCTGAGCGAAAGCCGCGTAAGCCAGATGCACAGCAGTATTGTGCAGCGGCTCCAAGCACAACTGGCGCCGCGCCGTCCTGAGTTCGGCCTGGTCTAAAGTAACGCATTGCAAACCACAACAACGGCTGAGATGCTCTCACGGCGTCTCAGCCGTTTGCATTGCGCTCGCGCTTTGGCGCCGGCGGCTACTGGCTCGTAATGGGACGACCTACGGGGGGCGGCGGAGGCTGTTCCCAGTTCCAGTCGCTTTGGTACGTGAATGACGAGTAAGGCGTGGACAGTCGGCGGCCGCCGTCGCGCTTGGAGATCAGCAGTGCATCGAGCGTTCCGCTGGTAAGCAGCGTGCGCTCGACGGGCCAGGTCGGTTGCCCTGTATGGAACATCTTCTCGACGCCCCGCAACAAATGGGTGAAATGCTGGAAGGGGCGAGCTTCCTGGGTCCAAAACAGAGCACCGTGCGCGGCGCCGGACTCGTCGCGCCACGCGCACGACCATTCAACGACCGCGTGGTTAAGCGTGAGCACTCGGACTCGCAGCCCGTCGCGGTAATCGATCACAAACAGGATTGGGTTTTGGACCAGTTCAGGAAGGGTTTTGCCTGGCGGCAAAGGACGCTCTTTGAGCCGACTTAACGCTAATTCCAGAAGCTCCGGATCGTACACGCCTTGCTCGCCGGCGCGCCATACGGCGTCGCCTTCCAAACATTGGACCGAAGCCACGCCGGTTTCGCCTCCTGCTCGCCGCTCCGCGAGCGCCTGCACCATTTCTAGCGCGTGAAAGCCATAGGCGTCGAGCGTGTGGTACGAAACCGCGACAATTTCTTTCAATTTGCCACCGCGTGGCGTATCGCACGGTGGATACCGCCACAGCACCGGCAGCGATGATCCGGCCATGAGCGGAATCTTTCGTTTCTTGGCCGTTTGGTAAATCCAGTAAGCGTCGGCCCAATTGTCGGCCAGGTGTTTATCGATGAACACCGGCGCTACGCGGCCGCTTTGTTCGAACACCTGCACCACCTGCTCAAACAAACGTCGTTTGGGATAGATCGTCTGGCCCGTATCGGACACCGGATACTTGCCATGTTCTATCACCAGGAGCACGCCATCGACCGCCAGTTTGCTTGTTCCCAGCGTGAGCGCGTCAGCTACATTGTCGTAGATCGGAAGGCGGTGCTCTTGCGCCAGACGGCGGCTGATGTCGTTCTCGGGAACCTGGTCGGTATACAACGAGACCAGCTCCAATTCGGGTTGTCGGCCTTGGCCGTCCAAGGTTTCGGTCTGTAACAGTCGGCTGACGATGACATCGGCGTGCGAGTTATGCCGATACTCGCTTACAATCGCTGCCACCCGCGGTTTCTGTCGCTCGGCCGATGCCGATTCGTCGCCGCAGACGTGTTGAGCTGCAACAAGCGCGATCAGGACGGCAAGCCATCGCCCGATCGTCCCGCCGGGCGCCACCGTGTGTGCAAGCGCCGCTGGGGCCGTGGGACAGCGCTGTTGGTCATCCCACTCTACGGCGCATAACATTGATCCATGGCGGCGCCGCTGTGTGGCACGTTGAGGCAAGGCGGCGTGCATCGCGATTTCCTCCTCCTAGCGGAACATTTGGCCAAGGCCGGCTTTGAGGTCGCTATTGTCACCCAACCGCCTCTAATCCAGCAAGCGTTCCGGTGCTTGTCCCGAACTGCTCGGCCGGAATGCCCAACTGCTGGAGCATGTTTACATAGAGGTTGGAAAGCGGCGGCGGGTCTTGCGGGTCGAATGCCAAGTGCTGACCGTGCTTGAATCCGCCTCCCGCCAGCACGACAGGTAGGTTGCGGGTCGAGTGGGTGCTGGCGTTCCCCAGATTGCTTCCGAAAAACACCATAGTGCGGTCCAGCAGCGTTGCGTCGGCTTCTGAGGTTTGTTTGAGTTTCACCAGGAACTCGTGGAGCGTTTTTAGCTTTTCCAGTTCAACCAGCTTGAGCTGTGCAATCTTCGTTGGATCTTGGCCATGATGCGACAAGTCGTGATGGCCATACGTTACGCCCGGCACCGGGGGAGTTTGGCTTGTGCCTAGTAGCAGGAGGGTAACGAGCCGCGTGGAGTCGGTTTGCAACGCCAGGTGAATGAGGTCAAACATCAGCCGCGCGCGGCCAACTAAGTCGGCTGAGTTGGCAATGTTTTTCGGGGGCGGAACATTCACTTTCGGTTTAGGCTGCTTTGACCATTCCTCGGCCCATGCCAAACGCTGCTCCAGCTCGCGCACGCTAGTGAAGTATTCATCTAGTTTCTCGCGGTCGTTGACGCTGAGCGACGGCTGAAGCCGGCGGGTTTGTTCGAGGACGGTGTCGAGAATACTCTGGCCATCTTGGAGTCGCTGCGTTTGAGCTTGCACTTCCTCGGGACGCCCTTCGAGGAACAACCGCGTAAAGACGCTGGAAGGATACGAGTCGGCGGGCACAATCGCTCCGCTTCGTATCCACGAAAGGCTGAAGCCCTCGCACGATAACGCCAGACTGGGGAATCGTGTTTGGCGGCCCAGGTGTTCAGCCGCGAATTGGTCGAGCGAAATACTGTTGCGAAATCCCGCCCGACGCTCCGGATGCGGCGCGGCCGTTAGAAAGCTGTAGATAGAATCGTGCGAGGCTCCGACTTCGGGATGCGCCAGGCCCGAGATCACGGTCAGATCATTCCGCAAATCCTGGAACATCTCCAGATAAGGCGACGGAGCATAGTCTCGCCCGGCCTGCTCGGGAAAGAAAAAAGGCGAGTGCAATCCCAGCGGCGTGCAAATGCACACCATCCGGCGCGGCGGTTGAGTCTCGCATGTTGCGGCGGGCGCCAACGCTTCTAACCACGGCAGCGCAAGCGAGACGCCTGCGGCCCGTAGCATGCTGCGGCGGCAAATCTTCATGGGAGACTCCTGGTTGGACGAAAGAAAGCGAAAGCAAAAGCAAGATTGTGCCTGGTTCACGGGCGCGCGGGTTACTTGTGCTGGAAGGGCTTGCTTTGCACGATGGCGTGGATCAGCGTGCGCAGGCCGTAATTCTTCGCCGCCGCTTGGCGGATCATCGCCTCCACATCGGCTTGGTCCGCTGCGTCGGGAGGCGCCCCGGTTGCGTAAGTGAGCAGCTTTTCGGTTAACGCCCGGGCGATCTGGTCGATGTCGGTCAGCAGCAGTTGCTTGTATTCGTCGATGTTGCGGAACCGCCGCCCGTCGGGAAGCACATCCCCAGGATCGACGGGCAACCCTTCTCGGTACTGCATCGATTGTCCGTTCACGACCACCGGATCGCCGTGGCCGGTGGTGCGGTAGCGTTCTCGCCAGCCGCCGATCACGTCGAAGCTTTCCGTGGCGAAACCCGGAGGATCGATCTTCGCATGGCATGAGGCGCACTCGGACGCTGCACGATGCTTGGCTAACTGCTCGCGAATGGTGGTAGCGCCGCGAATATCTGGTTCGATCGCCGGTACATCGGACGGAGGCCCAGGAGGCGGTGTTCCTAGAATGCGGTCTAGCACCCAGGCTCCGCGATAGACCGGTGAAGTGGTTGTTCCATTGGCCGTCGCCTTCAACACGCCAGCCATGGTCAGAACGCCGCCCCGATGACTATTGGGCGGCAGTTGGACCTTGCGGAATTGGCTTCCTTCCACGCCGGGGATGCCATAATGTTGCGCCAGGCGGCCGTTGAGCATGCTGAAATCCGACGCCACGAAGTTCGCCAGACTTAGGTCGTCTTTGAGAATTTCGGCGAAGAATAACTCGGCCTCGCGCACCATGGCGACGCGTAGCATCGGATCATACTCGGGATAGAGTAGATGGCTCGGTTCCGTGGCGTCGATTTCTCGCAGCCCCAGCCATTGACCCACGAAGTTTTCGACGAACGCCGCCGCACGCGGATCATTCAAGAGCCGTTCCGTTTGTTGGCGGAGCGTGTCGGGGTTTTGCAGCTTTCCCTGTTCCGCCAGGGCCAGCAACTCGTCGTCGGGCATGGTGCTCCAGAGGAAGTAGGACAGCCGACTTGCCAAAGCAAAGTCATCCAAGCGGCCCGGGTTCTCGTCGAGAAACAAAAACCGGGGCGACACTAACACGGCTTGGAGCGCGGTCCACACCGCCTGTTCAAAGCTGCGACCTTCGGCCAACCGAGAGCGGACGAGCGACATAAACGGAGCCAAATCGTCCTCGCTGACGGGGCGACGGAATGCGCGGCGGGCGAAGTTTTGTAGGATTCGCTGCGCGTCGCGCTCGGGATCGGCCGACACCACTTCGACCCGGTTGCTCTGGTTAGGTAGCGGAGCGGGGGCTTGCGGCAAGTCGCCAAAGATACGGCGATGGCTTGGAGGCGGCCAGGAGTCGTGCAGGGGGCCTTCCACTTCGATCCACTGAATCGCCAGACCCGGGCCGTCGTAATTCTCGGCGCCAATCTTGTTGACCGTGTGCGCCGTCGCTAAGCCATGAGGAAGTAGGTTGATGTGATCGCGCGCTTCCAGGTGATCGTAAAACTCGATGACCGTCGGCTGATCAGCAGGGGCGTCAAAGTAATCCACGAGATGGTTTTTCGTGCCCATCAACATGGGCCCCGCCAAAACGCGGAAGGTGACAGGCTTGCCCTTGCTTTGATAACCATATGCCGAGATACGGAATCGATACTTGCCGCGGTGCGGTGGATAGAACTGCCCCAGCGTCACCGCATTCCAGTGGGACGAACTAAAAAATACAAGCGCGTTGTCACGGTGGAGGAACACGCGCTCGCGCGTGTTCTTTACGTAACGTTCTTCCTTGCAGTCGTAACGCTTACTGATGAGCGGGGGCTGAGGCCCGTTGACAATGGTGACCCGTAAAGCCGCGTCTGCGGCTTCTAGATATCGCTCCATGAGGAAGAGCGAAACGTGTTGTCCTTCGGCAACCTTGTCAAACCCGCGCGCCTCGCTATCGGGCGGCAATAAATCTTGAAGCGAGATTTTTACGCCTAACAGATCGCAGACCGTGTTCTCGTACTCGACGCGGTTCAGACGCCGCAACGCCACGCGGCCTTGCAACGCCCGCCGCGCAACGTCGGCCGTTTGGATTTGGGCGTCGATCCACCCCAGCAAAAGATCGAGCTCCTCCTGCTGCAAACGCGGCTTCTCTTGGGGCGGCATTTCACCAGCCTTCACACGGTCTCGTACCGATTTCCACCGCTCGCGGTTTTGAGGATCGGTAAAGTCGGACGTTAACGCGGAGAGACGCAGTTCGCCTTTGGGCTCCTGCTCGCCGTGGCATGCGGTGCAGTGGCGGGCCAATAGCGGTTGAATCTGCTCGCGAAAGCGCCGGGCATTGGCCTCGGCAGGTGAAAGCTCCTGGCCGCCAACGTGGTTGTAAAGAAACGCCGAGATGAGAACCGCGAATCGAAGCAGATGCCTAGGGTTCATACGACGGCGAGTTCCTTCGGCGGGATACGGCTAGCGTGTTTTTAGGCATCGACGCAGACCCAAGACGCATAGGTGAGCCTGCGAGTGCTCATTCCACGGCGCCCCGCGGTACGCCAAGAGGGTGGTTTGATTGTACCTGACGTCCCGACGTGGCGAAACTTACAAAGGGTTTGCCGTGACCCAACGGGACCACTCCCTCGGCTGACGCTGAAACGATGAGATTGCGAGTCTTCTTCAGACTCGGCCCAAGGGGCAACCGATTCTTGGCCCTAAAGTCACCCGACTGGTTGACGGTCGCCTTGGCGTTACGCCAGCGCAAGAGAAATCTCGTCGAACGTGGTAACTTCGGGATGTCCGTGATTGGCGGGCGGGGAAGGATTGCCAGGGCGGCGGCAAAGGACGGTAACCATTCCCGCTTCGCGGGCGGCGTCGAGTTCGGCGGTTACATCGCTGACAAAGAGAATCTGTTCTGTCGGCAAACCCATGTCGGCCGCCACCGCACGGTAGCTTGCTGAGACGCGCTTGGGGCCGGTTGTGGTGTCGTAATGTCCGCGAAACAACGGCAGTAGATTGCCGTAAATCGTGTGGCCGAAGAACAGCTTCTGCGCGTGAATGCTGCCCGAAGAATAGATCCGCACATCGTAACCCGCGGCGTTCCATGCCTTCACCGTGCGCGGCACATCTTCAAAAACGTGCGCCTGGAGTACGCCTTGCGCAAAGCCCGCTTCCCAAATCAGGCCTTGTAGATGCTTCAGGCCGGTGGTCTTGGCGTCGGAGTCCATGAGCCGCAGCACTTCGTCATGCACCAGACGCCGTTGACCTTCATCGGCCAAATCGCCGCGCCAGGCCGCGAACGACGGATGGCCGGCGTCGCGTGCGATCAGCTCACATGCGGTGGTTAACTTGTCCACCCCCCAGTTGCGATCTAGGTAGGCGGCTAACTCGCGGCGGACATATGCGAACATCACGTCGTAAACAAAGGCGATCGACGAAGTGGTTCCTTCGATGTCAAGCAGGATGCCGCGGCCGGAGAATGTAATCACAGGACCCTGGGGACGTTAGAGAAACGGAACGGAAGGTCAGGCATCATTTTGAAGAGTCGCCCCGGTTCGTCAATAGCCAAGACTGGCGACGTGTCGCCGCAGGCGGTAGATTGAACTAGCAGGTAACGCCGGGTCGCTCGCTTAACTCCTCGTCTAGGGCGATCGTCATGCGCTGGTGGGCCGTGCTTCGTGGATGGCGGCGCGGGTGGCTTCGATCGCCCTCGCTGGGTGAACGGGGCGAACGCGAAGCGGAGCGCTTTTTGCGTCGCTTAGGGTATATCATTGTAGCGCGGCAACGCCGCGACCGGTTGGGCGAGATCGACCTGGTGGCGGTCGATGGCCGCACGGTCGTGTTCGTGGAAGTGAAGACTCGCCGTTCGCATGACGCCGGCCATCCGGTGGAAGCTGTGGACGAAGACAAACAACGCCGGTTAACGCGACTGGCTCTTGCATTTCTCAAACGGCACGACCTACTCAATTATCCGGCCCGCTTTGACGTCGTGGCCGTCACTTGGCCCGACGGCGCTCGGCGGCCGGTGATTCAGCATTTCCGCAATGCGTTTGAGCCGACAGATCGAGGCCAAATGTTCTCCTGATTTCCTTTTCTCGGACACCGATCCCAAGGAACGCAGCGCCGGCGCGGCCAATGGCGCTTCCTGCTTCGGCTGACTGGTTGGCGGCTACACCATGTGGCCAAAACGACATCCAGAACAGGCAATAAAAATTTTCTTGTGGCAGGTTACGCGCGCCTTTACGCATTACCAAGTAGTTGGCGCCCCAGACGTTGCCCGCCTGGCGACCAACACTTTTACGGTGAGGAGATCGTGATGAACAGGATTTGCTTGGCTGTGGCATTGGGAGTTCTTGGCGCTTGTGCGACGGAGAGGGCCGACGCGGCCTACCCCGAGCATTGCGAATGGTCGACGGTGTACTACACCGCCGATGGTTATCCTGTGCAGGCTCACCTGATCCTGCATGGTGAACGCGGTAGCTACCACACGACCCAAGGCAATATCGGCTGGCTCTATGACGTTACCTACGATCCCGCGCCGAATCAGCCCGAGGGAGTTACCCTGATTACAGGAAAATGGAGGTTTGAGAACGGCCAGACTGGGTGGTTCAAGTTCCATGTGAATCCCCAATGGGGACGCTTCTCGGGAATCTGGGGATTTACGGGGAGCCGGGTAGCTTACACGTGGAACGGTCGACGAGTGCGCGACGATGGACCCGCGCCATTAACAAGCAGCCCGCCGGCGGTGGCGCCGCCTCGCCCGTCCGTCACATCGCAGCCGCCGCTCGTTTCGCCGCCCATCACATCGCAACCGCCGTTTCCGACGGGTGGCGGGCGGCCATCGGGGCCGCCGATCATCGAGCCGGGCCAATTGTCGGGCGGTACGCAACTCAAGTTCGAGAATGGACAGCTTAAGGCATTTGATTCCAACGGTCGCTTTTTAGGGATCGTGCGGCAGGGGCGGCAAGGGCGTCGCTAAGCTTCTTCCCGGTGGGGGAAAGTTCCAAGGTTTGCGGAACTCTGCGAGTTCCGCCGCGCTCAGAGTCTGTCTCGACGGCGGCTCGCTCCCTGGTTCGTTCCGAAAGAGACAGAGACAAGCTTTCGGTCGGTGTGGTTTCTCAATTCGATTAAACGCATCTCCCTTGGTGAGTTCCATGAAACGATTTTTAACAGCAATCGTCGTGACGGCATTAATGGGTGGAGTCGTCCAAGAATGCGCTGCCGGGTGCGGCGGCTACTCGGGCGGTTACGGTTATAGCTCTGTTGGGCCGGTGTACTCGGGGGGATACGGCTACCATTACTCTAGGCCTGCGTACTCCAGCAGCTACGGATACTATGCCCAGCCATCGTACTCGACCCGGCCGGCTCGCCCATTAGCGGAGCCGGTGCTTACGCAGCCGGAGGTTCGGCCGTCTCTGGGCCGCCCGACAATTGGTAGCCAGCCAGTGCCTGGTGTACGTCCGCCCTTGGTGAGGAATCCCGGTCTTGGAGGGAGGCCGACGCTCGGCGGTGTACGGCCGTCGGGACCGTCGATCATCGAGCCGGGCCAATTGTCGGGCGGTACGCAACTCAAGTTCGAGAATGGGCAGCTCAAAGCGTTTGACTCCAACGGCCGGTTCTTGGGAATTGTGCGGCAGGGCCGGTAGCGCAGAGCGGGGTAGGATATGCTAGAGCCGGATGTGCGGGGGGCGCCGCGCATCCGGCTGCTGGCGTTTCGTAGGCGTTTCTTCCGTTGAACGATGAGGCAAACACCGATGGAAATCCGCCAAGGCTATGACCTCGATAAGACCGTGGCCCAAAGCGTCCGTCCGGTTGTTATGGGGAGCCTGGTCTGGCTGACGACTGCCGTCTTGGCTGGCGCCGCCGACATCGACCAGGAAGTCATCACCAAGCTGACGAACGCTTACAACCGCGGTATGGCCTTCTACAAAGAGGAACGCTACGCCGAGGCCACGCCCGAGTTTGAATTAGCGGTGCGTATGGCGCCGTTGGTGTATGGGCGGGGCGATAAAGGGCCGCAGAATATCAATACGGCCAGGCTCACCGAATTTCTTGCGAATTGCTACTCCGAAACGTTTCGTCTCAACGAGGCCGAAGAACTGTACCGCCAATGCGCCGAAACCGCTCGCCGAGAAGAAGGCCCCAACAGCCCGATGTACTTTCGCTGCCAGGGCAATCTGGCGCTTGTGGCTTTTCGGCTGAACCAGTGGGAACAGGCCGAGAAGTTGTTTCTCACCTCGCTGCAACATCGCCAGCCGTTGGAGGACTGGGCCGTTCGGGCAAATAACCTGGCGTACTTGTATATGACAATCAACAGGCATCAAGCAGCCGAGGAATGGTTCAAGAAATCGTTAGAGGTGTGGGCCGAGCGCGACACCGACCAGGCGCGGCTGATGACGGCTCAGTGCCGGCATGGGTTAGGCATGGTCGCTTACAAGCAGCATCGCTACGCCGAAGCACAACGGTTGTTTGAGCAGGCTCTTGAAGAGCGGCAACGCCTGCTGCCGCGCGATAGCCGTTGGGTTGCACAGTCGCAAGGTATGTTAGCAAGCGTGCTGGCCAGTCTTGGGCAAGACGCCCTAGCTCTCCGTTTTGCCGAACAGGCGGAGAAGGCCTACCGCGATCGCTGGGGCGGGACGCACATCGACGTAGGCCTGCAACTACACGAAGTGGGTTTGCTGCTGGCGCGGCGGGGAGACTTGTCGCGAGCAGTCGCCAAGCTGGATGAGTCGCGACGCATCTACCGGAGGTATATCGGCGGCATTCTCACCGGGCTGGCGCAGCCCGAGCAATTGCGGTTCCTAGCCGAAGAACGCAATCGATTCATGGATGTGATTGCGCTGGCTCGGAACCATCCCAATGATGAACGGCTGGTGCGTGCTTCCTGGGAATGGACGCTCAACGAAACAGGAATCATGCAAGAAACCTTGGCCGAACGGTTTTTGCAGGCCCGCGACGCGCATCTCCAGCCTGAGCTGGCGTCGATACTGACCGAATTGGAGCAGGTGCGGCAGCGACTAGCGGCCATGGCTGCGGCAGGCGATGTGAAAACGGAGTTGTGGAACGACCTGACCGCCCAAGAACGCGAACTGGAGCGACGTCTGGCGCGGGCCAGTCGCCGCCGTACGGCGTCCGGTTGGGTGGAATTGGATCGCATCGCCGCGGCGCTGCCCGATGAGAGCGTGCTCGTGCAAATTGTACGCATTGATCGGGCCGCTCCGGCCGTGAGCTTCTTCGGCGCCCGTCCGAACAAGGAACCGTACTACGTGGCCTGGACGTTGCGTAAGCGCGACGGCCAGGTGCGCCTGTTCGACCTGGGAGAGGCTCAACCTATCGAAGATCAAGTTGTCGCCGTGCGAAAGTTGTTGGGCAAGGAGGGGTGGAAGCTGATTAAGAATCGAGGTGAACTTGAGGCCGAGCAGAGTGTTAATGAACAACTGTACGCCTTGAGCAGCAAGGTGTTTGAGCCGCTTCTGTCTACGCTACAGGACGCCCGACGCATCGTCATTTCGCCCGATGGCGCGCTGTGGCTGATCCCCTGGGCAGCGCTTCCTGTGGAAGAGGGACGCTACGCCGTCGAGGACTACGAGATCAGTTATGTGATTAGCGGACGGGAAATGCTCACCGCCGCCGCTCCCAGCAAGGGCCAAGCGGTCATCATGGCCGATCCCGATTACGATTTGTCGCCGAGTAAGGCTCAATCGGCGCTGCAGGCGATCTACCGGAGTACGGCGATCCCTTCCGTTCCAAAAGTTCGCCCCGTGACTTCTTGGGATGAATTGCCCAAGATGGAGCGTTTGCCTGAAACAGCGGCTGAAGCCCAAATGATCACTCCTAGCCTGACGCAGTACGTAGGCAAGGAGCCGTTTGTCTATTTGGACCAGTACGCATTGGAAGGGATGTTCCGCCGCTTGCGGCAGCCCGCGGTGCTCGTTTTGAGCACGCACGGTATCCTCCTTGAGGACGCACCCGACCATGACTCCTCGCTGCCGAAGCAAGATCCGCTCTTGCGGTGCGGCCTGTTGCTGGCCGGATGCAACGTGCGGGAGCAAGGCAAACCGAATGATGGCGAAGATGGCGTGCTGACGGGGCTGGAAATTATCGGCGCCGATCTGCGCGGGACCGAACTCGTGGTGCTTAGCGCTTGTGAGACGGGATTGGGGCAGGTGCAAAACAGCGAGGGCGTTGCGGGACTTCGCCAAGCGTTTCAGCTTTCCGGAGCGCACACGGTTGTTGCAACCTTGTGGCAAATTCCCGATGGCGAGTCAGCGAAGTTGATGAATGCGTTCTTCGGCAATCTGGCTCAAGGTCAAGCGAAGGCCGAAGCCTTGGCCAAGGCCCAGCGCGCGAGGATCCGCCACCGCCGCAATCGCGACGGAGTCGCTCATCCGATCTTCTGGGCCGCTTATACTGTTACGGGACGCTAAGATTTGCCGGATGTTTTCCTCTGGCGCCGCCGCTTGTGCCTTGCGGCGCCGGGAGACGGCGTGCCCGGGCGCCGTGTCCTTTTTGTGCATTGTTTACTGCGTGCTTTGTATGCGAATCGAGAGCACCCTTTCCTATGGGGGTGTTGTTGATCGTTTCTACGGCTGCGGTGCAAAGCTTGGACAACCCGTTGATGAAGCAGGCTCCGCAGATCGTTTCGTCGCTACAGGAACAGGCCAATCAGCAACTGCGTGGGCACGCTGAATATGCTGCTGGCCAACCGGCTGGAAGTGACGCTTGCGCTGGCGAACCCGGCAGCGCGGAATCTGCAGATCCCTATCATTCGCTTCGCCAGCGACGTGGCGGCGGCCACGCCCGGCGCCAAGCGTGCCCTTGCGCCGGAGAGCCGCCCAGCGCCAACCGCGTAGGCTTGAAGGCCAACGATGCGCACTGGCGAGACGACTAGCGGCTAACGGTCTGGGCCTTAATTTGCCTGACCGAAAAAATTTTTTCCAAATTCTCGTTGGGGTTTGACCGGTCGTGTCATGGGGCTGGCGAAAATCTGGGTATCTAGAGGACACAACTTCCCCTCCTCAATCTTTCAACCCCAACAGGACGCCCCATGGACTGGAGCTGCTCCCACCCCGAAACCGCCGCGCCGGATCCCAATCTCCTACCCGACATCACCGTGGGCGTGGCGATTGAGCCCCGGCCGTACCAGTTGCGGATTATCTCCAAGACGGTGCGGATGTTCACGGGCGAGTACGTGAACCGCCATGGCGAACAGGAGCCTCCTGCCAACTCGGTGATGATTGAGAGCCCCACCGGCAGCGGCAAGACCGTTATGGGACTGTCGGTTGCTCGGCGCATGCAACGTCAGTTCGGTTACTCGGTAGGCTGGGTCGCCATGCGCCGCAATTTGCTGACTCAGGCCGAAGAAGAAAACCGACGCCGAGGGTTTGACGTCGACATGAAGTTGATCTCGATGTTCGATAAGACCCCGCCCCAAGTTGATCTGCTAGTGGTGGACGAGGCCCAGCATGACGGCGCCATGAGCATGGCCAACCTCCATTGCATGATCCGGCCCCAGAAGGTGCTGGGGCTTTCGGCTACGCCGTATCGCACCGACCGCATCAAGCTGTGCTTCGACAAGGTGATTACCGACGCGGGCATTCATCAACTAATCCAAGACGGTTATTTGAGCCGCTATCGTCACTTTACGATTCCTGAATATACACCCGAAGCGGTGGCCCGATTTTACACGGCGGAGCCTCAGCGGTGGGGCAAGACGCTGATCTTTTTTCATCGTTTGGAAGAGTGCCACGCGTGCCAGCGTCTCTTGAACGATGCGGGGCGCCATGCGGAAGTGGTAACCGCCAAGAGCAACCGCGATCAGCAGCTAGACGACTTTGTGGCGGGGCGTGTCAACGTGCTGATCAATATGGCGATACTGACCGAGGGTTTTGATTGTCCGTCGTTGAAAACCGTGTTTTGTCGCCCCTCGGGCAAGAGCTGCACGATTCAGATGGGCGGGCGGGTATTTCGCAAGCATCCCGAGTTGCCGCTCAAACAGATTGTGCAATGCAAGAAGACTCCGCACCCGTTTATCAAAACCGCCATGGCCGACGAGCAATACGTGTGGGTGGACGGCGCATGGCGGACCCTCAAGTTGAACCAGGCGATTAACGCCATCACGCAGAACGCGCGGCGCGTGATTGCCCAATCCCAGGTGGCATTGCCTAAGGTGGTGGCCGCCAACCGCGCTCACCCCATGCCCTGGGAGCGAGATCGATAAACCAACCCATCGCCAAGCAGCGCAAACGTTCTTCTTGGCGGCGCTCTTTTGTCTTTCGACTTCGTTTCCCCCTTTTTCCACGGACAGGAGACCATTCCGTGAAGACCACAAACTGGACCTTCTCTTACGGCACAACATGCGTGAAGGACATCCGAATCGTTGAGACGCGCAGAAGCAGCGCGGGCAAAGTGGCGGTTTCGGAATTCGAGGTGGCTGGCGAACGCGTACAACCTACCAGGCGGTTTTGGAAGTCCTTTTTCAACCGCTTCGGCGTCAACGATAACGTGTTCCGCTATTTTGACCCGGCCGAGGTGTTTCAGCGAATCTCCGAGCGGTCGCCCGACGATTGGGTGCGATACTGCGTCGAGCGGAACGACCAGGGGCAAAGCCGCCTATTGGCGGTGAGCAGCCCCAAGCGACCCGTAATTGATTATGACCAGGTGACGTCGCTGATTCGTCGCTACGACGGCGAAGATGTGCATTACGACAGCGGCGTCATTACCAGCACCCATACGCCGCGCTCGGGCGATCGCACATTCCAGATCGGCGGAGATCAGTTCCAGCATCGCTTTGTGATGGAGACTCCCATCGACGGTTTCAGCCATCCCAAGTTGTATCTGTCGTTTTTGCGGCTGATTTGCTCCAACGGGGCTGTCGGGTACAGCCAGGCGTTCCGAAGCGATATTAGCTTGGGCAAAGACATCGGCCACTGCATCGCCCGGGCGCTGGAAAGCTACGATAACGGCGATGGGTACGCCGCACTTCGCCAACGGTTTGAGAGCGCTCAGAAGTCGTGGGCGTCGGTTCGCGAGTGCGTCCAGCTCTACAAGATGGTGTTCAAGCTTGGCGAACAGTGCCACGTGCAGCGGGACGACCTGCTACGCAGCTTGTACCGCACCACGGGCAACCTGAATGAAATCTACGGGCTTGCAAACCTGGATGCCCTGAGCGTCAAGCGGCAACGGATCCTTCCTGCGCGGTGCCGGGTGTACGACCTTATCAACTTTGCGAGCGAAACCGCCACGCACTATGCAACTCCGGCGGGCAATCGGACCATGCAAGCCTATATTGGCAGCTTGATTTCGGATGAATACGACATGGAGGGCACCGCCGAAGCGGTCGGTGACTTCAACGATTTCTTCGTCGACTCCTCGGCCCCAGGCCCGCGAGAGTCGCTCAACTAAGACCGTATCCGTTGTAGGACGCTGTAAGAAAAACGCCAAGGGTGGAGCCGCCAACAACGGTTCCACCCTTGGTTGTTTCTTGCTCGTTTACCTCTTGGCTATCGAGAACGCCAAGTGGTTACACTTCGGTCCACCGCTTGGCGACGTCTTCGGCCAAGATCGCCAACAGATCGTCCAGGGCGTCCGTGTCCTCTTCCCCTTCACCCTTGAGGGACGCGCTTTCGGTGTGGGCGAGCGCCGCGGTGGGAGATTGCGATTCGGCAAGCACGTTGCCTGTGGCCGAGACGAAGCCTTGGTCTTCCTCTTCAACGGGGGCGCCGACGTCCAGTCCCGTTGCTTGGGAAGTTGCTCGCGGATCCAGCGCCAACGTCTGCGGCGGCGCTGCGAACGGTTCGCTTTCGCCTTCGCCTTCGGGACCGGCGGCGTTGGCTTGGATTTGGCTGCGAAGGAAGGTGACGATCGCCAGAATGTCGGCGGCGTTCACCAGACCCTCGCCCGTCGGGTCCACAAACGGCGGCCGGAACGGTGAAACCTGAATGTGGTCGAGATTATTCAGATCGTGGACGTTCGAGCCGGTGAGGGCCAAGTTATCGCGAATATCGTTCACCACCAACAGCGCGTCCAGTACCGTTACCAGTCCGTCGCCATTTACATCGAGCGGGCGAACCGGGTTCTGCCAAGCGTTAGGCGGATTCAGGATGCGGATCGACACGGTCGCCACATTCGAAAGCGCCCCTTCGTTGTCGCGAATGCGATAGGTGAAGCTATCGACGCCGGCAAAGTCGGGACGCGGCGTGTAGAGCACGGTGCCGTCGGCGTTGACTTGGACCGTTCCACCATTGACCGGTTGATCGACAATCTCGATCGAACCCAGATCCAGGCCGCGGTTGGGGCCCATGGGGTCGACGTCGTTGTCGTTGTTCGCCAGGTTGAGCGTAACCGCGATGTTGCGGATCGTGGAGCCGCTGTCGTCGTTGGCGATCGGCGGCTCGTTGACGCCCATGACCGTCACCGTGACCGTGCCAATGTTGGTGCTATCGGCCTGGTGGCTGTCGCGCGCGCGGTAGGTGAAGGTCACACTGCGCGATTCGCCGGTACGAAGGTCCTGGAAGCCGGTTCCTGGATCGAAGCTGAAGGTGCCGTCGCCATTATTGATTACGGTTCCTTCGCTTGGCTGGGTGAGCAGCGTGTACTGAAGCGTGGACTGATCGTCGTCGCTGTCAATGTCGTCGCCGGCAAACGCGGTCGTCACCGGGCCGCCGTCCTCAAAGGCCGTGACGGTCTGGTTGTTCGCCGTGGGAGCATCGTTTACGCCGGTCACGGTTACAGTGACGGTGACAGGTTCACTGGCCTGCCCATGCCGGTCGATGGCGACATACGTAAAGGTGACGTCGCGCGTTTCGCCCACCGCCAGGTCTTGCAGATCGGACCCGGGATTGTACTGGAAGACGCCGCCCACGTTCTCGACCCTGCCATTGCCCGTTGCGGGCTGCGTGTCGATGGCGAAGGTGAGCGTGGTGGGATCGTCATCGCTGTCGGGATCGTCGCCGCTGAAGGTCAGCGGTACCGCCGGTCCATCCTCCACGGCCGTGGCCGTCGTGGGATTGGCGATCGG
>CAYWIS010000137.1:0-16544 GCA_964458385.1 uncultured Pirellulaceae bacterium
TTCAGGCTGCGGGCGGCCTCGATCAAGCGGTTCAGGAACACCTCGTACACGCCTTCCAGCACGATCACGCGACTACAGGCCGAGCATTTCTGCCCCTGATAGCCAAACGCCGACTTGATGACGCCAAGCACGGCCTCGTCCAGGTCGGCGTCGTTGTCGACGATGATTGCGTTCTTGCCGCCCATTTCGGCAATGACCTTCTTGACCATCGTCACGTTGCGAGTGGCCGAAACTTCCGCCGCTTTGGCGTTGATCGCCAGTCCCACCTGCCGCGAGCCCGTGAACGAAATCAGAGCCACATCGGGATGCTCCACCAGCGCCGCCCCAGCCGTCTCGCCTTGGCCTGGCAGGTATTGGAGCACGCCTGGCGGAAGATCAAGCTCACGGAAGATGTCCATCAACTTGCTGGCGATGATGGGCGACTGCTCGGCGGGCTTCATAATCACGGTGTTTCCCGTCACGAGTGCGGCCACGGTCATGCCCGTCAGGATCGCCAAGGGGAAGTTCCACGGGGCAATCACCGCCGCCACGCCCCGCGGCCGGTACTCCAGGCGGTTCTCTTCGCCCGGCATGTTGACCTCTTGGGCGTGCTCCAAAGCCAGGGCGCAGGCGGCGTAGTAGTTACAGAAGTCGATCGCCTCGCAAATATCGTTTGTCGCCTCGCGCCAGCCTTTGGCGCACTCGTAGACCTCCCAGGCGGCCAATTCATAGAACCGTTCTTCCAACAGGCGGGCAGCGTCTTGCAGGTAGCCCGCGCGTCGCCGGGCGCCAAGATCCCGCCAAGCTGGGAAGGCGCGGGCCGCCGCCGCGACGGCCTGTTCCACGTGAGAGCGATCGGCCGAGGCGGTTTCGCCCACGATGCGATCTTTATAGGAGGGATCGCGCGACACCAGCCGCGGCTCGGTGTCGACTTCCACTCCGCCCAGGAACAGCGGGCGATAAACTCCCAACTGCTGCTTCACCTCTGCAAGAGCCTGACGCATTTTGCGGCGGGCCGATTCCTGGGCGAAATCGACCGGCGGATAATTAGTGAAGGTAATCACTTCGTCGGCGATGGTGGCGATGGGCATAATGATCGACCTATGGGGAGGGGCGGCGTCCACGGCTTCGGCCGCCAAGAGGACCTCTTCGGGCGTCGATGTTGCTTCCGACGCACCGGAACCCCGGATCCGCGAGCGTCCCACATCGAGCGGATTGCGGAGCAACTCTTGCGGCGCGACGTTCTCCAGAAACCCCGCCCGGAGGAACGAATCGTTCGAGGTGTTTTCCAAGAGCCGCCGCACCAAATACGCCATGCCGGGAATCAACTCGCCGTAGGGCATGTAAATCCGCAGGCGGTAGCCGCGATCGACAATCGCCCGTTTCTCGGCGTCGGCCATACCGTAGAGCATTTGCAGTTCAATGGCGCCAGGCGGAAGCCCTAGGTGTTGGGCGGTAGCCAGTCCATGCGCCAGCGAGCGGAGATTGTGCGATCCCAGGGCCGGCCGCAAATGCTGCTGATGACGCAGCACGAACCGTGTAGCGGCTTCAAAGTTAGCGTCGCTGCGCCACTTCTGCTGGAACACGGGCACAGGCCAACCGTGATAACGGCGCCGGATGGTTTCATAGTCCCAGTAGGCGCCTTTCACCAGCCGCACCCACACGGGAGCGCCGCGGCGGGCGGCCCAGTCGCGCAAGTGGCGCAGGTCACGGGCGGCGTCGCGCAGGTAGCATTGGATCACAATTCCCGCGTCGGTGAAGTCGCGGAACTCAGGCTCTTCAAGCACATGCTGAAAGATGCGCAGGGTGAGGTCCTTCTTGTCGTAGGACTCCATGTCAACATTGATGAACGCCCCGTGATTGCGGGCCACGCGCAACAACTCTCGCAAGCGGCCGCCGCAGCGGCGCAGCGTGCCTTCCTGATCGATGGCGTCAAACTGACTATCGAGCGCCGAGAGCTTAATGGAAAGGTTCATCCGCGGCAGCAGGCCTTGATGATCGCGGTCGATCTGTGGGATCTCCTCCCAACCATTCACCGTGGGAGCGACCCGGTCGATCAACTCGCAATAAGCCTGGAAGTGTTGCTCGGCCTCGCGCTCGCTGATGACGGCCTCGCCGAGAATATCCAGGGTGAAGGCCCGCCGTAACTTTCGTTCTCGCTGGGCGGCGGCCAGCACTTCTTGCACGTTGCCGCCCGCGATGAACCGCCGGGCAAAGTCCATAACACTCAGCCGGGCCGCGCGAGCGACCGCCGAGCGCGTGAAGGCGGCCCGGCGCGCCACTCCCAAAGCAACGCGGAATGACGACGGCATGCGGTCGCGCACCTGGTCCAGGTACTCGTTCAGATGCTCGATGACCTGGTCGTCGCTGGTGAGCATCGGCAGCACGTCGACAAAGCGGAACAACTGCACCTTAACCGCTTCGTCCTTCATCGCCCACGACATGATCCGCTCGTCCCACCAGCGGCGGTCAAGCATGTTAGGACGTTTATCATCCAGGTGATCAAACAGATATTGGCCTATCGCCTGCGTCTCTTGTTCGATCGCCGCCAACGCCGAGGGGGCGAACTCATCGGGAAAGAGTTCCGAGTTGGGCAAGGCGAAATCATTCATTGCGCTAACTAGCCATCAGGCGGTATGCTCCTTCGGCGCGGGGTCGGCGAGACGTTCCGCCGCCTTGAGGAGCCGCAAGGGGTGGAACCCGCAGCGAGGCTCCCCACTATGTATAATACACCTCCCTCCCGAGGCTCACCTATTCACCCTCTCCCTGAGATCGCATGCGGAATTGGCAAACTTGCTGGCGCTGGCGGCGGCTCCTTGCCGCACTGGGATGCGTGATTCTGGCGGTTTCGCCGCTGGACGCACAAGAAGACGAAGAAGATGACGAACTGCGGCCCGGCCTGGTCGCTACGTACGCCGCGCGCAATTTTGCGCAGGAAACAGCCACGCGAGTGGATCGGACACTTGCGTTCACCTGGGGAGAGAGGCCGCCCGATCCGCGGCTATCGCAAGGGCCATTCTCGGCCCAATGGCGGGGTTATCTGTTAACGCCGGGTCCGGGCGAGTATCGCTTGGCCGTCCACGCCGCAGGGCGCGTAACGCTAACTTTGGCGGGCCGGCAAATCATGGACGGCCAAAGCGACCAACCACAATGGCTTGACGCCGAACCGATGGAGCTGCCCTACGGTTGGCATCGGGTGGAAATTCGGTACGAATCTTCAGGCCCGTCGTCGCGGCTGGCGTTGTTCTGGTCGGGGCCGCAATTCGGCCTGGAGCCAATCAGCGAACGACAACTTTATCACGATCCCCAAGACTCGCCGGCGCCAACCTTTGAACGGGGCGAAGCGCTCGTTGCCGCCTTGCGTTGCCAGGCGTGCCATCGCGAGGAAGCGGCGCCCCGGCCGCTTGCTGCTCCTGCGCTGGACCGTCTGGCGGGGCAGTTGTCGTACACGTGGTTAACCCAATGGCTTCAGACTGAGGGCGCTAAGTCCTCGGGCGCCGCAACGCCCGATCCCAGCGCACGGCGTATGCCGCATTTCGGGTTTTCCAAACGCGAGGCAACCGCAATCGCGGCGTACTTGCTGGCACCCAGAACCACGGCGGAAAACGTTCAGAACGACGCCAACCCGCCGGCGCAGCCGGCGCCCTCCACCGATACTGCCGGCAAGAAGCCCGCCAGCGCCAAGAAGCCGCCAACGCCCACCGCCGCCACGGGCGAACGATTGTTCGCTACGCTTGGTTGCATGGCGTGCCACCGCGTCGGCGAGACGGGCGAAAGCGGCCTGTTCGGCGGGGGGGACTTATCGCGCATCGCCGAGAAACGGCCCGCCGCATTCTTTGAACGCTGGTTGGCTGATCCGGCTTCGCTCAACCGCGATCATCGGATGCCCGTATTTGACCTGACCGCCGACGAACGCCGCAGCCTTTCGCTCTATTTGGCCACGCTGGGCAAGTCGCCTGCGGCGGACGATCTCCGCGCGCCGGACGATGCGCCGCTTGTCGAGCAAGGGCGCCGTTTGGTCGAGGCTAACCGCTGCGGCGCTTGCCACGCCTTACCCGCTGACGCCGCGCGGCCAGCGCCCGTTGCTGCGCTTGCGGCGGCTTCGCGATGGGACCGCAGTTGCCTGAATCATGGAGCGGCGCAGCAGCCGCAATACCGAGTGTCGGAAGAAGACGCGGCGGCCGTACAAGAGTACCTTGCGGCGACGAGCAAGCTCGCCAAACCCGCGCCGCCTGCAGTGGAAGCATGGCAAGTGCTGCGCGAACGCAATTGCCTGGCTTGCCATGCTCGTGGCGATGCGCCTGGGTTGGCGGCCACCTTGCCTGCGGTGGTGGCGCAGCACGCCGAGTTGGCGCCGCTTCTGCCCGCTATGACGCCGCCATCTCTTGCGAGTGTAGGCGACAAATTGCACGACGAAGCGCTCGTTCAGGCGATTCGCCGCACCGGCGGCGTGCATCGCCCCTGGCTGGCGGTGCGCATGCCGAAGTTCGACTTGTCGGAAGAAGAATTGCAAGCGTTGGTGCGGCATTTTGTGGCGGAAGATCGCATTCCGCCGCATCCTGCGCTCGCGCTTCCTTCGGCCGAGCCGACGACCGCGCTGGCGGCGGGCGGGCGTCTGGTTACGACCGATGGTTTCGGTTGCGTCAGTTGCCACCGTGTGGGATCGGTCGAGCCCGACAAGGCGCCGCTCAATGCACGCGGACCGGACCTGACGTTGCTCTCGCGCCGCATCCGTCATGAATGGTTCTCGCGCTGGGTGCGCAACCCGGCTCGCATTGTGCCGCGTATGGAAATGCCGGCGGTGCAGTTGCCCGTGCGAGGCGTGCTCGAGGACAACCTGGACGCTCAACTTGCCGCGGTGTGGCAAGCGCTGAACACGCCGGGCTTTGAGCCGCCGCTTCCGAACCCGGTTCGTGTGCTGCGGCGCGCGGGAGTGCGCGAGTATCAGGAGTGGGCGGTTGTGGGAACCGACGTGCTTTACGATCGCGGCCGCGAGTACGTCAAGCCGCTTCTGATCGGTCTGCCCAACCGGCACAACGTTCTCTTGGACCTGGAGAAGAACCGCTTCGCCGGTTGGTGGCTGGGCGACGCCGCACGGCAGCGGACCAAAGGCAAGACCTGGTTCTGGGAAAGCGGCGGCGATGCGTTTGCGCATCTGTTGGCCGAAGTTCCTACCGGAAGTGAGTTGACGCTGAAGGTGAACGGCCAACGTCGCGAGCCGCTGGTGATTGGGCAGTTCCCCACCGAGCTAGACTCCTGGCGGCACGAGAACGGCGGCGTAACATGGCGGCAACGGCTGCGGTTCGCTGTGACGAACGAAAACGCCGCGTCTCATGTGCTTCATGTGGAGCAAACTGTGGCGCCCGTCTGGCCTACCGACGCCACGGGGCGAAGTGGATTCCGGCGCACCGTGACCATCTCGGCCATTCCTGCCAATACGCACATCGTGTTTCGTCTGCTGGGCGAACAAGAGAAAGGCTGGCGTCCCGTAGACGAAGCAATCCATGCAAGCGAGCCAGGCGACGCAACTGCCCGCAATGCAGGGCGAGCGTTGACGACGGCCGAAGGCAGCGTCATTCGCATTGTGTCGCCAACGTCGGCCGTGGTGGATGAACGCGGAGTGATTGTAATGGCCGCGCCCTCCGATGGTCGGCTAACGCTGGAGCTGGAGTATCTCACGCCGCGGCGGCCCGATACGTTTCCGCAGGCGCTTGACGTCCCATCGGATCAAGCCGCTGGCGATGAACGCAAACCAACGCCGCTGTTTGTGGCTCCGGGCTTCCAGGCGGTGCAATTGCCAACGCCCGAAGAGATTATGCCCACCGCCTTAGCCTGGACGCCCGAAGGCATACTGGTGGTTGCTTCGCTCAAAGGACGTGTGTGGCTCGCTCGCGACACCAACGGCGACGGGCTTGAAGATCACACCACACCCTTGAGCGACGATCTGGCGGCGCCCTACGGGTTGGCGACCGGTCCCGGTTATGTCGACGTGGCGAACAAGTACGCCGTGCTGCGGCTGACAGACGCCGACGACGACGGCCGAGCCGAGCAAACCACCACCCTGGCGTCGGGCTGGGGCCATACGACCGATTATCACGACTGGGCGGTGGGGCTGCCGCGTGACGAGCACGGCAACTACTATTTGGCCCTGCCTTGCCAGCAGGATGATCGCTCGGTGGCCGCGGCGCACCTGCGCGGGCGATTGCTGCGGCTGACTCCGCGAGAGCCCACCGCCGACGATCCACGGCGGTTCTCCCTGGTGGAGTTAACCGCGGGGCACCGCTTCCCTATGGGCATCGCTCGCCGTCGCGACGGCGAGATTTTTGTGACCGACAACCAAGGGAACTACAACCCGTTCAACGAGCTGAACCATATTGTGCCGGGCCGATGGTATGGCTTTATCAACAAGCTAGAGCAGAAACGCCCATCGCACCCGCCGCTTACCCCGCCGGCCATCGACTTGCCGCACCCGTGGACACGGAGTGTTAACGGCATTTGCTTCTTAGAGACGCCCTCCGCGCTGCGCGAGAAGCTAGGGCGCGACGTATTCGGACCTTTCGAAGGGCATTTAATCGGGTGCGAAATTAACAACCGCTTGCTGGTGCGCATGACGCTGCACCGCGTAGGAGACGGCCTGCAAGGCGCCGTCTACCCACTGACCTACTACCAACCGCCCGAAGGCCCCGCACTCCTGGGCCCCGTGTGCGCCGAAGTTTCGCCCGAGGGCGATTTGTATGTAGGCTCGTTGCTCGACAGCGGTTGGGGCGGGGGCAACAACATCGGAACCCTGGTGCGCATGCGGCCTGTGCCCGAAGAATTGCCGACCGGAATTCGTGAAGTCCGAGCCGAACCGCAGGGGCTAGTGGTTGAGTTCACTCGGCCTGTTCGTCGCGAGCGAGCGGGCGACGTAACGAACTACTCGCTCGCGTCTTATACCCGCATTTCGACGCCCGCCTATGGCGGCGACGACGTGAATCGCCGCACCGAAGAAATACAAGCCGTTGACGTCGCGTCCGACGGCCGATCGGCGCTGCTGCGGCTGAAGGAATGGCGAGAAGGTTACGTGTACGAACTGCACGTAAAGAACCTGACGGCCGGGCAAGAAGAATTCTTCCCCGCCGAAGCCCATTACACGTTGCGGCGAGTCCCGCAGTAGAGATGGGGGCCGGCGTCAACAAGCCGGCAAGTGGGAAACGACCGAGGTTGCGTTTTTGGGAACGCGGCTTCTTGCTGCACGAATCAACGAAAGTGGCCCGTTCTCAGCCGCAGTTTTTTGCGGTTTAATGGTCCCGCATTGTTCCCAAGGGCGGAAAATAGGCGAAGCCCGAGTTTTCTTCTGCGGAGATAAGCATGGCGTTTTCGTTGCAAGGTCGTGTGGCGCTGGTCACAGGCAACTCCACCGGGTTGGGCAAGGCGATTGGGCTAACGCTGGGCAAGGCGGGAGCCAAGGTGCCGGTCAATTTCTCCAACAATCGCCAGCGGGCCGAACAGGCGCTGGCCGAGTACCGCGCGGCGGGCATCGAGACGATACTAGTCCAAGCCGACGTAACCACGCCCGAAGGCGTCGAAGCGCTCTTTGACGCCGTGGAGAAACAGCTAGGCAAGCCCGACATTCTGGTTCCCAACGCCACCTGCGAGCAGCCTCTTAAGCCGATTGAAGAGTACGACTGGGACTTCTACCAGCGGATGATCGACTTCTTCATCAAGAGCCCCTTCCTGTTGACCAAGCGCGGGCTGCCGCACATGAAGGCGCAAAGCTGGGGGCGGATCATTAACATCACCAGCGAAGTGTTCCAGCGCAGCGTGGCGCCCTTTAGCGCGTATGTAGCGGCCAAGGGAGGGCAAGTCGGCTGGTCGCGAAGCATGGCCCGCGAGTTGGCGCCGTTTGGAATTACCGTCAACATGGTGGCGCCCGGCTGGATTCCCGTGGAGCGTCATCAGAACGATCCGCAAGAGATGAAGGATGAGTACTTCCAACTCATCCCCGCTGGCCGCTGGGGCGTGCCGCAAGACGTGGCCGATGCGGTGCTCTACTTCGCCAGCGACGAAGCCGCCTTTGTGACCGGCCAGACCCTCTGCGTCAACGGCGGCATGACGCCGTGGTAAGCAAAAAGCAAAAGAGCAGGGAATCGGGAAGCATGTCGCGCCCCAGTTGCGATCCTTCGCCTTCCCGATTCCCTGCTCTCCCTTCCCAGGCATTCTTCCTCTATTAATGTATACCTTTATCCGCCAGGTAGCGTTCGGCGTCTAAGGCGGCCATGCAGCCCGTACCGGCCGAGGTAATGGCCTGGCGGTAGTAGTCGTCGGCCACGTCGCCCGCGGCGAAGACCCCTTCCACACTGGTGTACGTGCGGAAAGGCGCCTTCCACTTGATGTACCCCTGGGCGTTCGTCTCAACCTGCCCTTTAAGGAACGCGGTGTTGGGCGTGTGGCCGATCGCCAGAAACATGCCGCTGGCTTCCAGCGTCTTCTTTTGCGAAGGATCCTTGGTGCTATAAAGCCGCACGGCGGTCAGACCGCGTTCATCATCGCCCAGGCACTCCTCGACGGCGTGGCTCCAGACGATTTCGATCTTAGGATTGTTCAAGGCCCGCTCTTGCATAATCTTGGACGCCCGCAATTCATCGCGGCGGTGGACCAAGTAAACCTGAGAGGCGAACTTGGTCAGGTAAGTGGCCTCTTCCACGGCCGAGTCGCCCCCGCCCACCACCACTAGCGGTCGATTGCGGAACCGCGGCAAGGCCCCATCGCACACCGCACACGCCGAGACGCCGCGATTCTTGAACCGCGCCTCCGACGGCAGCCCCAGGTAATTGGCCCGGGCGCCGGTGGCGATGATGCACGTATGAGCCTGGTATTCGCCTCCTTCCAGCGTCTTGAGGCGGAACGGACGGACCGAGAAGTCCACTTCCACTACGTCGTCGGTAATGATCCGCGCGCCAAAGTTCTTGGCCTGCTGCCGCATCAGCATCATCAGCTCGGGCCCCATGACGGCGTACTTCGATTCCGGCTGGCCGTTTTCGTCTTTCGGTACGGGGGGCAGCAGATCGTGGTATTCCTTATCGAGGGCGCTCAACACAAAGGGACGCACCGCACCGGCAGGAAAGCCTGGGTAGTTCTCAACCTCGGTGGTTAAGTTCAACTGGCCCAGCGGCAGCGTACCGTTCTCCTGGTTTTCTTGAGTCATGGCGCCTTCAAACACGAGCGGCTCCAGATTCGCCCGCGAGGCGTAAATGGCGGCCGACCAGCCCGCCGGTCCACTGCCGATAATTACCACTTTCTCCACGTCGGCCACAGTTTTACTCCTTGAAAATCCTTGGAAATATCAATTGCGTGAATTCTATCGACAGGCGGCGAAAGCGACCATACCGGAGGCAAGGCAGGACGCACAACGCAGGAAAGCCAGCGAAAAGAGCCAAAGGCGGCCCAATCTAGTGACTGAATTTTCTGCGCAATCGCCAAAGTCGGCAGGCCATCCTGGTCGATCGAACGGAAAGAGGAAACACTCATCCAACATCTCATCTCTTCTGGCGCAGTTCCATGATCTCTCCCGCGCTGGCGACATTGGCAGGCGCCGTGGTCCAAGTGGCCGCAAACGCATCGGAAGCGGCGCTGCGCGGGGCGCAGGGAGCCTTCGAGTTGCTCCTGCGCGACGACCCCGAAACCCAAGAAGCGGCCGAGAGCGCCCCGGCCGACTCTTCGCCGCCTGATTCGGCGGCCGCACTAGAGAAGCGAGCCAACGACCTACTCGAGGCGTTCCGCGAACAAGCAACCGCTCGTCTACAGGCGGCGGGAATCTCGCTCGAGGCGCCGCTCGTGCTAGAAGCCGACCGATTGGGTGGGGTACGCGTGGCGAGCGGGCATCCGCAAGCCGCCGCAATTGAGCGGATCTTCTCTGAGGAGCCGGAACTCGTCCGTATGTTCGAGGCCTGGCAAGACGCGCGCCGCGCCGCCGATCGCCAGCGGCAAGCCGAAACCTTTGAGCGTCTTTACGCCCTTGACCCCACCGCCGCCCAGTCTCGCCAATCTGACTCCACCTGGCTCGATGAGCAACCGCTTCGGGTCACCCTCGGCGGCTCATCCGCAAACGCCCCGAACGATCGTCCAAGCAATTAAGCCACGCCCGTGCTTAAGGGCCAAGCCACGCACACGGTCCCACCACCGGCGGTGAGCGTCGTGTGCGAACATTCGTCCGCCTGGGGGAGCTAAACGTCATCCCCCATTAACGCCACCGAGCCAAAGGGCGACTACCGCGCAAAGCGTTGCCAATAAACCACCGATCGTCTCGCGGTGTAATTGACTTAGGCCAGCGCTGGCTTGCATGCCCGAGCCTGAACGCGCTTGTAGAACGCCGTGGTTTGACCTTGCGTTACGCCCAGACAACGTCGCCGGGGCCTTCGATCACGTCGCCGATGACCCAGCTTTCCAGGCCGTTGTCCGCCAAAATCTCTTGAATGTTGCGTTGGAAGTGCGGGTTAAACACCAGCACCAACCCTACGCCGCAGTTGAAGACCTGCTCCATCTCTTCGTCGGCAATGTTCCCCAGCTTTTGCAGCCAAGCGAATACCGGCGGAGCCGACCAACTGTGAGGTTTGAGCTGAACGCGCACCGTGGGCGGCAAGATGCGTCCTAAGTTTTCTCGCAGGCCGCCGCCGGTAATATGGGCGATTCCGTGCACCACGCGTCGCCCGTTATACGCGGCCAAGATTTGCCGTACCGGCCGAGCGTAGATGCGCGTCGGGGTCAGCAGCGCTTCGCCTACGGTTTGGCCGAGTTCGTCAGCGTACTGATCGACGGTCAGGCCCGCTTTGTCGAACACGACCTTTCGCACAAGGCTGTAACCGTTCGAATGCAGCCCGCTCGACGCAACCCCCAGCACCACGTCGCCCGGGGCGATCGCCTTGCCGTCAATCACCTGGCGGCGTTCGGCGACTCCCACGCAAAAGCCCGCCAAGTCGTACTCGCCGGGGCGGTACACGTCGGGCATGATCGCCGTTTCGCCGCCAAGCAGGGCGCAGTCCGCCTGCAGGCACCCCTCGCTTACGCCGGCCACAATCTGCTCTAGCACCACGGGGTCATCTTTGGCCATCGCCACGTAGTCGAGAAAGAACAGCGGCTCGGCGCCGCAGCACAGGGCGTCGTTCACGCACATCGCCACCAGGTCGATGCCGATGGTGTTGTGGACCCCCATCATCTGGGCGACCTTCAGCTTGGTTCCCACTCCGTCGGTGCAGGCCACCAGCACGGGATCGCGGTATCCGCGGCGAAAGAGGCGGTTGTCGAAATCAAGCTGGAACAGGCCGGCAAAGCCCCCCTCCAGCTCCAATACGCGGGGCGAGAAAGTCCGCCGCATGAGCCGCGGCAAACGCGTCATCGACTCGCGATACACATCCAGATCGACGCCCGCGTCTTTATACGTGGTGGCCATAAGCTTTTGGGTTCTCGTAACGCCGCAACGAAGCTCCGCAGCGGTGAATCAGGCGGTCAGCCAGCATGAAAAACGACCCGCCGCTTGCACAAAACAGGGAAGTCGCCCCGGCCACGGGGCGCAGGCGGTTGCGGCTGGCCGGCAGCCCCCGGACCACCCAAATGTCTGGCGTGGGTCCCGCTGCCGTATCGGTATCTGGCCGTGTGACCTGCGGTATGCATTCCGCCGACGGGAATTCCTGCGGATTTCTCGGACAACGCGGCTCCCGACGCGGAGATTTTAATGTACCAGCCCGCTATAATTATCGCGAGGGTTGCAGGAGGTGTTTTGGTCGGGCGAAGTAGCAAGTCTTGGCTATTTTGCGCTAGAAGAGTGATACGCCGGCCTCACCGGCCTTGGGAACTTGCGACAGCCGGGCAGGATATGTCGCCTCCCATCGGAAAGTGGCTTAAGCCAGCCAGGGGCAGGTAGATTGGCTGCGACCTGCACGCCGATAACACCAAGGGCAGCACGTCCGCTTGCTTCGCGACGACGGAAAAATCCACCGTAGGCGACAGTGCTTCGCCAAGCAGTGCGTGACGCTCACGGAAGGATGTTTTTCGACGATTTCGGCGATCATCAACCGGCTCCGCCGCTCTCCCGGTGATATGTTTGGCGCGTCACAGCCTTCTTATCATCAGGTGAAGGAACGGAACCGCGTATGCTCATGCGTCATACCCATCCCGAGCTGGATTTCACGCACCTCTTACCATATGGAGCTGTGCTCCATGAGGATGGGGTCCAGTTCGTCGTGTTCAGCCGCTCGGCGACGGCAATGCGGCTTTTGCTCTATAACACCGTTGACGACACGGAACCGGCCGAGATTATCCCTTTTGACGCCGACACCGATCGTTGGGGCGATGTGTGGAGTATTTTCGTCCCCGGTTTGTCGGCGGGTCAGCTCTATCACTTGCAAGCCGATGGTCCCTGGGATCCGCAACGCGGCCAGTGGTTCAACCCCAAAGCGCGACTGATTGACCCCTACGCCAAGGCGCTGGCTGGCTGTTTCCAGCCTTCCGACGACGGAATCATCCGGCCGCCCAAGTGCGTCGTGGTGGACGATCGGTTCGACTGGGGCGGCGACCGGCACCTGAAGCGCGATTTGTCGGAAACCGTCATCTACGAGATGCACGTGCGGGGCTTCACCCAAAGCCCCACCAGCGATGTGAGCGCCCCCGGCACGTACTTGGGCGTGATCGAAAAGATTCCCTACCTTAAGTCGCTGGGAGTGACGGCGGTCGAACTGATGCCGGTCCACGAGTTTCCCATTCTCGGGTTCGATGGCCGGCCGCTGGCTCGTCCTAACTACTGGGGCTACGATCCGCTGGCGTTCTTTGCGCCGCACCGCGGATACGCGGCCTCCTCGGAGCCCGGCGCACAGGTGGTGGAGTTCAAACGCATGGTGAAGGCCCTCCACCAGGCCGGGATCGAAGTGATCCTGGACGTGGTCTTCAACCACACCTGCGAAGGCAACGAACGCGGCCCCGTGCTCAGCTTCAAAGGCTTGGAAAACCAAGTCTACTACATGCTGGAGAACGGCGGGGCAACCTACAAGAACTACTCGGGTTGCGGCAACACGATCAACGGCAATCATCCGATTGTCCGCGAGATGATCTTCCATTGCCTGCGGCACTGGGTCCACAACTACCACATCGACGGCTTCCGCTTCGATCTGGCCTCCATTCTCACGCGCGATAAAGACGGCAACGTGCTGGCGAACCCGCCTGTGGTGGAGGCGATTGCCGAAGACCCGCTCTTGGCCGACACCAAGATCATTGCCGAAGCCTGGGACGCCGCCGGGGCGTACCAGGTGGGCTCGTTTGGCGGCACCGGCACACGCTGGGCTGAATGGAACGGGCGGTATCGCGATGACGTTCGCCGGCTCTGGCGCGGCGACCGGGGAATGCTGGGCGCCTTCGCTACGCGGCTTTCCGGCTCAAGCGATTTGTACGAAGGCGGCGGGCGGTATCCCTACAGCAGCATCAACTTCATTACCTCGCACGACGGCTTCACGCTGAACGATTTGGTCAGCTACAAGTACAAGCACAACGAAGCCAACGGTGAAGACAACCGCGACGGCGAAAACAACAATTACAGCGACAACTACGGCGTCGAAGGCCCCACCAACGACCCGGTGATCGAAGGCTACCGCGTCCGGCAGATCAAGAACATGTTGGTTACGCTCATGCTCAGCCAGGGCGTGCCCATGCTGGTCGCCGGCGACGAATGCCGTCGCACCCAATGGGGCAACAACAACGCCTACTGTCAGGACAACGAAATTTCGTGGTTCGACTGGTCGCTGGTGGAGAAGAACGCCGACTTGGTGCGCTTCGTGCAAGCCTTGATCCACTTCCGCCGCAACCAACCCACCGTGCGCCGCGAGCACTTCCTGACCGGCGAGCCGAACGAGCGCGGCGTGCCAGACGTCAGTTGGTATAGCGCTCTGGGAGCAGCGGTCGACTGGCACGGCGACGACAACACGCTGATTTGCCACTTGGCCTCACCGTCGCGCGAGCATGACCCCGAAGGCAAGGGCCGCGACGTGCTGCTAATGATCAACGCTTCGCCGCAGCCTCGGCAGTTTATTCTGCCGCCTGTGGCCAAGGGCACGCACTGGCGACTGTTCGTCGACACGTCGCAAGACCCGCCGCGCGACGTGTACCCCGACCTGGACGGGCCCGCGCCGTCGCGGTCGCGCCGCATGACCCTACCCGACCGCTCGCTCCGCTGTTACGTGGAAGTGCGCTAGTCGCCCAGCAAAACTCTTTCAGCAGGTTCCGTCATCTGGCGGAACCTGCTTTTCTTTTTGCGCGCCATTTAGCCGCGGGTCGTACAGGCGACCGGCGGCTTTCCCTCGTGATGGCCACGCACAACGCCCCCACTCTTTGGCTCGCCCATCCACGAAGACGCTCCTTCGGCTCCTTCCTTGGCAAAGCGATGCAAGACCCCCTCTCCACGGCGTTTGTCGGTTAACGAGCCTCAGCGCAACTTACCGACGCTCCTCGCCCCAACTCGAGCGGTTTCGGAAGTGAACCGGCCAACGGCAAGGGCGGCTACGATGAAAACGCCATGGAACGTTATACTAGTTGATATGACGTTAGAGCATTGCGAACGGAGATCAATAGGCATGTGTGGGCGGTTTGCGCGGGGCGGCATCTGGGTCGTTATGGCGGCCTGCGCTAGCCTGCTTCTCTCGGGTTGCGAGAAAGTTGTCGAACGTGCGCGGGAAGCGCGCGAGCGTCATCGCGGCGGCGCCGCAACTCCCACGACCGCTGAAGCGTCTCCTCCGCCAATCGCGCCCCCGCGCTCCACACCCCCGGAAGACACCGAAGAAGTTCTGCCCGAAATCGCCAATAGCGGCTTGCTGTACCAACCTTCGCCGGTCGTCGACGCCAAGCGGCGCGGCGGGATCGACGAAGAAGTGGCGGTAGCCCGGGTCGTCACCCACGTGCGCGACGCCGTCGAGCTTGACCCAACGCTGGTGGTGTGGCTGATCGACCGCTCCTATAGCGCCTCGCGGATTGTGTTTCAGGCCCGCCAGCACATCAACCAGTTCTATACCGACATCGCCAAGGGACGCGTGCCCGGCATTCACCCGCGGGCCGAAACGCCGCGTCTGCTGACGGCCGTGGTGTCGTTTGGCCAGGATGTGCAATTCCCGCAGGAGGAGCCAACGGGCCATGCGCCCACGGTCATCCAAGCGTTCGACTCGATTTCCGTCGATAACCATTCGCGGGAAGTGACGTTCGCCGCGGTAGCCGCCGCATTGGAGAAGTACCTCCCCTATCGCACCAAGCAAGGCCGCCGGCTGTTGTTGATGATGATCACGGATGAGGCCGGCGACGACGCCGAACACGCAGAGGAGATTCTCGCAACCGCCCGGCGCTACGCTGTGCCGGTCTATGTGATTGGCGCTCCGGCGCCGTTTGGTCAGGTTTCAGCGCTGCCCAATCTGGGCGAAGGCGAATCGCTCCTCAATACCGCCAGGAGCCCAGCAGATCCTGCACTGCGGCATGGGCCCGAATCGCGGTATCGAGAACGGGTCAACCTACCGTCGTTCGCGAGCTTTTGGCGCAATCAAGTGCTGGAGTCAGGGTTTGGGCCTTTCGCCTTGGAGCGCATGTGTCGGGCTACCGGGGGAGAGTTCATCATGCTGCAACCGCCCGGCGACAACGCCCCCGGTGGGTCGTTGGCCGATTGGCCGTCGTCGCATGCGGTGCGGTTTGATCCACAGATTATGCGCCGCTATGCGCCCGATTACATTTCAGACGAGGCGTATCAACAGCTACTCAAGGAAAACGGCGCCCGGCGGGCGCTGCACGAGGCGGCCCAGCTTGACGAGTTCTCGGAAGCGTTCTACCCCGAGTTGGAATTCCCGCGCGAGAACGAATCTGCCATGCAGCGGCGCGTCGCTCGGGCGCAGCAATTGGCGGCGAGATTGGCGCCCGAGGTGGATCGCGTGTACACCTTGTTGCAGCAAGGCGAGGCCGACCGCCCCCGGCTGACCGAGCCTCGCTGGCAAGCCAACTTCGACTTGGCCATGGGACGTGCCGCGGCGGCCAAGGCCCGCATCGACGGCTACAACGCCGCTTTAGCCATGCTCAAACGGAGCCGGCGTTTTGAGCATCCCGAAAGCACCCGTTGGGTTCTGCAAGGGTCCGACACCACCGAAGCCGGCACCGCGATCGAACGTCTTATGACCAAGGCTCGCATGTACTTAGAACGCGTCGTCGCCGAGCACCCCGGCACCCCCTGGGCGCACCTGGCGCAAGAAGAGCTCGACGCCAAGTTCGGCTGGCAATGGGTCGAGCAGTAAGTTCTTTCTCTCACACGCCTTTTGCCCATTCGCCCTGCGAGCGAGATGCTCGTAGGGCCGAAGGAGCAAATCGTCGCCCGCAAAAATAAAAAAACGCCAGTAACCAAATATTTGACGTCGTTGGGGCGATTGGGAATACTACCGCGGCAGACACTTACGGATTCTTATCGGCACGGCTGAGCCTCTCTTCTCCTTTCTCGTTAGCCGAGGTGTCTCATGGAACGTCCCTTCTTGTTCCGCCGCGCGTTTACGCTTGTCGAGTTGCTGGTGGTCATTGCGATC
>CAYWIS010000138.1:0-16534 GCA_964458385.1 uncultured Pirellulaceae bacterium
CTACCTGGATATTAACGGCAGCGGCGTCTGGGACGCCGGCGATATCCGCCGTGGCCCGTACGGGGTCGCGGGCGATTCGCCAATCATTGGGGACTGGGACGGCGATGGCGATGACGAAATCGGCGTCTTCCGGCCTAGCAATGGCCGGTACTATCTCGACTTCGACAGCAATGGCGTCTGGACGCCGTTTGTCGACAAGGCGATTGGCCCGATGGGACTGGCCGGTACCGGAATCGCTGGCGATTGGGATGGCGACGGCGTCTCGGATGTCGGCGTGGTCGCAATTCCCAACTGGCGGCTGGACCTGAACGGTAATGGTACGTTTGAGGCGATGATTGATTTCGCCGCCAGCTATGGCGTTGCGGGCGACCTGCCGGTGGTCGGCAATTGGAGTGCGTCGTTATTGGCGGCAAGCATCGCTACCGATGGCGACGGCGCGACGTTGACCGACGACGTGTTGGCGCCCGTGGTGGCCGAGGCGAAAGCCCTGCTGCTTATCACGGGGTTGAGCGACGCCCAAGCGGCTCGCTTGGCAAACGCGCAAGTGACGGTAGCGAGCTTGCCGGGCGCTCAACTGGGGCTGACAAGCGGCCTGATTGTTAAGATTGACGACGACGCAGCCGGCCACGGCTGGTTTGTGGGTACGGATCCCAACAGCAGCGTTCCCAACGGGCAGATGGACCTCTTAAGCGCCGTGCTGCATGAGTTGGGCCACGTGCTGGGCAAGGATCACGATGACGAGGGCATGCTGGAAGTCTTGGCTGCCGGTCAACGTCAACTGCCCGCCGCCGTGGATGCGGTCTTTGCGGAAGAATAAGAAGAGCTTCTTCCGGCGATCGGAACTCCGCGTCTTGGTTTACGGGACGCGGGGTAGGTCGAAGTGAAACAGCCGCTTGCGGACATGCGCCGCAAGCGGCTTTTTTATTGTTGCGGTCGGCTAGCGGAGTTCGCTGCGGCCTTGTCGTTGACCGGTCACGGCAGGGGCGAGCCGTTCGCGCAATGCACGAGCCAATCCAGCTTGCGCGGCGGGATCATCGGGATCGTAACGAAGGCACCAACGGAAGTGGTCGGCGGCTTCATCGGGGCGTTGAGCGTCCAAGAGACGTAGAGCGAGGGCGCGCCGCATCGTCACATCGCCTGGCGCTGCGCGGACAGCCCGCTCCATGCACTCAACGGCCTTCGCGGGGTCTTCCAGGTAACGATAGATTTCCGAGGCGCTGAACCAGCGTTGAGCGACGGCCGGGCCGGACTGCCCTTGAATTTGTTCTTCTAAGGTCGCCACGTACTTCCGCCCCACGGTCTGGGCGTCTTCGCGTCGGTTCAACTCGCGGTAATGTTGGAAGGTGGTCGCCAGTCCGTACAGATCGGGGTCCATCAGTTCGAGGAACTGAGTAGCGGAAACGCCTCCCGCCAGCATCTTGATGACGCGCTGCTGCGACGCTGGGTCTTGGTGGAACGCCCGTTTCCAATAGGCGAGGGCCTTCTCCAAGTCGCCTTCCAACGCTGCTTCCTGGCCAGCCGCCATGAGCACCACACCTTCGTAAGGACGCAAGCGTTCGGCCTGATCAATGTAGGCGTGTTTTGCACGGTGGCCTAATCCGTCGAGGAAGGCGATTTCGGCCAAGTGAATGTAAGCCTCGCCCTGGAGCGGACACAAGCGAAGGGCTCGCCGAAAGCATACAGCCGCACGGTCCAAATACTGGCGGTTCTCGCCAATGGCGTTGTCAAGCCAGCGGTCCTGCTCTTCGCGGGAGGGGAAGTTCGACGCAAGCGCTGCATCGCGAATCTGGGTCAAGTCCATCGCATTGGGAGAGTTCTTTTGGCGGATGTCGAACATCCGCAGGCACATAACGGCCATGCGGTAGTTCGCCCGCGCATTGAAAGGATCCCGCGCGAGGGCCGCCTCTAGGTGCTCCATGAGCCGCTGAGTCAGCCCTTCGCTGTCGGCGGCAATGCGCTCCTCGGGAGAAGCCCAGATGGACTTGCCAGACGTTCGAAGCGACAGGGCGATATAACGGTCCCAATGTGGGCCCGCCAGCGCCGGAGCGTAGCGATCCTTGATCATCGCTAGCGAGAGCGCAACAACGATCGATGTAGCGCCGAGCGACACCCACCGTGGCGTCCCGATGGTGGGGGCGGCGGCGTTATCGACGTCGGAGCGGGTAAGTTGGTGAAGTCGGCAAGCGCACGCGATGAGAATGACCGTGACGGACATACAGCCGGGGATGTACCACACGAAGTCGCCCGCCGAATGGACTGCGCTGGCGATTAGGCCGCTGAGGATCGCCGCTGCGCAGGCGGCCGTCTCCGAATCGCCACGCAGCACAGTTCTTAGACACCAGTAGAGGCTAAGGCCAATACCCGTCAGGAGCAGGGCGAGCCCTACAGCGCCCGTTTCTAACAACACCTGCAGATAGCCATTCTCGCCATGGCTGAACTGGACGCGGACATACTCCTTCATGTAGGTCGGATAGACCTCGACATGGGATCCTACCCCGGCGCCGAAGACAGGATAACTGCGCGCCGCCTGGAGCATTGCATTCCAAAGTACAACCCGCGCGTGGCTCAGGTCATCGAGCGATTCCGACTCGTGAAGTGTTCCCAGCCTGCGCATGAGCGATTCGTGCCCGTAGGCGGAGATGGCCGCCGCCGCCGCGAACCCTACTACGATAAGCCCCACGACCGATCGAAACCCGAGAAGTTTCTTCCAGGTGTAGATGGCGACACAGGCGGTTGTGGCGGTGAGAAGCGCCACGACGCCGCCACGGGAGAAGGTGAGCAGACCGGCAAAACCGACGCCCGCCAAAGCCGCCATCAAGAGTAAGGGGAGTGTGGAACGACGCCAATCCAACGGGGCCTGGTGGCGCCTTGGGGGGCGCGTGGTCCGATGCTGCTCAAACTGTCGCCACGTCAACCAGATCAGTGACCCAACGCCCAACGCCAAGTAACTGGCAAAGTGATTTTGATTGTGGAAAACGCCTTTGACGGCATCGTCGGTTGTGCGTGAAGGATGGGCGTAGACCCAAAGGAACTTGCTATTGCTCGCAAAGTATTGCAGCAGGCCTAACGTCGCCATTCCCGCACACGCCACGGCGAGCCAACGTAAGAATCGTTCAACGTCTTGACGGGTATTCAGGCGTTGGAGGACGGTGAGAAATACCAAAGAATGCGCCAGGAAGAGGACCAGACCCGCGCGAGTTTCTCTGGGAGCCAGCGATAAGGTGCGCCAATGCCCCAGTTGTACAGGAGCTTGCGGATCGTTTTGCCATAGAGGCAGAAGTTCGACCATGTCGGGCGCCGCCCACGCCAGAAAGGAGGAAGGGAGCGGCGTCATCTGAACGAGCAGCAAGCCCACGGTGAGGACAATCAGCCACTCGGCGCCCGATTTGCGCCAAGCACTTTCCGCCGAAACGCATTGCCGCACGCAATACGCCACTGCGGCGGCGCAGACAAAAAGCACGTAAACGAACTTTCCGACCGGATGGCGGCCGCCCATAAATAGCGGCGCAATGAACACAACCCCCGCAAGCGCCGCATCACAGCATTTCTGGGAGAGCGCCTCCCATGTCCATGATGGATTAGAAGGAGCATCCCACGAGTACCGAGTAGTGGAGGTCACGGCAAACGTTTCACTGGGCTAGGGACGACGTGTCCGAGCTGGGGCGCATTGAGAGTTGGAAACGCAACGTGCGGGGAGGAAAATTACCCACATACGGTTACGGCGTCGAGTTCAGTTTCTCGAAAGTGCGGAGCACAGGGGATCTAGGCCCGTCTAGGATCGCGAGAGCGAGAAATCCGCCAGCGAAAAGGGAAGGCCCTAAGGACATTAGGGCGAAGTGTTCGACAAGTAGGTCAGACGGCGGGAACGCGCATTCTGAGGAGCTATAGCTGCCGCAGGGACTGAACGCTTAAGAAGTTCAGCCCGGGTAAGGCTCCCATGAGCCTGTGACGTATGAATTGCGCTTCTATGCCGCCTCAGAGCGACGCAACGGAGTTGGAGCTGGCGCCGCCGTTGGCTGGGTGGCGAGCGTCATAACTTCACGAGTCGCCTGAGCGATTTCCTGAATGTGGTCCTCGGTCAACGTGGGATGGACCAGGAACATTAACGACGTCTCGCCTACTTCTTTCCCTACGGGGCAACGTTCTTGGGGACCGATTCCGCGGAATGCGAACGCTCCCTCGCGATACATTTCTGGGCAGACGCCAACACCGCAGGGAATGCCCCAGGCGTTGAGCGTTTCGACAATCCGGTTACGTGACCATTCGGGATGAAGTTGCGTAGGCTCCACAAAGGCGTAGTAACGGTAATGACTATGGAAGTAGTCTTCGCCGGGAGCGACGAGGCGCAAACCGGGAACGCCCATGAGACTTGCGTGCAAAGCTGCGGCGTGACGGCGGCGGGTTTCGACCCACTGCGGGACACGACGAAGCGCCACGCGGCCCACCGCCGCCTGCACTTCGGTCATCCGCCAGTTCGTTCCTATGGCCTCATGCACCCATTTGAACGGCTCGGGATGCTGCCGGTGGTACATCGCGTCCCAACTCTTACCGTGATCCTTGAGCGACCAGGCGCGTTCCCAGAGCTGCGCATCATGGGTTGTGACCATGCCGCCTTCGCCGGCGGTAGTAAGAATCTTATCTTGGCAGAACGAGAAAGCCGCCATATCGCCCCAGGCGCCCGTTGCCCGGTTCTGGAAGGCTGCGCCTAGCGACTGGGCGCAGTCTTCAATAACGCGCAAGCCATAGCGGCGAGCAAGATTGCAGATGGACTCCATATGGCAAGGCCACCCCGCCAGGTGGACTACGATCACGGCTTTGGTGCGCGTCGTGATTAGCGGCTCGATGGTTGCGGCGGTGATATTCTGACTATCGCGGTCAATGTCGGCGAATACGGGGGTGGCTCCCCGCATGGCGACTGCGCTGGCGGTCGCCACGAAGCTGCGGCAAGGCACGATCACTTCGTCACCGGGCCCAATGTCCATCGCCCAAAGCGCCAATTCCAAAGCCACGGTGCCATTGGCGACGGCGATGGCATGGGGAACGCCGACCAGCGCCGCGAACTCCCGTTCGAAGTGGCGTCCTTCTTCGCCGGTCCAGTAGTTCACTTTGCCGGAACGCAGGACGCGCGCCGCTGCCTCCACCATTTCGTCATCGAAATGCGGCCACACGGGAAAAGACTTCGTCGGGCGAGGTTGATGGCTCATGTTTAAGGTCCAGTACCTGAAAAGGATCGAGGTGTTCTAAGCGACGCGCTTCGCTTGCTCATTCGTCTGGCGGATACGCGCGGGCACGCCGTACGCGACGACGTGGGAAGGTAAGTCCTGGATGACCACGGCTCCGGCTCCCACTTGCGACTCGGCGCCAATGCGGCAGCCTGGACGCGCACAACTGCCGACGCCCAGTAGCGTGCCGGTGCCCACGTGCACGCCCCCTGCCAGATGAACGCCAGGCCCCGTGGTCACATAGTCTTCCAGGCGGCAGTCATGGTCGATTGACGATCCCGTATTAACGACGCAATGTTTGCCAATGACAGCGCCCGGTTGGACGATGCCGCCCGCGGCGATGACCGTTCCTTCGCCCACCTGCGCAGCCGGATCGACGTACGCAAAAGGATGAACGAGTCGGGTCCAGTTCAAGGCAAATTCGCCTGCAATACGCCGCCGCGCGGCGCCGTCGCCAATGGCGATAACCGCGGGCGTTGAGCGTTTATCGCAGGCCTTGGCGATCGGGCCATCAATTACAATGCCCAGGATACGTTGGCCCCACCGTTGGGGATTGTCGTCGAGCACGCAATCAATCTCAAAACCTGCGGCGAGTGCAGTAGAGATGACCATTTGGGCGTGCCCGCCGGCGCCAATCACGATTAGGGACGGCATGGAAGTTAACTACGATGTGAGGAAGATACGACGGGCCGAGAGAATTTCGGCATAGTGGCGTGCCCATGCGCCGAAATGTCTTGCCTTGCGAGGACTTTGAATACGGTCATCGCCAGGATTTTGACATCGAGCCAGAATGAGATATTGTCTGCATACCAAACATCGAACTGAAACCGCTTGTCCCACGCGAGCGCGTTTCGTCCGTTAACTTGCGCCCAGCCTGTAAGCCCAGGAGCGACCTCGTGGCGTCGGGCCTCTTCGGGCGTATAGTAGGGAAGGTACTCGGGCAAGAGCGGACGCGGACCGACGAAACTCATTTCTCCGCGAAGAATATTCCAAAGCTCGGGAAGTTCATCCAGGCTTGTGTTTCGCAAGAATCGTCCTAGCGGAGTGAGTCGTTGTTCGTCCGGAAGCAATTGACCGCTGGCGTCTCGAGCGTTGGTCATCGTGCGGAACTTGATAATGCGGAACGCCGAGCCGTACCGGCCAATGCGTTCTTGCGTAAAGAAGACCGGCGCGCCGAATCTCCATCGCACGATGGCCGCCACGATGGCCAATACCGGCGCAAGCACGAGTAGCGCGGTCAGGGCGAGACCGAGGTCCAGCCAGCGCTTCCCATACCGGGTGTAGAAGTTGTTCCGCACGGTCTTTGATTTCCTTTGAACTTTGCGCTGTGATTTGCAGACGTTGAATTTCTGGTCGACAAATTAGGGAACAAAGCCGTTTAAGATAGCGGTAGTGTTTTCCTTGGACTTCATCTGGATTTCTTCAGTTCAAGCTGCCGATTCGGTCGGAAACGCGGCGCCTTGCGACGCATAGGTTTGGACGTACTTCCGAGAGTCAAACTCTTGGGGACGTGCGAATTCGGGGCTCAAGACGTGGCGGTAGATCTCCCAAATCTCGCCAGCTGTGCGGCGAACATTGAACATGGTCTGTAGGAGTCGCCTTCCGGTTCGAGCCCACGCCCGCCGCTTCGGCAACTCTTCCAAGGCTGCGAGAATGGCGTTTGCCAGCGAGGGAGGGCTTGAGTCGGTTACGGTCGCCCCTGTCACGCCGTCGATAATGACTTCGGGCAGACCTCCGACTGTGTTGGAAACGACCGGCACTTCCGCCATCAATGCCTCATGCACGCCGCCGCAGTTTTCTGATAACGGCGCATGAACGATCAGATCGAAATCGGCAAGGATTTGCCCGACCATTCCGCTAGGAACACAGCCTGGCAGGTGGATTCGGTCGGATGCGGCGGCTGCCTGGCGCCGCAACTTCCGTTCGTACCACTGGCTATTGTTCCACGACTTGCCGACAAGGACACCTTGCAACCGAGGCTCTTGGCGGGCGGCGATGGCTAAAGCTTGGATGATCGCTTCGTGTCGTTTCAGACCGACGAGTTGCCCTAAGTACAACTTCGGCGGATACATGAAGTTCGCGTTGCCAACGACGAGAGCACTATCGTCGAAACCGAGTTGACGACGAAGCAAGCCGGTGCGTTTGGAAGAGAACGTCTCGGGGCGGGCGCCGTAGTAGCTTAAGAAAAGACGCTCAGGCGGAACTTGCTGTTCGCAGTACAGGCGTTGGATATAGCGACTAGAGGCAATCCAATAGTCGGATGGCCCGGCCGTTGAGAGTTCCCATTGCCGATAGAAACGATGTTCAAGGTGAAGTGGGCCGGGGACCTGAAATAGCCGCGGAATGGAGTGTTGCCGGCCTAACGCCAGCCGTAAAGCCAAGGTTGTGCCAACGAAGTGACTGTGAATTAGGTCTGGTTGAATGTCCGCTACTAACTGGCGCAGCGAGCGACGGACCCGAGGCCAACGCCAGGGAGCTCGGACCGGAAGATCAACCGAAACAAAATGAAGGGTTGCATTCGTCGCCCGCCACGCGGCGATTTGTCGGCCATGAGGACTGGGGAGCGCCACATGTACTTTCACGCCGCGCTGCACCAACTCGGCGGCCATCAACGTCGCCCAGGAGGCTCCGTCGCTTGTTTTCACCAAGTGAAGGACGTTCATGCTGCATTTCTCGTGTGCAGCCACGCTCGTGTGCAATCACGGAGATATTGGTAAAACGTGTTTCGCCGTTGTCGCAACACATCGGCGTGGAAATCGCGAGCGCGGGTTAAGTTTCGAAGCGCCATGGCTTGGCGGCGGTTAGGATCGCCCGCAACGTTGCGGATGAGTTCCGCCAATGCGGCTGCGTTTCCTGGCGGCGCCAAGTCGTCAGGCGGCAACAATTCCGGGATGCCCCCGGCCGTCGAAGCGATGCACGGCAGGCCGCGCGCCATGGCCTCGATCAGGGCGCGCGGCAGGCCCTCGGTACGGGAGGGCAGCACAAACACGTCGGCTTGATCAAGTTGGGTTCGCACTGCATTCCCTGGCGGCAACTCGCCTAGGAAGCACACATGCTCTGCAATTCCAAGTTGATCGGCTTGTGACTTGAGGTGAGAAAGATACCGACCGTCGCCCACGATCGTCAATTCCAGTTTTGTATTGCGCGCGATGCATAACGCGGTGGCCTCCAACAGCACATCGGGGCCCTTATATAACTGGGCAAGACTTCCGACGAATATAAGTCGAAGGGGGCGATTCCCGATCGTTCTATTCCGTGGCGTGTCGACAAACGCCTCGTCAGGCAGCTCCACTGAGGAGTAAGCAATGGATAGCCGCGTGGGACCAACCGGGTAGCGGGCCTGGAGGGTTCGCTCGGTGACGTAGGCGGCGGCCGAAGCATGTCGGCATTGCTTCCGCAGGTTTTCGCAGAAGTACTTACGCAAGAAGACGCGCAGGGGATGTTGAATGACGCCGGGCGCGAAGACGTCCCAGGGGTCTCCGACAACTTCTACTCCATACGGTCGCCCGTTCCGGTACAAGGATCCGAAAATTCCATTCGCCAGCGTCGAAGGAACGCGAAGTATGACTGCATCTTGTGGTTGGATGGCGGCCAATGTAGCGTTTTTGACGGCTTTGGCTCGCTGAATGTACTGCCATGGCCCGAGATAGTAGGGCACGTGCAGGAACTGGACCTTAGGTCCATCGGCCCGAACAGCGTTTGCTGGAGGGGTTTCTACTTTTTGTACTCTCGCGACTACACGGACACCATCAAATACCTCCAAGTACCGCTTCCAAAAAGAATAGGAAGCGGCCGTCTGAGCCCAAACGGCGCCATCGGGTGTACACGAGAATCGTTGCTCCAGAACTATTGCGACGTTCATGGTTGGTATTGCATGAAGATGGGTGAACCGGTCAGGGCGAGCATTCGTAGAGACGCTGCTTCTAGCTCATGGGGAAGCGCGACACAATGGACGGTTTCTTAAGGACACAACGCGCCAGCGGCCCAAAGTCCCGTCGGGTAACACCTGGACTACGCCGCGAGAGCTGGTTTCGAGCGCATCGTCGTGCGTTCGCTACGATGCAGCGCCATTTTCGGACGCGCGAGCGACGCCCCCATTAAGAGAGCTACCATCATTGCCGCCACCGGCCCGATATAGAGCAGACGATAAACGCATGTGGACATAGAAAATAGTAAGGCGTACAGCAGAATCGCAGAGCGTTCACAACTTTGCCGCTGCTTATCCCACCATCGAGCGCGACGGATCATCGCGACGACTAAACCCGCACCAATAACCAAGCCCACCATTCCATACGATAGAATCCATTCGATATAGCTGTTGTGCGTTGCACGACGGCGCACTCCGTCTTCCCCCATCACCGAGTGCAGATAGTTATGAGTCGCTAAAACCTTTTCGACTCCTCCTGTTCCCATGCCAATCCAAATAAAGCGGGGATGATCCCAAAGCGACTCATAGGCGGCTTCCCAAATTGGCAGACGATCGCCAAACGAGCCCAGTTCGTCCTGATTTTGAAAACGCGTACGCAAGTTCTCGAGAATAACGCTATCGGCCGCAAGAAGGAAAAGGCTTGCGAACCCAATGGCGCATGACAAGAACAATTTGGCCGTGGTAATGCGGTTGTACAGCAGAATGGCGATCGTCGTTACGCCGACGCAAATCGATGCTCCACGGGAGGCCGACATCAACACCGCTGCATAAAAGACAAACGCAATGGCAACCCAGTAAATGCGCGTCGAGATTCGGACCTCGGAAGCTCGCCCTTGGTGGGATTCGGGGCTCAGGAAGAGTAAGACCGAAAGGATCGCAGCGATCGCCATTTGGCCGCCGAACGCGTTGGAGTTCCCGACTCGCCCTAGTTCGTCGACGTGAATCGTACCCAAACGAGCGATGTTACCATCGGCATGCGCAAGCGCAACGGCGAAATGGACAGCTGAGGTCGCAATAAAGATTTTCGCCATCAGGCGGCAGCGATTTAGCTGATGGAGCAGAATCCCGATTGGAATTGAGATTGCGGCGGAGACGGCAATCACCGCGCCGCGACCGAACTCCGTCTTATCCACCCAAGTTACACCAAGTAACATGAGGAGACAGGCGACAAGCATTATGGGCGGGATGGCGGATAATCTCGCCACAGTCCAATATCGTATGCTGCAGGCTACTGCCGGCAAGCACAACGTAATGGCAGGATGGGGTATCAGTGGCGTTGAGCCTCTCCCATTGATAACGTCCATGATCGGCGCGAGCCCACCGGCAACACCTGCCAACACCAGCGAAGCGGTCGCTAATGTTCGAAAACCAGTGGTGTCGACGCTGACAGCAGCATGTCGCCTTTGCATGGCAACTCGCGTCTTGGTATGCACTGTCGCTTATGCCTTTCTCGGTTGAGGGCTCAGACTTATGCGGCGTGTCGGTGAAGACCTGATTCTTCCGATAAGGCTGGGGGCCCCGAGCAATCCGATTCCCAGATTCTGAGGTGGGCCGCAACCGAGGCGTCTAACGTGAAGGGGCTCTGTTTAAAGCTTTTCGCCCAAGCGTCGCGCAAGGTCGGAGAAGTCGATTTAACGATTTCCTGCGCCAAATTGGCCCACGTTGCGTCATCTTCGGTTACCGATAACGAGCGAATCCCAGCTAAGAAAGGGGAAATCTCGCGCACGACCGAGAGGTCACTGGCCAACGCTGGGACACCCGCAGCCGCTGCTTCAAGGAGGACTCCTGGAAGCCCTTCATGCAGCGAAGGAAAAAGGAGTAAATCTGCGGCTCGCAAAAGGCGAGGCACATCGTGTCGTACGCCAGCTAATCGAACTAGGCCGCAGAGCGACCGTTGCTGAATCTGTTGGAGCAAGGAGGACTTATCGTCGGCGCCGCGACCGGCGAGCAAGAGCCTTGCTTCCGGTTGTCTCTTGATGATCTCGGCAAAGATGGCCAGGACTTTGGCGTGGTTCTTGGAAGGCCGAACGTTCCCCACGTGGATATAAAGCACGCAATTGTGAGGAAGGTCAAACTCTTGGCATACTCCCGTTCGATCGCATGCTCCTTCAAACGGCGCGAGATTGATGCCGTTGTACACAACCTCACACCGAGGATCGTGCTGATAATCCTCTCGCCAGGCGGACCTCATCGCCGCATTACTTACCGCCGCGATTCGCGTTGCGTACCGGTCGATGAGTCGGCGCAACAGCGCGTGACGGAGACGCTTAGCGAGAGCGTGGCCGCCATCATCTTGGGAACAGCGGAAATGTGCGATTCGCTGCTGTACTCCCGCGAGTTTCGCCAGTAGCAGGATCGCGCCCGTTGCGAGATAGACGTGGGAATGCACCACATCGATCCGTTGGCTACGAATCAAATGAAGAAATCGCCAAGGAAACCGGGAGTCAAGTCGCACATAATGCATCATTCCGCCAGCGCGGAGCACTTCCTGATCCAATTCGCCTTGCAAGCCAGAGAGCACGCAAATATGTGTTTGAACCTGGGTAGGATCCAGCCGCCGGATCACGTCAAGGGTGCGCAGTTCGGCGCCGCCCCGATCCATACGACCAAATAGATGTAGCACCCGAAGTGGATAAGTCATGATCTGATCTGCCTGTTGCTTCGGTTACGCAGCACGGGCGTTCTTCACATCGCGTGAAGGCGCAATGCTTGCTGGTTTCTTCATATGGAGGCAGAAATGGCTCATCATCAGATGAGCGACGGCGCGATTCCCTAGCAATGTCCTCCCCAGTCGTCCGAAACAGCGAACAGGCGTCCAGCGAATGCGAGGGGCTGTGAAGCCGGCTTCCTGAAGCAGCTCACTCCAAGTCTCGGGCGCCTGATGCTTGTGCCACTCGATTGTGGGAGCGAACGGGTTATGCCACCCGCGGGAGCCAAAAAAGTTGTTGCGCGAGCAATCAGTGACGATTAGATCCGCGTTGGGAGAGGAAAATGAGGCTATCTTTCGGAAAAGCTCCAGGTACACTTCTCGGCTTCGCGCATCCTTCAGGAGATTGATGCAGGCGGCTTCATCGATATGGTTGATTGCGTTATTGAGTACAACGATATCGAACGTTTGGTTGCCGGGACAGAAATCTTGAAGCGTCACCTGAGCCAATGAGGCTCGCTCACCAAGAGGAGAGGCCGCAGCCTTCAACTCCTCAAAAAGTTGCGTAACGCGCGCGGTGCTCCCTTCCATTTCGGGCTCAAGGCACAATGCCGATCGAACGCCTTGACAAGCGGCGTAAAGTGCAAACACACCGGAACCGCCGCCGATGTCGAGAAATGTTCGGTTGGCGAACTCGATTCCTCGCGCAATATGCTGGAAATACGCCTGAAGCCGTTGAGGTTTGCGCGCTGCGCCTGCCTTGACTGCGGCTTGCAAGAGACGCGTACATGGATCGTTTGTCATGTGGACCTTCCTATCGACCAGAGGGTGCGAACTAGGACCTTTACGATGCAAGCCGCGTGTGGACTTGGCGATTGAAGTGATACACCGGCAATAGCAACAAAGCTCCGGCAACAGGACGCCAATCGGTTAACCAAGCGTCGTCATAGACAATGTTTTGCCTTTTGACCGGGGAGTTCTTCATATCGCTGTTTCCGTACAGGTCGTGCGATTTCGCCGTAGCAAGGTTGCAATCGGACTCCGGAGGCGCAACGCCGAGGAAGCTCCAAATTCGTTCGAGTTGTGTTTTCGTTTGAAATACGAGTTGCTCGTAAGACACGGTCAGGTGGGGAACCTGAAAACGGTTCAACGTACGCCGGATCTTGCGGTTGGAGTACCACCAGCGGTAACAGTCTTGATAGTAGCCATACCATAGCCCTGATTTTCCTGAGATCTCTCGCCGCACCACGTTGTGCTTTTTGACCGAATTGGCCCAGCCGCGGAAATCGCGTACGAGGAACAACACCCGAACGTCGTCACGATCGACGATTTGCGGCTCGACGATATTCTTGAGTAGGGCGTTAAGGGTCTTGGACGAATCGACGAGATGGCAGTCGGGGTAGGCTGACCGGAAGTTTTCTAGAACGAACTTATAGCCTTGATCGGGATTACACTGCGAAAGTTTCGGAAGCACCGGGCCCCAGAAATCACACTCCATCGGCAAGGCGCCGCATGAGCAACGACGTTCTCGCGGGGCGGCTTCGCCAATTTTCTTGCGCACTTCGTCAACCGCGTCGACTCCTCGATGGATGCAGAAGTTGCGGACCGTTCGATCGATTTCACCCAAGCCAACTAGGTTCGGATGACTAGACAATAGCATCTGCAAGAAGGTGGATCCGCTACGAGCCAGGCTGCTAATGTAAATGAGCTTCATCGCGGTTTAACCGAGTTGGAGGAAAATAGAATAACACCGCTCAAACGGCGACTTAGCCGTACGACATTCGCCTCAACGCGAGAGAAAAGCGAAACGGCGACAGTCGGGAGCCAATGGTTCGGTACAGTGAAGAGGACGCACGCCCCAACCACGGCGCAACTTATCATCGTCGCTAGGAGTGTTAAGGGCTTGGGACACTCGATCGCTCGCAAGGGAGCTGACGTGCTCAAAGCTGTTGCGGCGATCAGCAACGATAGAAATACGCCTAGCGATTGAGCGCGAAAAAACTCTCGCCACGATCCAGCCGTCAGTTGAATAGTCAGATGAGCCATTAACAGGTACTGGATCGCTAACGCGACTATCATTCCGCACGCAGCGCCGTTAATGCCCCACGGCAATCCGAGGAGAACAAAAAGAAATACGAGGATGTTGTAAACTACGTACCGCCATAGCCGCCCGCCGACATTACCGAGCGCTCTTCCAAGCGCGTCGCCGATGTTGTGGATGCATAAGAATGCGCCAGCGGTTGCAAGGAATTGCAAAGGGACGATCGATAGGCGCCACTTTTCGCCAAATAGCACAACGATGAGTTCGGGCGCCATAACGACAATCCACGCCAAGGCAGGGAAAACCGCGAGCGAGGCTGCCGCTAAGTTGTCGTAGTATGCGCGCCGCAGTCGTGCTATATCGTTCTGGATCTTCGCGTACGCGGGCGCGAGAACCATGTTGCTTGCGCCGGACAATTGAGTAATCGGAATGACCATCAACATGTAGGCTCGCGTATAGAACCCTAAGGCTTCTGGGCCCAATCCGCGACCAACGAGCGCATAGTCCATGTTGCGAGCCGCATACAGCAGCAAGCGGACCACGCTCATTCCGCCCGCTAATGATATGAGCGAACGCGTTTCCGCTCGATGAAGCCCGAACCGTACAGGTGTGGGCGCGATCAGAGCGACCGCGATTAACGACAGTGCCGCCTGCGATAGAGCTGCGAACACCAACGCCCATACGCCATAGCCAAGAAACGCCAAACTAACGCCGACGCCCACGTATCCGATCGCGTAGGCGCCTAGCTCCGTAAAGAACAATCCCCGAAAATTGAGTTCTCGTTGGAGTAACGCGGTAGCGGTGGCGTTGAGGCTTGCGAAGAGGAGTAGTGGGGATAATGCCTTCAAAATTGGGATCAGGTCGACGTTCGCCAAGAGGGAGGCAAGAAACGGAGCCGCGCCCCAAACGACGCCCATAAGAAAAAGACCCATCAGCAGCGATAGCGTGTACGCTACCCGCCGATGAAATTCGGTGAGATCCTGCTTGTGGATCAGGACGGGAGCCATCCCGATCTCAGAGATTACTAGGGTTAGGCCGATGACGACCATTGCCTGCCCCAGCAAGCCGAATGCGCTTACGGGAAGAAGGCGGGCAAGAATCGCCATCACCCCAACTTGAAGGATCAGTTTTGAAGCGAGTGCGCCCAGCCGCCATCCCAGCGCCGAGAGTGTTTGCGCAGTAAGCGACCGATTTCCATCCATGGGCTTCTCGTCTTAGGCACAACTGAACGCGGGCGGGAATATAATGTTCGTGCGGCTGACGTTCAACGTCATTATGCTTAACTTCCCTCCTGTTGTGGCGGCGGCGAGAATGCGTGAGAGACGCGGGATAATCGCATCCGGTTGTGGCAAACTGGGCTGCTTGGTTGAGTTGGGGAAATGGTTTCTGCACACAACTTATTGTTGGGCAGGCATCCTACGTACTTCGTTCACATGTAACCACAAACGACGCAGCCGCCTTGTCCATGGCCTTGGTCAAGAAGCAGAGGGAGGCCAGGTTGTAAGCCGCAGTGACACCAAGAGGCTCTTCCTGTGGCAACGCCAAGTCTGGTCGTTCGCGATCCGTATCATCAATGCTTGGTGCACGGTGCAGGAGGAACTAACGGAAACCCCAAGTTGGCGGGGGATTGTTTGGGTGTTTTGAGGATTTCCTCTCTTCGTGTAAACCGTTGAGCTTGAGTAGCAGAGGCTATCGGAGAGGGCCATATCAGAGCGGCATTGGCAGCACGTACGGCGCTGACAAGAGTAGTTGCCGAGGGATCAATGAACGGGCGTCCGTTGGCGCCGCTGTTCCATGCCACCTGCCACCTACGAACGCCCTCGGTTGGACTCCCTTTCACCATCGGCAAGAGCCTATTGATCGTTTGGCCAGCGAAAGACGATCTGATTAGCAAACACCGCGCGAAGGGCCCGACATTTTATGGGGGGATCTCGATGCGCCGTTACCATCTAGCAACGTAGCGCTACAAGTTTCTGCCAAGACGAACGCCTTGCGACCATGGACTCCTCATGTCGGCTTTCGGCCAAAGTACAGCCCCGCCATGCTTTGAGTATTGGTTCACGTCAACCTTCTGCTGTCACCTGGCTATTGCTCGCCTCGTCGCGACGAGACTCTGGGGCGGTGCGCTACTGGATGGACGTGAAAGAAACGGATTGGAGTTGAACCAGTTTGGGGCTTGCGGGAGAATCGAGGCTTACGCAATTCGTAGTCCGCCAGAAGAAAAGGCGAAGCGAAACTTTCACCCCAGATGGATCTATGAGCCATTTCCTAGTCACTGGCGCTGCCGGTTTCATTGGATATCACGTATGCGAAAAACTTCTTGACCGTGGCGATGAGGTCGTCGGACTGGACAATCTCAACGATTACTACGACGTTTCCCTTAAAGAGGCTCGGCTTGCGCGACTCACAAACAGGAAGCAATTCGAGTTTTATCGCCTAAACCTGGCTGACCGGGAGGGCGTGGCGCGGTTGTTCGCCGAGAAGAAGTTCGACAAGGTAATTAATCTTGCAGCTCAGGCAGGGGTGCGCTATTCGCTTCAGAACCCACACGCATACATCGAAAGCAACATCGTGGGATTTACGAATATTCTGGAGGCATGCCGCCATAATCAAGTGAAGCATCTTGTATACGCCTCCTCGAGTTCGGTTTATGGAGCGAATACGAAGATGCCGTATTCCGTCCACGATAACGTTGA
>CAYWIS010000139.1:0-8006 GCA_964458385.1 uncultured Pirellulaceae bacterium
CGACAACTACGACTCGTTTACCTATAACCTGGTGCAGCGTTTGGGGGAAATCTGCCCCACGTTGGAAATCGAGGTTTATCGAAACGACCAGATTACTACCGATGAAATTGCGGCCAAAAAGCCTGCGGGTCTGATCATTTCGCCTGGCCCCTGTACGCCAAACGAAGCCGGCGTATCGGTGGAATGTGTTCGCCAGTTTGCGGGACGTGTGCCGCTCTTAGGGGTATGTCTTGGCCACCAGTCAATCGGACAGGCCACCGGCGGTGAGATCGTTCGTGCCCAGAAGCTCATGCACGGCAAGACCGATCGCATCTACCACGACAACCGGGGAATTTTCGAGGACTTGCCTAATCCATTCATTGCCACTCGCTACCACAGTCTGGTCATCCGTCCCGACACATTGAATAAAGATTTTGAAATCGCCGCGTGGACCGAAGAGCCGGATGGCGTGCGTGAAATTATGGCGATACGCCACAAGCAATATCCATTGATTGGCCTGCAATTTCATCCCGAGAGTTTTCTGACCGAGTGCGGAGCGGAGTTATTGCGGCGTTTCCTGCGCATGGCTGGCGAAGTGAACTGAACCGAATAATCATTCTTCTCCCAACAGTAATTCTCGTCGTTTCTGTAGAACCTAAGCGGCAATTCACAAAGGATGCTTGACCTCGACCACGCATTAAAACTTGTGCTCGACCGCGCCCAGCCGAAACCGCCGGTTGTTGAATCGGGATCGTCCATACTGGGACGCGTGCTTGCGGAGGACGCAATAAGCGATATTGACTCGCCGCCGCACGATAAGGCGCTTATGGACGGTTACGCAATTATCGCGTCCGACCTGAATAGCGACGGCGAGGCCGTACTCGATGTAATCGAAGAAGTCCGGGCAGGCGACGTTCCAAGACATCGGCTCTCGTCGGGGCAGGCCGTGCGTATTATGACGGGCGCTCCGATCCCAGCAGGCGCCGACGCGGTGGTCATGATCGAGCATTGCGAACCGATTTCCGACTCGAGCACGGAACGCGTTCGGGTGAGAGAACAGAAATCGGCTCCTGGCATGAACATTCTTCGCCGGGGTCAGTCGCTGCAAAAGGGCAAAGTCGTATTGAGCGCCGGCACGGTTATTCGGCCGATTGAAGCGGGGTTGCTTGCAGAGATCGGTCGATCCCAAGTACGTATTCATCCTCGCCCCACGGTAGCGGTGTTGGCGACCGGCGATGAATTGGTGTCCGCCGATGTTGTTCCCGGTCCTGGCATGATTCGCAACAGCAACGGGCCGATGATTGTGGCGCTGGCGCAACAAGCGGGCGCTATGCCGGTAGACTTGGGTGTGGCGCGTGATGACGAGCAGGAGCTACGCGATAAAGTGCAACGGGGGCTGGAGCGTGATGTTCTGGTTCTCTCGGGCGGAGTGTCGATGGGGGTAGCCGACCTGGCGCCGAAAGTATTGCGCGAGTTAGGAGTTCAAGAAGTCTTTCACAAGGTCCGGCTCAAACCCGGCAAACCGCTGTGGTTTGGAGTAGCGCCACGCGGAGAGGATGTCACGCTCGTTTTCGGACTTCCGGGCAACCCGGTAAGCAGTCTGGTTTGTTTTGAACTTTTTGTGCGACCCGCGCTAGCGCGTTTGGCGGGGCGGCAAGTGCAACCGCTTCCGCTACACAATGCCCGCCTAGCAAGCGAGTACCTTCAGCGCGGCGACCGGTCCGTATTTTATCCGGCGCGCGTCCATGGTAATGGCGCCGAGTTAATAGCCGAGTTGCTGCCATGGCAAGGGTCGGCGGACCTGAGAACCCTAACCGAGGCCCAAGGCCTAGCGTTTTTCCCGGCGGGTGAGAAGCGCTATTCGCCGGGTGACACGGTGGGGGTCTATCTGTTGTAAGCTCCTCAACAAATCACATTGACGGGACGGCGTAACTTCTCATCCCATCGCCCGTTAACCTTGGCAATTTGCTGCAACAACGATGACCGCAGTGGAACCTCGTTCGACAACACGACGCCAGCGCCGCACGCTGGCGCCCGAAACCGTCGCACCGCGTGAGAGGTTCCCGCGCCGCTTCGTTTTTCTTTCTCTGTTTGGAGCAGCCCTCATTTGGGCTGCGTTTCCTCCGCTGGGATGGTCGCTGTTGGCATGGATTGCAACAGCGCCGTGGCTATTGCTTGTTCGCGATTCCCACCTTGACGCCAAACGTCCCTATCTTTGGTTGTGGGTCGTCGGATTTGCCCATTGGCTAGCCGTGTTGCAGGGAATCCGGTTAGCGCATTGGGCGACGTATTTCGGCTGGATTGCGTTGGCAGCTTATTTGGCGTTTTATCTACCTGTGTTCGTCGCGCTGGCCCGAGCTGCGGTACACCGCTTACACATTCCGCTGATGGTGGCTGCGCCTGGAGTGTGGGTAGGACTCGAGTACGCCCGAGGGTACGTCGCGACGGGCTTTTCAATGGCCTTGCTTGGTCACACCCAATTCCGTTCGCCAACGGTGATTCAAGTATCGGATCTGTTCGGCGCCTATACCGTCAGCTTTGTCCTCGTGTTCGTTGCGGCGTGCTTGGTCACATGCTTTCCAGCGGGCGTGAAGCCATGGCGATCAGTCCAAGGTCTGCGCTGGTGGCCGTTCATCCCATTGACGGCGATCCTAACGGCGACATTCGTCTATGGTTACATCCGAAAGTCGCAACCAAGTGATGACACATCACGACCGCCGCTAAAGGCTGCGCTGGTGCAGGCCTGGGTTGATACCATTTTTGAGTATAACCCCGAACGCGACGTTGAAACGTTCTCCATTTACGCGGACTTGTCGCACCGAGCCATTACGGAGCATTCGGAACTTGATCTGATCGTTTGGCCTGAGTGGGTATTTACCGACGTTCGTCCCTTGGTGACGCGCGACGCGACGATCGGCCCTCCGCCCGGTGTCGAATGGCCGGAAAATATCACCGACTACATCGACGATGCCAGCAACCGATTCAATGCAAAGGCGACGGCGCTCGCCGAGCGACTCCAGCGCAAGCCGGCGCTGGTGGTTGGCGTATCGGTGCATCATTATGGTCCGAAGGGCGTTCGCCAGTACAATTCGGCGGTTCATTTGTCGCCATCGGGCGAAGTCGTCGGCCGGTACGACAAGATGCACCCCGTCATGTTTGGCGAATACGTGCCCCTGGGAGATTATTTTCCCTGGCTTTATCAACTTACACCGCTTGGAGGCGGCTTGTCGCGCGGTCAGCAGGCGGAATCGTTTGAGATAGCAGGTTATCACTTGGCTCCAAGTGTTTGCTTCGAAAGCACCGTTCCGCACCTGATCCGGCGACACATAGTCCAATTGGAACAACAAGGTCAGAAGCCCGACGTTCTAGTCAATCACACCAACGATGGCTGGTTCTGGGGGTCCAGCATCATTGACCTGCATTTGGCGTGCGGGGTATTTCGTGCGGTTGAACATCGCACTCCAATGTTGATCGCGGCCAACACCGGGCTCTCAGCATGGATCGACGGCAACGGACAGATTCGGGCCGAAGGGCCGCGCTTTGAACGAGCCATTCTCACCGCTCAAGTTCAGCGTGATCCGCGCAACAGTTGGTACACCCGCTGGGGCGACTGGGCACCGGCCCTTTGTTTAGGGCTCTGCGGCGTCGCGGCATTATCGATCGTTGCGCAGCGGGTCAAGTCTCCGTCGGCGGAGCGCGAAAATGCGGTTCATTCCGAGTAAGCACCTTCAGGAGTCATCGCTGTAAGGGAGCCAGGAATGCTCGCACTTAGACGGCGGCTCTGGCGCTGCCTAACGAACCCGGCGCTGATTTTATTCGTGACATTAATGGCCTTCATCGGCGTTTGGGTCGTCGCGCCGCTTGCGTTGGAGCGGGAGGACATCCCACGGAACACGTACGTTCCGCCAACTGCCGAATTGATACGCATCCGTGCGATGATCGCGCTTGCGGCGTGTTGGATCTTTGCCTTTGGCGCGTCGGTCGGCAGTTTTCTTAATGTGGTCGTCTGGCGTATGCCGCGTGGTGAAAGCCTTGTTCGGAAACCGTCGCGCTGCCCCCGGTGTAATGTCGCAATCCGTCCCAGCGACAACATACCCATCTTCGGTTGGCTCAAACTGCGCGGACGGTGCCGAGTCTGCCGCACTCGAATTTCCGCGAGGTATCCGTTCGTTGAATTGCTAACAGGAACTATCTTCCTAGAGTTAGCTGTTATTGAACTATTATTGCAAGGCGTCAATCTGCCATCCTTTGCAACCGGACGCATCACCCGAAGCGTTTGGATGCCATTAGAGGTCTCCTGGGAGCAGACCGCAATTTTCGTCTATCACGCGGCCTTAGTCAGCGCCTTGGTTTGTTGGATGCTGATTGTGTTTGACCATCAACGCGCTCCCACAATTTTTTTTATGTTTGTGGCATTCGTTGGCTTGGTTGGCCCCGTGGGAGCGGCGATCGTAGACCGAATTATGGAGCATCCCGCCGCCGGCCCACTAGCGCCGGTGGTCCACCCGCATCCGTGGACCATAAATGCTCCGCAGGCCCTAGCGCAGTGGGGATGGCCCATCTTAGTACTCGACCCCGTCCTTGGCGGACTAGCGGGCATTATTGGCGGCGTGTTGCTTAGCCCCCTGACCTCGTCGACCAGTCGGCCACCGCAATTGTGGGCCGGCATGGGCGTGGTTGGTGTATATCTTGGCTGGCACGCAGCCATTTCCGTTGCACTCTTTACCAGTTTATGCCTCCTTGCGACCGCTTTGGTTCAACCTATTTGGGGTCAACCCAGGTGCGTCGCCGGCTGGGTACTCTTCGCAACACTCGTTCAAATCACGTGTTGGCGCTTCCTGACCGGCGTTCTTTGGAGTCCAAGTGAAAAAACGGTCGGGCCTGCGCTTCTTTATGCTCTTTTGGTTTTTCTTGTCGCTTTCCTCGCGGCGCACCTCGCTCGACGGGGAAATCTCCGCGCATTACCGTAAGCCACGCAGAAAGGGCGCCTGCGTTGGTGCGCAATTTGCTCGTTCGTCATACCCCGTTCTTATTCCTGGAAACGTGCTCCGCCAGTAACGTGAGCCGCTGCCCCTATGGCCTAGTACCAATTGGAGATCATCATGACCCGGCTTGAGTCAAACGTTCGCGACGACATGTGGAGGGACGATCAGGAACATTTCGCTTCGGCTTACGCGACTCCGCCGGTTGATCGGCCGAGCCAAGGCTCGTTGTATCCGCAGAATATTAGCGAAGTAGAACGCTGGGGCTCACTAACAGCCGGCGCGTTCTTGATGCTTGCAGGTCTTTCTCGGGGGCGGTGGAGCGGCCTCGCCATGGGGTTATTGGGAGCGGGGCTTTTGTATCGCGGCGTCACTGGCCGTTGCGCCGGATACGAAATGCTGGGGATCGATACGGCAACGCATAACCCTGCGACCGCTATTCCTGCGCAAAAAGGTGTGAAAGTGGAGCAGTCGATCGCGATCAACGTATCGCCAGAGCGACTCTTCAGTTTCTGGCGCGACGTTGAAAACCTGCCCACGGTGATGCGCCATCTCAAGAGCATCGAGGCTCATGACCGACAGCGGTCCCATTGGGTAGCGGAAGGGCCGATGGGCGTTACCGTTGAATGGGACGCAGAAATATTCAATGAGCGTGAAAACGAAATGATCGCCTGGCGATCGCTTGAAGGCGGCGACATCGAGACTGCCGGTAGCGTTCGCTTTACACCGCTTGGAGAGGGGCGCGGGACCGCCCTTCAAGTGTCGATGAAGTACAATCCTCCGGGAGGTAAACTGGGCGACCGCATTGCTTGGCTTGTGGGGCGGTCCCTCCAACAAGAGATGGCCGAGGATCTCCGACGTTTCAAATCTTTCATGGAAGCCGGCGAGATACCGACATCGGCCAATCAACCTAGCGGTCCCACATAAGCATTTCAACGAGCCAATTGGGCGCTTTCACGATCAAACGGGCACTTGGGATTTGCATGTGAATAACGAATCCCGCTCGATCCACACCGCCCAATACTTAAGCAGCCAACCGACCTGTCTGCACGATCTCACAGTTGAGGCTTTGCAGCAGGCCACTTGTTTATCTTGGGTCCACAACACCTACCTGACGACAACGATCAAGCACCGGACACGTTGAGCATTTCGGCCGCTTTCCAGTGCAAATGTGCTTTCCGAAAGGTACAAGCAGCGCGTTAATTCTGATCCAGTGTTCCCGCGGCAACTTTTCGTGAAGCGCCTTCATTGTTTTTTCGGGCGTGGGGGCCTGGACATATCCCCAGCGATTCACGACGCGGTGGACGTGAATATCGACTCCAACTCCCGTCGCTAACCCGCACGCGATCCCAAGCGTGAGGTTGGCACATTTGGGACCGACGCCGCGAAAGCCGACAAGAGTATCCCAATCGCACGGTAACGCGCCGCCAAAATTCTCAACAATCTGCTGAGCGATCGCGTGTATCTGCAACGCCTTTTGCTCATGAAAGGCGCAGTCGCGGATCAGCGAGTCAATTTCCTTTGCTGTGAGTTGTGCGACGGTCTTCGGTGTCCTGGCGACAGCAAACAAACGCGGAGCGGCAATCAAGGTTGTCTCGTCGCGCGTGCGAATCGATAGAAGACACGCTACCAGAATTTCGAAAGGTGAATTGAAACCACGTTCGGCCAATTCAAACAAAGCCGCTTTGGGGTAATCGCGAACTGCTTCGGCAACACGGCTCAGCATCAAATCGATGCGTAGAGGTTTCTTCTTGCCAAACGCGTCTGCAGCCATTTATGTCCTAGCAATCTGCACGATGATCATCAACCGAAGGTTATCCAAGCATATCGCCTGCTCGTAAATGACGTCTACCACCGTAATGCGCGATTCAATTTTGCCGACCAGGCTCGGGTTTCAGGAATATGGTGCAACAGGCGTATCTCGTGGTCCATCGTCGTTGCAGTGATTGACGCCAAACACTGTGACGGATCCCCGGAGTTGTAACACGGCAGCGGCGGACCAACCCGCAGTGGACAATCGGCGTAAACCGTCAATTTCAAGAGTGTTCGACACGTCGAAAACGCCAACCGCACATACGGGCAATTGGTGGCGCCACAAGGCGTTCGGGACCTCGACGTTTTGAGTCGTAATCGTGGTGGCGCTGCCTTACACTTCACCCGCTTCTAGTGGCATAGCCAGCTTTGGCGGACAACCATGCACAATTTGCACTCCTTGGGAGTCATTCGTACGCTCCCGTAGTTGCGGGCAGACAAGTCCCTATGGCGTGTTCGAGAAACAAATACTAATACATAAGCAAATGCGTCTCGTGTCCTATCGCAAGCTTAGAGGAATCGCTGATGCACTATACTCAGTTGATCGACGAGTACCTGGCCGGTCCCCAACAATTGCGCGACGCGGTCGCCGGTATGACGGAAAACGAGTTTGATGCAAAGCCGATCGCGGGTAAGTGGTCGACGCGCCAAGTGATATGTCACCTGGCCGACTTTGAGCCAATTTACGCCGACCGTATGAAACGCGTAATCGCTGAAGAACGCCCCACGTTCTTCGGGGGCGATCCCGATGTATTCGCCTCACATCTCGCCTATTCCGCACGCGATGTGGATGAAGAATTGCGTCTAATTGAGGCGGTGCGCGGGCAAATGGGCAAGATTCTCAAAACGCTTTCGGCTGCTGACTTTGAGCGTGAAGGCGTGCACTCGGAAGCGGGTCCCATGACGCTACGAACATTACTCGAGCGGGTCACGGAACACCTCCCCCATCACCTCCGGTTCATACAAGAGAAGCGAGCCGCGTTGAACGAACGCAAGTAAGTGTCGGATCGAGATCCGCCCGGCGCTAAAGGGTGGCTAACTCTGCGTTGGAGAATACGCCGGGGTACGCTCGGCGGTAAATGAGTTTACGCTCTAACGAATCGATTACAACCGACAGGAAATCAACACCAGTCAAAGCGCTTGCCGAGTACACGCCACCCGGACTGAACACGTTAACCTCCATCAGCTTGTCGCCCACAATATCCAGTCCGACGAAGAACATCCCATCTTGCA
>CAYWIS010000139.1:8016-16508 GCA_964458385.1 uncultured Pirellulaceae bacterium
ATTTCACCAAATTGGGCCGCACCGCTTCGGCGATGCGACGCTCTATATCGCCGATCTGGGATGGAGCGGCCTTGCCGCCCACATGCATATTGCTGCGCATGTCGTCGTCGCCGGCAAGCCGGCGAAACGCCGCGTACTTTCCCTGGAACTCGAGTGGACGGCCATTGAGCAAAAACAGGCGTGTATCGCCTTCCTTAGCCGCGGGGAGATACTCCTGAACAATGACGTAACCGTCACGACTTACCGCTTCGATCATCTGGTTCAGGTTGGCGGCATTCTCGGGAGTAACGAGAAACACATTCTTCCCACCAGAACCCTGTAGCGGTTTGATTACGCCTGATCCGCCATGCTCTTTAATAAAGTGCTTCACATCTTTAGGCGATCGCGTCACCAAGGTTCGCGGGCACACGTCACTCGGGAACTGCTGAAAGTACAGCTTGTTCATGGCGCGCGCAAGGCCAAACGGGTCGTTGATCACCAAAACGCCCCGCTGCGCCGCCAGTTGCCCGAAGATGATCCCCACATTGTATGCCCACGGACGGTCAATCAAATCGAGCGATGGGTCATTGCGCAGCCATAGGACGTCCAGTTCGTCGACGGTAATCCGTTCTTTCTGCGAATCTTCCGCTTTTAACTGACCAAGGAATTGCTCGGCTGAGTCGAGCGTCCCATTGGAAGGCGCCATTGCATGGGCGTGAATTTGATTGTCAGGGTCGTAGGCGAAGTCGCCGGGCGTGATATACCAGACTTCGTGGCCGCGGGCCACCATCGCCATCGCAAGCCGCGTGGACGTGTAGTTAGGCTTTTCAGTAGCCAAATCGTTGACGAAGAGCGCCGCTTTCATAATGCGCACTCACGAAGGAGGTCGACCGTATCGAGATCGTGGCAGGCTTCTAGCCGTTGCCGGACAGCGGGAAACTTCAAGAACCTGGGCTCAATGGCCGGAGGTTGGACAATTTCGCGACGTCGCAATTCCTGCATATAGGGTACATCGTCCAGGGCAATTTTGCCGACGTAGAGATGCTCCATCTCGCGATGCCGGCGCAAATAGGTTAGCAACTGATCGAATCCCTTGAGGTATAGTACATCTTTTATAATCCCGCCGCCGCGGAAAACACGCATGGCAATGGTAAAAGCGCTTCGGTCCGAAAACCCATGCTCCTTGGTCAGAAGACGAAAGGTTTCAATGAAGGTTGCGCCTTGGGTCATAGCATGGCCAGCAATAACCCGTGCCGCCAAGACGCGCATCCGTGGCCCGGTTAACCCTCCAACCAGGTATTCGGCTAATACGGCCAAGCCCTCTTGTAGCGGTTCGTAACCGGCAAGTCCCGATTCAAGCTGACGAAAAGGCTGCACGCGGCCATTATGGGCGGTTACGAGATGCGTGCCGACCTCATGATGAATCAGAGGCTCTACGCGGTTCGCCGTTGTTCGGAAGTTGGCCGACACGAGCAAGCGGTGACGAGCGACCATAAGCCCCGATGGGATCTCGTCTGTGATCTCAACTTGCGCTCGGAACTTCGGATCAAGGCGCCGGTATGCGTCAATCTCCAACTGAGCACGGGCCGCAAACGCTTTGGCATCGACGGCGCCTGCCGCGTCGGACTCGGTTACTCGTCGTGACGTTCCAGGGGGCAATGCGGCAAGGATGCGGTTTGCCAAGTCCAGCAACGATTCTTGGACTTCACCATAAACCAGCAGACCTGAGAGCATGAATCGCCGCGTGCCCCGTTCGCGAAGCATCGTAATCTGCCCATCGAGTTCGTGTTGCTTATTACGTAATAGATGGGCAAGCGTCGGATCTTCAATTCTCTCTAACGGAACATGAAACAGCTTTCGCTTGAGCAAATCAGGATCGACAGGCAGGGGACGATAAAAGAAACGCGGTGGTTGCTCGAAACGGCGCGCGGCAAACTCACGCCACGCCTGTTCCGCGTTAATGGGCGTGACGAGCAGAAGAAAGTCAAATGCCTTGGCGACTTCGGCAAGTAATCGGTCCGAAGCGCCAACGGCACGAACCAGCGCTCGCCGACCTAACGACTCGAAGTGGCGGGGAGGACGTGTGTGATCCAATCCAGCGAAAGCGCAGGCGACCCGCTTTAGCGCCCGGCTGAACTGCGGTCGTAACTCACGCAACAGCAACGGAAACAACGCGCCGGTGCGAGGATCGCGATAGATCGGATCCACCTCAATTCCTAAGACACCGACGTTCCTTTGTTCCGCTTCATCAGGTGAAAGTAGTGGCGGTAAATCGGGCGGCGCCACTTGACAGCGTACCTCCGTGCTCACTTCCCCACGTCGATCGGCCGCGTGAACATCACTTAATGACGTTTGCAGTGCCCGAACGACATCCGACAGAGGCGCGCTTGGACTTGTGACGAGAAAAAACCTAGGCTCGGGCTCTTCCCACTCGGGGAGCTCCATTCGGCGAGGCGCATTGGTAGACCAGATTTCAACAAGTAAAATCCGGTCGAAGACTTCTCTTAAGGTGGCGACGATGCGTCGACACAGAAGCTGAACGTTCGCCAGATACTCACGCCCTGAAGGCGCAATCAAGTACGATGCTTCGGTTGTAATTAGCCTAGGTGTGTCGTGATCGCCATGTGGCCCGGGGGTTCGGCAAACGTACAAGAAAGGAAGTTGCCGATCAATGTGTATCCGTCCGCCCCCCGGCAGGCGCCGACGGAGCACTTTGTTGCGAGTAAGTCGATCAGCCGTAACGGCCATCAACCGCTCGAACTCCGAGGACGCCGACTGCTTGCTGTTGGGCATGATGAAAGCGCATCCAGGATTCCTGGCAATGTTGACGCCAAAGCATCGCGCACCAACGCGTGTTGCTCAGCATCGAGACGCCCTGTCCACTCATCCATGAAGAACTTTTTCACTTCCACCGCCAAGGCGCATCCATGGTCGGGAAAGGTTTCGTGAATCCACCGGGGAAAGTGACCACCGCGAAAACGGACGTTCTCGCCCACTTTGCGGATTGGGCTTTGCCATTCAAAACACTGCAGATCATGGAGAAATTGTTCCACGACGGGACGCCAGCGTTGGCGATCCATCGTGCCTGTTCCGACGTTAATGTCAGGGTTGTCACCAGGTGAGGCCGTGGGGCCATCGGCGCCGTCGCGACGATGGTTGTAGGAGTGGAGATCAAGGACCACAAACTTCCCGTAACGTCTCGCCAGCGACTGAAAAAAGGAGAACATCGCGCGGTAGAACTCATCGTAAATCGTGAGTGACCGCATATGCGCAGCTTTTGGCAGGGGTGATCCCCATACGTGTAAGCCCCACGCTTGGGATGGCTCCAAGTAAATTGCCGCATCGCGGGGACGATTCAAATCAACCTCAAATCGTGACCGGTGAACGACTACGCTACTGGGGACAATCGTGGTCCACGCCCCTGTGTACGGATCTTCCTCACGTAGGCGCGCGCTGTCGGGTAATGCCAAGTGAGCCGCCACGTCGGGGCGGACCTCGTGGCCATCATGGATAGCCGTCGCCACAACGGGACCTTCCCCCACTACAACCGTAAAGGCAAACGAAGTCATTGTTTATCAAGGGGGCCATATCATGCATCGACATAGCGGCTTTAGTCGCAAAGTTTGCGCCAACAGCCAACTTTGTTCGCTCGCCAAATCACAAACGTATTGTTGCGCACGCCACAACCCCCGACGGGTACAAGTCCTTCCACCCAAAACTAACTAGGCCTATAAGACCAGCAGAACTCTTGGCAGGAGGGAGTGCATCGAGGCGGTTGAGCCGACCCAACGGCGATTCGGCCAAGAGTATCTACAACAAGACATTGGCTACGAATTGGTAGATCCCGTTTGCAGACCATTTCCAAAAAATCGCCCTCCCTCCTTGGCCGCAGACTACGTAAAATGCAAAGGCTTTGGCGAACGACGGGTCTAAATCATGGAAGTTTTAGAGAACATCACCCTTTTGCCCGACGATTGTAATTTTTTCCCGAATCGCGGGGCGATAGTAAGCAGGAAGAGTCGCCATGCGAGCCGTTGCCGTACACGGCCAAAACTTGCAATTCACTTCGAGGACGGCGTTTTGGTTCGTTAACCGGCGTATTTGGTCTACGGGGCCCCATTGCGGAGGCCGACACCCGCAAAGGGGCACGCCATTTGCTGTCGGGGAAAGTTCTTCCGATCGGTTGCGGCTGTGGGCTGGTCGTCGCCGCTACCACCCTTGGCTCGTCCCCCCCATTCCTTTCCATTCCAGGGGAAGCCCATGAAACACACTGCGTTACTGAAACTACGTTTTTGTTGGCTTGTTCTTGCCTTTGCACTACTCGCGGCCTTTGTAACTGCCCCGTTGTGCAGCGCTCAGCAATCCGAGCAAGAGCGTTTACAAGAGCCCGTATACCGAGTGACGAAAGCCACGTCGCAGCCTGTTCAGGCCGGCGACCCCACCCATCCCTTGGATCCGGCGCTGGACATGGCCCGCAAGGGATTAGAGCGCATTCGGGCTGAAATTCGGGACTATACCTGCACGGTCGCCAAACGAGAACGTGTGGGAGATGTACTCGGCGATTATGAATACATGTTCGCCAAGATTCGCAACCGAAAAACGGTCGACGGTCGGGTTGTCACGCCGTTTAGCGTCTATCTGTACTTCTTGAAGCCGGCCGAAATCAAAGGCCGCGAGGTCATTTACGTCGAAGGGCAGAATGGCGGCAAGATGGTCGCACACGAAGGCGGCGTTAAAGGTAAATGGCTACCGACCGTTTGGCTCCAGCCCGATGGACCGTTCGCCATGCGCGGCCAGCGATACCCGATCACCGAGTTAGGTATTGAAAACTTGGTGCTCAAATTGATCGAAAAGGGAGAATCGCTCCGCAAGTACCCCAATATCGACGTGAAGTTTTTCCAAAACGCTAAGGTGAACGGGCGGGTTTGCACCTGCATTCAGTTAATGCATTCGGAACAACAACCCGACATCGATTTCCACGTCGCGCGGATTTACATTGACGACGAGTTAGGAGTGCCCATTCGCTACGAAGCGTATGACTGGCCCAAAACTCCTGGCGGAAAGCCGGAGCTGCTTGAAGAGTACACCTACATCGATCTGAAGCTGAATGTTGGGCTCACCGACGCGGATTTCGACGTGAAGAACCCCAACTACTCGTTCTAATACACGGTGGCGGCTAACGTGCCCCATAGGCGATAGGCGAGCGTCTTACGTCGTTGCAACACGGCGCGATTTTCTTAGAAATAAACTCCCGCGATTCGGTTCAACCGAGCGCGGGAGTTTTTCGTTACGTTGGGCTAAGTCGTGACAGGAGCCACTCGCGGCGGAATGCACCATAAAATGAAGAGAAATGAATCCGCAGCGACTCGTTGCGCGTCCCCGAGTTGGATGCGTCGACTTTCTCGTCTGATCGCCATATCCGCTGTGCTGTATATGAGCTTGCTGGGTTTATTGATGCTGTTTGAGGAAACGCTCATCTTTCCGGCTCCGCGGTACCCAAAGGGTGACTGGACGCCGGAACGATGGAATCAGGAGGAAGTCTATTTCACAGCAGATGACGGAGTGCAATTGCATGGTTGGTATGTAACGCCGCCGCAGCCGCGAGCACAGGTACTGTTTTGCCATGGGAACGGCGAAAATGTAGCCTATTTGGGTCCGTATTTAGCGTACTTGCGCGATGAGTTGAACATCGCCGTCTTCGCCTTCGATTACCGCGGTTACGGACGAAGCGAAGGCCGCCCCAATGAAGTGGGAATTATTTCCGACGGGATGGCGGCTCAGGCATGGTTGGCGAACCGTGCAGGACTTGCCCCTTCCGATGTTGTTTTGTGGGGGCGATCGTTAGGAGGCGGCGTGGCCGTTGAACTGGCGGCACGAAATGGCGCCCGAGGATTGATTCTAGAGCGGACGTTCACTTCGTTGCCCGATGTGGCCGCTATCCACTACCCATGGGCGCCGGTGCGACGTTTGATGCGCACGCGGTTGGACTCGCTCAGCCGTATCAATGAGTATCGCGGGCCGCTGCTTCAGAGTCATGGCACAGCCGATACGCTTGTTCCCTATTCGATTGCACGCCGATTATTTGACGCTTACCAAGGCCCCAAGGATTTTCTCGCCGTAGAAGGACAGGGACACAACGATCCACCTTCGCAACTATGGCATGACCGTATCGACCGTTTTCTCTCGGAACTTCCGTTAGGTCAACCCACCGCGTTAGAAACAGGCGTCGAATGAAATGGCGGCCGTAATGCGTCCTTTGGCAAACCTGTTGAGCGACGCTACGAAGCCGTTTCGCCACAGTTTCTTGTACCTTTTGTGGCGGCTATGCAGGGTCAACAACCGTCGCTTAGCCTGTTCGTGCAATTCGCCGCCGAGCGAGCTTACGAGCGGCTTGCATCGCCGGCGACCGAAACGCAACTGAGCCTCGAACTGATGGCGATTTTCGAGATAACGCCCCCGCAGTGACCGATATGCGCGATCACCGCATCATGAGGCACGTTGCCCGAAGCAAGACAGTGTAGGTCCCCGATCTCGGCATAAAGCAAAGGGGAGGCAGGGACAGCCCCGATTGATTCTCCGTGAGATTACCTATCGCGGCGACGCTCCCAACCGCAGGCGAATTGAACCTCGGACATCAACCAAAACGGGCCCACAGCAGGGTGGGCCCTCATATTTATGGATGTTCACAAACGAGGTTCGGCGTTTAGTCGCCTTTTATTTGCTCAATTCACGATCGTCATGCCGTAGCCACCGTACGAGCATTTCCAATTCATGAGGTGTGAGCTGGTTGGTCTCAGGCCGGTCTTCACTCTTGGCGAAAGCTGGCATCCGGTCATTCGCGTCTTCGGTGTACCCATAATACCGCGAATGCTCGGGATTCGAGATAATCCCGCGAAGCCACTCTACCGACATCCAGCCTTCTAAATCGGGCGCCGCCTCCGGATCGTCCCCTTCGGGGTAATGATGGCAATCGGAGCATGCAAACCTGTCGGTGAAGGCTTCCCAACCTTTTGCAATACGACCGTCCGTCTCGGCTTGAGCGTCCTCCTTCGCCTGCGACTTGAGATTCGCCTGAGCAGAGACCGCGATTATCAAGTTTTCGAGTGCTTCCTTCGCTTCATCATCCAATTCCGCCAAATTGTCGTGGACAAAGGACACCATGTCGCCATTGCGATGCGCGGTGTTGCCAAAGAACGGAGCCGAGACAATTTCGCGACGATACCAGTCAGGATCGTCGTCGCGCGGTTTTTGGGGTTCTGCAAACTCAATCTTGTTGATTAATTCGGGATTCAAGAAGTCACGCAGCCAACGGCGAGAGCCAACCCCATACAGGTTCGGCGCTCCTGTGGGCGTCGTATCGTAGACCACGTTCCCCTGCTCGTCGCGTTTGACTTTCTTCGTCTCTCCGGCGACTTCGATCTCGGGCATTTGGAACCGCCGGTTCGATATCCGTAGCGGATCAACGCCATCGGGATCGACGTAGTCATGGCAACTGGCGCAGTAGCGTTTGAAGAGCCTCGGCCCTTGAGTTTCAGGGTCGTTGCGCTGCAGTTCTCCCGCCCCAGCTACGGGGATGCCGCCGTGATGGTTGATTAATTCAACCAGGCGCTCGTATTCACGTTTGGCTTGTTCCGAGCCGCCCAAGAATTCACGCGAAGCCTCGTAGAACTCGTGGTGCCTGGCTACCTTCTGCGGATCATCAAGGATGGACTCGTCGGGCGTTGCCGAATGATTGAGTGCGTAACGGTCTTGCAAGTAGGCCTCGACCGTTAAGTACACGGAAGCCGTCAGGAACATGAACAACATAAAGATGTTCAGCGCATGTCCCCACCGATACCTGCCAAGCAACGGCATCAGGAAGAAAAAGATCAGTACGAGCGTTGGCAAGACGATGGCGCCAAAAAATTCCGGTACCTTCTTCAGAAGTTGAAAAAGGAAAAGGAAGTACCACTCCGGCCGAGCGGCGGCGTATTGTTCCGACGGATCCGCCGGCCCGGTTAATTCCGCTCCCCCTTTGTAAATGGTCCACCCAATGATAAATGTGAGCAGCAGAAAAAAGGCGACCGCATCCTTAAACACTTGGTGCGGCCAAAAGTACTCGTCCGGTCGGCGCGGATGCGGGTGCGCCGTAATTCCATGGCGGCGGAACAGCGCAAGATGGATAACGAGGAATCCTACCAGCAACGTTGGCAGTAATCCGGCATGTAACGCAAAAAAGCGTGTAAGTGTGTGATGCCCGTAATCGCCTCCCCCTACGACAATTTGCTGCACTTCGGCGCCGAACAAAGGCGCCAAGCCCATCAGGTTGGTAGCGACCTTCGTCGCCCAGTATCCTTTTTGATCCCAGGGGAGCAAGTATCCCGTCAGCGCAAGCCCTTGTACAATGAGGGCTAACACAAGTCCCATCCAGAAGTTGAACTCGCGCGGAGCCTTGTACGCCCCGTCAACGACCACTTGCAAAAAGTGGAGCGCTAGCAACACCACCATCGCTTGGGCGGTAAAATGGTGGATGC
>CAYWIS010000140.1:0-16501 GCA_964458385.1 uncultured Pirellulaceae bacterium
GGTCAGGCGTCTGGGGTGTCGCTTCCTGGCGCCTGGCCTTAACAAATGGCGGGACGGAACGAATTGCCTTCCTGCCCCTTCCATAAATCACCATCTCCTTCTTGCACGGAGTTTGTTCTTTTATGAAGCGTATTCTCTATTGCTCGGCGTTGGCGGCGGCGATGATTTCCGCCGGCTGCGTAAAGCAATCCAACCAGGGCGGCGGCGCCGCGGTGAATTCGACGGAGGTTGAAACCGCGCCGGTCGTTGAAGTTGAAGTTGAAGAGTCGCCGGCGCCCACAGAATCGCCCGCGATTACCGAGGAAGCCAACACGACCGAAGAGTCAGCGTCGTCCGACACGGCGGCGAACGCTGATTCGGCGCCCGCGGAGGAGCAACCGTCAACAACTCCCGAGGCCGAACCCGCCGCGCCTGCTCCGGCGGAAATGCCCGAAGACAAACCGTCCGCAACGCCCGAGCCGGCCAACGATCCGCAACCGACGGAAGACCAACCCGAGGAAAACCCCGCTCCCAATGCCAACGACGAGCAGGCGGCCGAATCCAAGCCGCGTGGCGATCTGCTGGCGGCCGTTGACCCCTCGGCGAACCCACGCTTAGAGCCGGGCGACTGGCCGCAATGGGGCGGCTCCTCCTATCGTAACAACACCCCGGTGGCTCAAGGGATTCCGACCGAGTGGGACATTGGCGGTTTTGACCGCAAGACCGGCGAGTGGCTCAAAGAGAACTCCAAGAACATCAAATGGGTGGCGCCTGTTGGAAGCCAGACCTACGGCAACCCGGTGATCGCTTCGGGACGCGTATTCGTCGGCACCAACAATAGCCATGGTTATTTGCCGCGTTATCCCGGCGACGTGGATTTGGGATGCTTAATTGCATTTGACGAGCAAACGGGCGAATTCCTGTGGCAACATTCGAGCGAGAAATTGCCGACCGGACGCGTTCATGACTGGCCGCTGCAAGGCATTTGTTGCGCGCCGCTGGTCGAGGGCGATCGCCTATGGTTCGTCTCGAGCCGCGGTAAAGTGATTTGCCTGGATGTGGAAGGATTCTACGACGGCGAGGACGATGGTCCTGTCAAAAACGAATTAGCGCGGCAATTCAATATCGAAACGCCCGCCGAGGCCGTTAAGGCTCTCAACGAAGGGCAATTGAACGAAGAGTTCCGCGACGGTTTGGAGAAGTCGGCCAATAAGCTGGAAGGCGAGCCCCAAGTCAAAACGGAAGAGGAAGGCAAACGTTGGTCGATTACCGCTACCATTAATGGCTCCGAACGGCAACTGATTGCCCGTATGGAAGGCCCTCGTTTGGCGGTCTACAAGATCACCACGCCCGAAGATAAGCACGAGGCGGACGTGATCTGGGAGCTCGACATGATGAAGGAGCTGGGCGTTTCGCAGCACAATATGTGCAGTTGCTCGCCCACCGCCTATGGCGATTTGTTGTTCATTTGCACCTCCAACGGCGTTGACGAGTCGCACGGCAATCTGCCGGCGCCCCAGGCGCCTAGCTTTATCTGCCTGGATAAGAACACGGGTGAAGTGTATTGGACCGATAATTCGCCAGGCGAAAACATCCTCCACGGTCAGTGGTCTTCGCCTGCGGTGGCGGTGCTAGGCGGCGTTCCGCAAGTGATTTTCGCCGGCGGCGATGCTTGGCTCTACAGCTTCAAAGCCGATAAAGGCAAAGACGGCAAGCCCGAACTGCTGTGGAAGTTCGATGCGAACCCCAAGACGTCGAAGTACATCTTGGGCGGTCGTGGCACTCGCAACGAGATCATTGCCACGCCCGTGATTTACGACGGCTTGGTGTACTTGGGCGTCGGTCAGGATCCCGAACACGGCGAAGGGGAAGGCCACCTGTGGTGCATTGATCCGACCAAGCGCGGCGACATTAGCGCGCAATTGGCGGTCAAGATCGAAGGGGGCGAGCGGAAGATCATTCCGCACCGCCGCCTCCAGGCCGTGATCGAAGAGAACGGCGAGGTCGCCGTGGACAACCCCAACTCGGGCGTCGTCTGGCATTACGCCTTCTACGATCAAGACGGCGACGGCAAGATCGCGTGGGAAGAAGAGATGCACCGCACCTGCGGCACCGTGGCCATCAAGGACGACATCCTCTACGTTGCCGACTTCAGCGGTTTGTTCCATTGTTTGGACGCCAAGACCGGCAAAGTTCATTGGACGTACGACATGTTGGCGGCCTCGTGGGCTTCGCCTTTGATTGTCGACGGCCACGTGTACATCAGCGATGAAGACGGAGACATCTGCGTCTTCCGGCACACCACCGAGAAGCACGATCCGGTAGCCGAGATCAATATGGGCAACTCGGTTTACACCACGCCTGTGGTTGCGAACGGCGTGCTGTTCATCGCTAATCGCACGCACGTTTTCGCGATCGCTCAGATGGACGAACAAAGCGCCGAATAGAATCGCGCTTTCAATCGCGACCAACAACAACGGCCGGCCATGCGACGAGCATTGCCGGCCGTTGGTCTTTTCTTGCGTCGCCCCTAGGCTCGCCGTCGGGACCGGCTGGCCGGTTGTTCTTTTGGCACCGCGGGCCGTGCTCTCTCCGCAGTGATCCGGCTTGATCCATGCCGGCGCTAAGGGCCTGTGGGTTTAGTAGGCGTTCTTGCCTCCCAGCACCACGCGGGGCGTCTGAAGGAGAATCTTAATGTCAAGCCACAGCGACCATTCACGGATGTACTCATGGTCGCATTCAATCCGTTTCTGCATTTTGTCGAGGGTGTCGGTTTCGCCACGCCATCCGCGCACTTGGGCTAGGCCGGTCAGGCCCGGCTTCACCTTATGGCGGAGCATATATCCGGCAATGAGCTTCCGGTATTGTTCGTTGTGGGCCGTCGCATGGGGCCGCGGTCCCACCAGCGACATGTCGCCCGCCAGCACATTGAACAGCTGCGGCAACTCGTCGAGTGAGGTTTTTCGCAGGATGGCGCCAATGCGCGTCACGCGCTGATCGTTCTTCTTCGCCTGGGTGACTTGCGGTCCGTCCTCACAGACGGTCATGGTGCGGAACTTCCAGACGCGGAACTCTCGCCCGTCCATGCCATACCGCCGTTGCCGGAAAAACACCGGCCCGCGTGAGGTTGCTTTGATCAGAATCGCCACCACCGCCATGGGGAACGCGGCTACCGCGAGCATCATGCTGGCCAGCGTCAGGTCAAACGCACGCTTAAGCAATCCATCGGCGCCGTAGAACGGCGTTTCGTAAATGCTGACCACAGGAAGGCCGCCAATGCTGGTCCACCGCGAGTGCAGCAACTGAAACGCAAAGAAATCGGGGGCCAGGTAGACCGAGGCTGTGGTGTCTCCCAGTTCCTGCAGCACACGGCGAATGCGCTCTTCGGCGCGAAGCGGAAACGTCAAGTAGATGCGGTCTACCTTGCCTTCGCGCGCTTGCTGCACCAGGTCTTGAATGGTCCCGATTCGTTCCCCCACGTCGGGAGGCAACTTGACCGTGCGGTCGGCGCTGCGGTCGTCAAAGAATCCTACCAACCGCAGCCCCAAGCTTGGCGACTGTTCGATGTTGCGAGCCAATTGAATGGCCAAATCGTTCACACCGACGATGGCGTAATTGCGCACGTTCCAACCACGGGCGCGGAGCAGCGATTGCACGCGCCGCACGGCCAGGCGATGAGCCACCAGGAGCACCGGCGCCGCGGCGAACCAAAGGCAAAATCCTTTGCGACCCGCAAGATCGGTGTAGCGTGTCAGGAACGCAAACGAAAGAAGCAAGACGACGGCGATCGCCCAGGTGGCCGCCACACACGCAGCTTCTCGCTCAGCGGAGACGCCGCGCCAACTGCGGTAAAGATTAGTGACTTCGCCCACCACAAAGTAGGTGACGATGGCGACAGCGCCGGCCGCTAACAAGCGAACCTGATCAATGGGCAAAAGTGGCGTGGCGATTGCCAAGCTTAGGGCGATACACGCAGCATCGCCCAGGCGCAACCACGCATCGATTAACGATCGAGAAGGCCGAACGGCGTAGGGGAGGGCGTTCATAGGTGAGCGGAATTCCCTTGCCAGGCGACGCGGCCTTGTCACGCCCGCCAGCCTGGAGCAAGCATGGTTGAGTGTTGCGGCGGCGAGGATCCTTGGCCGCCACTTAACCATACATCACCATTTGCAACGCCTTCCGCCGCTCAAGGGAACTTTCCCTTGACGGAAAAAAGCCATGGCCCCACCAAGGGATCTTGGCGGGGCCATGGCGACGGAGCAGAGATTTTGTTGGCTCTCCAATCTCGAATTGCGGAAGCCCGCAGTTAAGCGTTCAGGGGCGCGATCAGGTTGGGCCCGAGGCGCCGTCTTTGGGGCGGACAGGCGGTGCGGCGGGGCGGTCGCCGTTTGCCGAAGTTGTCACCGGCTCGGGCTTTTCATCGGTGAACTTGATCAGCGACTCGGGCAATTCAATTCCGCCAATGTCCTTCATCACCTGCATCATGGGGGGCAGCGTCCGCGCCATGCCGCTCAGAAAGTTTGCGGTGGTGCTTTGGCCATTGCCGCTTCCATTTTCCCAAACCACGATCTTGTCGAACTTGATGTTCGAGATCGCTTTGGCTGATGCTTCGGCCAATGTGTCGAGATGCTCCAGCATGAGCAGTTGGAACGCTTCCTTGGCGCCGCCGCACGATTCGACGATCGCCCGCAAACCTTCGCCCTTCTTGGCCAGAATCTCGTACTGACCGCGAGCTTCGGCTTCCAAGCGGGCAAACACTGCGTCGGCCTCGGCCTGGGCAACGATGCGTTTGCGTTCGGCTTCGGCCTCGGCTTCAACAATCTGACGGGCTTTTTCGGCCTTGGCGGGGGCCTCCAACTCCGCGCGTTTCTCGGCTTCCACACGTTCGGCTTGGGCAAGCGCGGCCTTGGCCATGGCGCGGTTTTGCACTTCCAGCACCGCCGCTTCGGCTTCTCGCTTTCGGCTTTCGCCAATTTGGTAGGCTTCGGCCCGCTTGACCGCCAACTCGGCCTGCGAGGCGGCGATACGTGCTTGGGCTTGGTTTTCGCCAGTGATCGCTTCGGCCTCGGCGGTGGCTACGCGAATGCGTTTCTCTCGCTCCTGGTTCTTGACTTCCGCTTCGCGCTCAAAAGCGGCTTTCTGTTCGCCGATGGCCTGGTCTCGTTGCAGTTCAGCAATCCGAACGGTCTGCTCTTTTTCGGCGCCGCGGATACCGATGGATTGCTCTTTCCGAGCTTCGGCCACTTGGATCGACTTATCGCGTTCGGCGACAGCGACCTTCGTTTCGCCCATCTTCTCGTTTTCCGCCACATCGGCGCGAGCCTTTTGGATGGCGTGCGAGGCCGCTTTTTGGCCGATCGCGTCGATGTAGCCCGATTCATCCGTGATATCGGTGATGTTCACGTTGATGAGCACCAAGCCCACCTTGTTCAGCTCGGGCTCCAGCGATTGCTGGATGTGCTGGAGGAAGGTGTCGCGATCACGGTTGATCTCTTCGATACCCATCGAAGCGATCACCTGCCGCAGTTGGCCAAAGATGATTTCTTCGGCCTGCTTACGAATTTCGGGGACTCCCTGGCCGAGCAGACGAATGGCCGCGTTGGCCATTACTTCGGGCTCCGTGCCAATCGCTACGGTGAACACGCTGGGCACGTTCACGCGAATATTCTCGGCCGAGAGGGCGCCACGCAGCGGAATTTCAATCTGCAGGGGCTCAAGGCTCAAATATCCATAGTCTTGAATGAGCGGCACAACGAAGGCCGCGCCCCCGTGGATGGTCTTCGCCACGTTCCCTTTGGTGAAGGTTTTTCCGTAGATCACCAGAACGCGGTTGCTGGGGCAGCGTTTGACGCACCGGGCGATCATCATGATCGCCATGACCACCAGGAATATGAACAACAGTGCGCCGAAGATGCCCCACGTTCGGGGATCGTCAAAGATTTGGCCCAAAAGGAACGGAAGCGTCATCGGTGTACTTCTCCCCGCATTAAGCGTTTCGAAAGGGATTTGTGCGCGTTGGTTTCGTTTCTGCCGCCAATTCCGCCCGCGAGCCGCACGAAGAAGGCTCTCTTACCTGGGGGCGGGTCATATCTTGGCTGGTTCGCGGGCCAGTTCGACTTCTACTGTCGTGGGGTTGACCACGTCGACTACGACAACATTAGCACCTGTGGGAAGTTTGGTCGGCTCGGAGGTGACGGCTCGCAATTCGACAATCCGGTTTTGCAGCTTCAATTGGATTTTCCCCACGCCCGACTTGGCCGGCGGAATCGGAATGTACACCTGGCCGGACAAACCCACGGCCCTTTCGATGCGAAGGGAGCCATCTTCGGACAAGCGGTGCATCGATTGAAACAGCCAGCCCACAAAGTAGAGCGCAGCGGCGCCGGCCGCCAACGCAATGGCCACCGTGGTGAAGGAGTCCAGGTTGGCCTTGGTCGCCGCCATGCCGGCTACGCCAAAAAACGCCACCGCCGCCACCATCGAGCGGAAGGTGAACATTTTGAACAGGCTGCTGGTGTCGTGTTCCATGGCATGGTGGCTGCCGTCGGACATTTCCGCCGCATCGGAGATATGCCCGGCGTCGGCGCCATCGAATTCCAGTTCATCCGCGCCAAACCCAATGAGCGTCATCAGGAATTGGAAAATCAGCACCGCGCCGCCGCCGATAGCGCACACGAGAAACAAGGATTCCATAACAAATCCTCCTCAGACTTGAGGAGCGAAGTGAAACTAAGAGGGGAATCTCAATTCGGTATTCGCTCGCCTTGCCCAAATATTGGCCCCCGAAGTTTCTGTATCTTGATGCCTGATAGTGGGAAAGTCAAAAGCTCTGGAGCCGAGACGCCTCAAGCAACCAAGATAAATGGGCCGCCGAGCGATGGCGGGAGAGACGATCGGAGCCCATACGGCGCCGGCGCCTTCTAGGCACACGATTGCGCAGCGATTTAGGCCCATTTGCCGAACGTACCACCTCCAAGGTCAAATCGGGAGCAAAGGGGCGTAGTGGTTTGTGGCCTGGCCTAATTGGTTCATTGAGCGGGACGCCAGGATTTCTTCGACGCAGCGGGCTAACTCGCGGGGACTGAATGGTTTGGGCAGGAGCGCCACGATGCCAAACTGTTCGTGGATTTCCGCAGGTGATAACTCAAAGCCTTTGGCGCTGAGCATTACCACGGGGATATCCATCGTGCTTGCAGTCCCCTGCATACGGGCCGCAAGACCTAATCCATCCAGACGCGGCATTTGGCAGTCAGTCACAACCACGTGCGGCAAGTACCGTTGCACCAGCGACCAAGCCTCCTCGCCATCCATCGCGTACAAAACCTCATAGCCCAAACGCCGGAACCTGAACTCGGCGGCGCGGATGATGTGGATCTCGTCGTCCACTAGCAGGATTCGTTTGGCCATGAGCGGGCTCCCATCGCGTGGCGATAATCAGGCGTTTCCCTTGCGGAGCGTTACGTAGCTCGCAAGCCGCGTCGACGTTCTGGGATGTGGCGGCTAGGCCGCCAAATGGCGCAGGTTGGTTCGCTTTCCAACTTCCGCAAGGCGACAATCCAGGGGAGAAGCAAGAGCCGTCGAATCTCAATCACGGAATGGCGATTCGCCACACCAAAGTCTTCTCCCCGGCCACACTTCGCGCAACAACTGTAGGTTAGCCGTGGGCGATTGTCCAAGCGCCCCATGGGCGGGCCTACCAGGGCTCCATGGAATAACCGGTGCAATCCGGTCACGCAGTCCGCCGCGCGCCGGCGTGCACGTGCGTTTGAAACGTACCGTGGGGTTAAACGGCACCATTGAAGGCGTGCAAAGCATGGGATAACCTACGGACGCGGGTATGCGTAAGGCGAGAACATACGCGGAGACGGGGTGGGCGTGGACGCTGCCCTGGCGGGCGGCGTTACCTTCGCGAGATTGAGGATTCGCGTTATGGAGTTGGAAGGGAAAGCGGCATTAGTGACCGGCGGCACCATGGGCATCGGCGCCGCCATCGCGCTGGCCTTGGCTCACCGAGGCGCCAACCTGGCGATCGTCGCACGCAATCTGGGCGCCCCGGCGCATGACGTGAAGCAGCGCATCGAGGCTTTGGGGCGGCGGTGCTTCTTGATTGCGGGCGACATGACCCGCCCTGACGATTGCGAAGGGGCCGTCGACCAGACCGTGTCGGAATATGGCCGACTCGATGTCCTTATCCATAATGCCGGCGGACCCTCGTTGGGGACCATCGACGAGGTGACGCCCGATCAATGGCGCGAGACGATGGACCTGCACCTGAACGCCAATTACTATCTAGTGCGTTCAGCGCTGCCGCACTTGCGCCGGCAAAGTGAAGGGGCGATTGTGACGGTGTCGTCCACGGCCGGATTGCGGGGCGTGCCCGGTGCTATCGCCTACGCGACCGCCAAAGGGGCATTGCCGCAGTTTACGCGTTCGCTCGCCCAGGATTTGGCCGACGATAACATTCGTGTGAATTGCGTTGCTCCCGGAATCATTCGCACGCGGTTCCATGACGGCATGAGCGAAGAGCGGCGGCAATGGAACCTGGAGCACCGGATTCCTCTGCACCGCGAAGGAACGCCGGAACAGGTGGCCGAGGTGGTGGCGCTGTTAGTGACCCATGATTACATCACCGGCGAAACATTGGTTGTCGACGGCGGCCTGACCAGCCGCATTGTGTGAGGCGCCAGTCCCGCGGTGTAACCGAGAAATCCGAACCAGAACAGAGCCTGTTTGCCGGTGTGCCTATCCTTTCTGTGCTGTTATGTCGAATCAACTTGATCGTCGTGCCTTATTAACAACGGTAGCCAGCGCAGCCCTTGCCGGCTCAGCCATGAACGGCGCTCTGTATGCCGAGGAGACGGCGCAACCTTCGGCCGCGCGGCCTCGTGTTCGATTCTGTTTGAACACCAGCACGCTGCGCGAGCATAAGCTGTCGTTCGTGGAGAAAGTCGAGCTTGCCGCAAAGGCGGGCTACGATGGAATCGAACCGTGGATTGGTGAAATTCAGCAATACGTGGCGGAAGGGGGAAGGCTCGAGGACCTGCGCAAACGCATTGCCGATTTGGGGCTTTCCGTTGAAAGCGCCATTGGATTTGCGCGATGGATTGTCGACGACGACGCCGAACGAGCCAAAGGATTGGAAGACGCGCGGCGCGACATGGACCTGGTTCGGCGAATTGGGGGGAGCCGAATTGCCGCCCCTCCTGCCGGCGCGACGAACGAACCTGGACTAAATCTGTTTCGTGCGGCCGAGCGCTATCACGCCTTGCTTGAAGTGGGGCGGCAGATCGGCGTGGTGGCGCAGTTGGAAGTCTGGGGATTCTCCAAGAATCTGAGCCGGCTCGGGGAAACCGCCTTTGTGGCGATTGAAAGCGGCCATCCCTCGGCGTGCATCTTGCCCGATGTTTACCACATCTATAAGGGCGGCTCCGATTTCGAGGGGTTGGCGTTGCTAAGTGGCGCCGCCGTGCATGTTTTCCACATGAACGATTATCCTGCCGACCCGCCGCGCGCTACGATTACAACAACGGTTTTTGCGGCGCCCTTTCGCTGGAGCTGTTCAACCGGGACTACTGGAAACAGGACCCGTTTGTGGTGGCGAAAACCGGCCTGGAGAAAATGAAAGCCGCCGTAGCGAATGTCTGACGCATGATCCACTGCCGTCTTGGACGCAGAGGGGCACGATTGGATAACACGAGCCCAACGCCTCGCGCGAAAACGGCAACAGGGCGGCGTAAGGACAAAGAGGGATGCGTCTTGCGTTTCTCACCGCGAGGCAAGGCGTTGACGAGTTTGGCCTTGTCGCGCGTTACGCGCAAACGCTTGGTGTTCCGCAGCATACGTGGCCAGGCGGCAACGATCGGGGCTTGAGACGGGGGGTAGCGATTGTTTGGCGCCTTATTCTTGCTAAACTTTCTGGGGTTTGATGAGTTCTTTTATGGCTCGCACAACGGGCACGGAAATGCTGAACGCTGGGGCGCATTACGGTATAATTTTCTCGCCGGGTCCGGCTTTCTCCTAAGGCGGCGAGATCATGAAACTAATCCTTCTGGGCACGGCTGGTTACCATCCCAATAACCAGCGTCATACCGCGTGCCTCTTGTTGCCGGAATTGGGGGTTGCGTTTGACGCCGGCACGTCGTTGTTCCGGATTACTCCGCTGCTGCAAACGCGCACGTTGGATATTTGCCTGACCCATGCACATCTGGATCATGTGGCGGGACTGACGTTCTTGCTGAACGTGCTGCACCAGAAGCGATTGGAGCGGGTGCGTGTGCATGGCGAACCTGCCAAGCTGGAGGCCGTCGCAGCCCATTTGTTCGCGGAACACATCTTCCCGGTGCCGCCGCCGTTTGAAATGATCCCGCTGGATCGTGTCATTGAAACGGAGGAAGGCGGTCGGATTACCCATTTCCCGGTGAAGCATCCCGGCGGAGCTGTCGGGTATCGGTTAGACCTTCCCGGCCGTTCGATGGCGTACGTGACCGACACGACGGCCAGTCTTGATGCATCGTACATTGAGCATATTTACGGCGTCGATCTTTTGATTCACGAGTGCAACTTCCGCGATGGGTGGGAGAAGACGGCGGAGCTGACAGGCCATAGCTGTTTGACGCCGGTGGCCCAAGTGGCGCTGGCCGCGCGCGTGGGCCGTTTGGTGTTGACCCACTTCAACCCGCTGGAAGATGGCGACGATCCTGTTGGCGTCGCCGCCGCCCGCGACGTGTTCCCCAACACGTACCTGGGAGTTGATGAAATGGAGATCGAATTCTGAACGATGCACGCCCAGCTTCGCTACGGGCGTGCGCTTGGGGGGCTCCGTGTGGCGGCGGTTGAACGCTTTCTTCGAGGGCCGCCTATTGCGATTCGGAAGGCGTTGGTTCGGGTTGCGTTTCGGCGCCGTCTCGGGTTGGGCGGAAAGGTGTGTACCGCATCCATTTCTCAACCTGAAGATTTGGTTAACCCGTCCGTCTTTGACGGTGGGAATCCAGCCCAAATCGTTTTTTACGTGCTGTTCGCCCACCAGGCGGACCGGCACTCGCGTTCCATCGCTGTTTTCCAGGGTAACTCCAAAGATCCGCTCACAAAGAAAGATGCCTTCACGGTGATGACGTAGCGCGCGATGCCGCAGATCGGGCATGAATGCTTGGGATTCATCGAACCAGTTGTGGATCTCCAACTACCCCTCGGGTTGACTGCCGCAGAGTCGGGCGAATCGCTCTGCGTGATGCTAGGGGCGAGCCATAATTAGATTTCGTGTTCGAGATCCACAATCTGCCCCGCAGACGAAAGGTTGCGCCTGATGGTTGCCTATGCGTCCCGTTCGTCTTCTTCGGCCTCGCGACGGATCATCTTCCCCAGCCACCAGCCCCAGACCAGGTAGTGGAAGGCCGTGGCGAGAAAAACCAAGCTGCCAATGGCAAGAATGGGCAAGAGCTGACCAAGCGATAGCACAAATAACGCCGCCGCCAGAAAGCCCGCGACGAGGACGGTCAAGACAATCGAGAGCCACGAATGGCGATCGGATCGCTGTGGCGCAACAGGAGGGAGAGGCGGCTCGGCCATGGGCGACGCGCGACAAGGTCGCGTCCAACGAAGAGTGCGATCCGCAAGCCGGCCGGCGGCGCTGGGAGTTCCAGCGACCGCCCAACGGCTCAAACTTACGCCGCCATTCTACTCGACAAATTCCGGCTCGACCAGTTTGGGGATTACGCCTGCCTTGTGACCTTCGGCCAGCAGCCGGCGTACCGCCTCGCGGCCGGTGGGGCCGAAGTCAAGCGTCCAGTCGTTCACATACATGCCAACGAAGCGATCACCCTTCGCCCGGTCCAACCCCCGACCGAAAGCGAGAGCGTACTCGAGCGCCGGTTCGCGGTGATCGAGTCCATATTGAATGCTTTCCTTGAGCAGGCGTTGGATGTCGCGCGTGACGTTCTCACCCAAATCTTTGCGCACGCCGTTGGCGCCCAGGGGGAGTGGCAGTCCGGTGGTTTGGCGCCACCATTGGCCCAGGTCAACCACGAGCGATAGTCCTTGGTCGGCGTACGTTAGTTGACCTTCATGGATGATCAACCCCGCGTCGATGGCTTGGCCTTCATACTGACCCGCCTCTACCGCATCGAGAATCTGATCAAAGGGAACAACTACGTGCTTGAACTCGCTTCCCAGGCACAAACGCAGCGCAAGATACGCTGTCGTAAGCGTGCCTGGCACGGCGATGGTTCGCCCCCGCAACTCGTCTAGCGACGTCGCCCCGCGGGTGACAACCATGGGGCCATAGTTATCGCCCATGCTGGCGCCGCACGAGCAAAGAATATACTTGTCGGCCAAGTAGGCGTAGGCGTGAAGGCTAAGGGCCGTCAACTCCAGTTCGCCCTGGAAGGCCCGCCGGTTGAGCGTCTCGATGTCAACCAACTCATGTTCAAAGCGATAAGGCCCTGTGTCAATCTTGTCCTTCGCCAGGGCGTAAAACATGAACGCGTCGTCGGGATCAGGGCTGTGCCCCACGCGGATCACTTGCTCGGTCAACGCAAACTCCTCTCCAGTCAAAAAATGAGACGTTCGGGGCGAACGGTACGCCCGCTGAACGCTTGCGGTCCAATGCTTCACAAGCAGCGCCGGCCTCGCTGCCATGATGACCCAAGTAGCCGGAACCGGCAATGGGGCGGCTTGGGCTTCAACCGCAACAAAGAGGGGAGCTTAACAGCCGAGGATGGCCGAATGCCGTAACTTCGGCGCACCACCATCGGCGGCGCGCCGGGAAACGTCGTTGGAAGGCGGCCGAGACGAGAACATCCTCGCCCAACGTGGGTTACTAGGCCTCGAGCGAGAAACTCGCAACAGACGCTGGCGTGTTGGCGCCCAAAGGAGCGGGGCTGTTGTCTGCCTGAAGGGTGGCCATGGTGACCTCCTTGGGCTCCGGCGTTTGGGGGGCGTCGGGGAGTTGCTCGCAAAGTTGTTGCCAGGTCTCGCGTTCTTCCTCGAGCACCGCAATCACTTGCCGTACGCGCTCGGGGTCGCGGTGGAGCTGCGCCTCGCTGAGTAAGCGAAACAGAAAGGCGTAGATGGCGACGACCTGTTTGGCCGGCTCAAAGTCCTGCGGTTGTACGACGGAAAGGAGCTCGGTCACAATCGCCCGGCAACGGATGATCGACTCAAAGGCGTCTTCGTTGCGGCCGTGCTCCCAATGATTGATGGCGGCATTTGCAAATCGAATTGCGCCGCTGATCAGCAACAATCGCAGCTTTTGGGGAGTTGCAGTAAGAACCTGGTTTTCCAAGTAGGCGGCGGTGGCAGTCATGTGCGGGGTCTTTCGCAAAAAATGGCGGTTGGGTCTTGGAAAGTGGCGGTTGGCGTTAGAGCGGCGGGAGCGCCTGGATTTGCGCAAGCGCTGTCAGGTTGTCCTGCTGCTTGGCTATCGCCAACTCAAGGTTGTAGAACTTCTTCAAGAGCGCCTCGCGTTCTCGTTCTAATCGGGCCGTGAGAAACGCGGTTCGCTCTTCGTTGACTTCGATCTTGCGGGCAAGCGCGACAGCACGGTCCACAAGAAGCGATGAATCTCGGCCTGCAAGGGTTTCGATCAGCTTGTCAAAGCGGTCAACCACCCCAAGCTCATCCTTGGTAAAGAATTCTTCGACCGCTTCTGGGTCCGACGCAAAGCGGGCTTTGAGCTTTTCTTCGTCCAGCTCCAAGGTCCCGTCATCGCGTACGTGGATCCCCACTTCGGCAAGCGTTTGAATCGGCCCCACGCCGAAATATCGGTTCGTCACAAGTGAACCCAATTCCGATTCTAGCCGGAGCGTCTCGTTGGAGCCGAAAAGAACGCCGGTGGTTTTATCGGTTTCGTTATAGAACGTGGTTTCGTCGAGCTTGGTTTGAAGAGCGTTGTACTGGTCGATAAACGTCTTGACGGCGCCAATCAGATCCGAGTCGGTTGATTCGACTGTTACCGTCACGGGGTCGGTGGAGGACCGATTGACGGTTATGGTCAGGCCCTCCAGGAGACCTGTGAAGGTGTTCTCCGACGACGCCACCAAAACTCCCGCGTTGTCGTCCGACGAACCAAACACCAACAACGCATCGCGGGCGGCGGCGACCTCCTCGAACTCAAACCCTGCGCCTTGGATGTCGACGACCAGGCGTCCCGCGAGTCCGCTGGTTTCGCTCAGCAACGAGAGCCGGTGCGGCCGGGCGCCCGCCCCGCTGCTGAAGATCGACGCACTGACTCCCCCGTGGGCGTCATTGATTTTCTTGACGACGTCCTCCAGCGTGTCGTCCTCATCGATGGCGATTCGGAGGGTGGTGGACCCGTCGAGTACCTGTTGCCCCTGGTCGTTCGTGGTAACTTCCGACCCAAGGAAGTGAAGGTCGCGCGCCGTGGCGCCTGATCCGACTTCTTGGACACGGAGCTTCTGCGGTCCGCCGCGGGTATCGATCAGGGCCACGCCGTCTCCTGCATCGTTGATGCGGGCCTCCACGCCTAGCCCGGAACCGTTGATCAGATCGATCAACTCGCCGATCGTCTCAACGCCTTCCTCCTGGAGCTTGATCGTCTTGGCGGCGCCATTCGAGTTGTAGAGCAGAAACGAACCAAGGGCGACGCCGCGTCCTCCGTTCAGTTCCGAAAGACGCGTCTGACGGCTGATGACCTGGAGATTCAGCGAACCACTGTTGACCGACGAGACCGCGGCCTCGACCGCCAGGTTGAGTTTTTGCGCCGTTTGGGTGGCGTCGCCGTCGGCGATCTTCAATTGCCCCACCCCGCCCGATTCATCAATCAGCTCAATTCCGTTACGGGCGCGGTTCACGCGGGCGGTGATGCTTACGTTCGCGCTATTGATAGCGTTGATGATGTCCTCTAGCGTCTCCGCCGCGGAGAGATCGACCGTTGCGCTTGTTCCGCTGCGATCGGTCAATTCGAGCTGCCCCAGCTCAAGCCCGCGTCCGCCATTCAAACTGCTAATTAATGAGGTTTTCAGGCCGCCCAACAAACGGCGACTGGTGATCACCCCGTTCACCGCCGCCCCCGTTAATCCTAGTTGTTCAGCCGTTCGGTTGTTCGAAGGGTTGGAAACGGCGAAAGTTCCCCCGGCGTCAACGCTAAGATCGGTAAGCACGATCCGATCGCCATCGGGAGAGAACTCGGCCCGCAGCCGGGCAGGATCGACTTCATTAATGGTGGCAAGCAATTCGCCAAGCGTTCGTTCCTGGCGTGCTGCTTGCGCGGCTCCGCCGACTGTAACCGCAGTGTCGTCTACGGTAACCAGACCTTGCCCATTGCCTTCGGCGGTTGCCGTGAAAAGTTGACTTACGGCGCCGTCGCGTTCCACCGCCGCGGCAATATCGTTGGCTGTCGTTGCTCCCGCGGCAATGTGGAACGTAAGCGTTTTATTGTTGGGATCGCTATCGTCGTAGACGACGATTTCGTTCCCTTGGGTTACTCCGGGATCATCGACGAAGACAATACGAACTCCGTCGTAATCGCCTCCCTTGGTCTTGGCGGTCAAGGTTACGCGAGCATTTTCGCCGCCCGCGGCGCTGGTGGTGGCGTGGGCGAAGTCTTCCTCGCGCGCCAAGCGGTGAAAATCAATCGAGAGGGTGGTCCCGTCGCGCAGGCTGATTTCCAGGTCGGCGAGCGTTCCCGATAAATCGACGCCGTTGCCGTCGTTGAGGGCGGAAATCGATAAATCGCTATAGAGTCCGATGAGGTCGGCGCCGAACGCTTCGTCTGCCGCAACGTTAATCGAGGCTAATCCCAAGTCCTGCGCTGTGCGGCCGCCTCCGACTTCTTGTACTTTGAGGTTGGACACCGTTTGTCCGGTTTCGTCGGTCAGGCGGATGCGGTCGCCATCGATCGAAGCTGTGACATTGATTCCATCGGCCGCGTTAATGGCGTCGATGACATCATCAATGGTTTGGGCGAAACGCAAGTCGACCACGGCGCTGGCGCCGCTCCGGTCGGTGATGCGAATCTTACCTCGTTCGACGCCCTGGCCGTTGTTCAAGTCGGCAAGCGCATAACCTTCATCCACCACGCGCCCCGAACGGATCGAGATCGAGCCCGCGCCAATCGGTTCGGTGCGCGAAGCAAAGCCCGTGCTCAGAAGTTGATGGGACTGAGCTGTCTGAACCGGCGTGAACTGAAACTTCCCGGCGGGAGGATTCCCCGTGACCGTGGCCGACAGCAGGTCGGAATTGGAGCTGGTTGCGGTCTTCTTGTCGAACACCGCCGAGGCTCCCAACCGGCGAATGGCGAACTGCACCGCCAGCACCTTGGCGGTGAGTTCCGTAACAGCGGTTTGCTGAGCCTGGAGTTTCTGCGTGCGCGAGACAAGAAGATCGCGCGGTCGGGCCTCGATCTTCAAGAGCTGTTCAACCGTCTCTTGAATCGGAATCCCTGTGATGAGCCCGACGCTAGATTGGAGCCGCCCCATGAAATGTCGCTTGACGAGTATGCCGCCGGTCGGCGCGGGCCCCCACCCGGGGCGCGCTAACAGGGGGGCGGGATTCGCGCCCCACGCAA
>CAYWIS010000141.1:0-16480 GCA_964458385.1 uncultured Pirellulaceae bacterium
TAGCCGCGTCAGCCGGATCATTCGGCTGACCAGATCCTGACGCAGCAGCAGAGAATTTTCGCTGATTGATTGTGCTTGGTGCGCCGCGCCGATACATTCAGCCTGCGCAATTTGGGTCGTCACCCTCTTCTTCGCAAAGGCGCACCATGGATCAGGCTTTGGCCCCCAACCACCGTCTGGTGGCGATGGTTCGGTTAGCCCTCACTCCGGGTATTGGACCACGCACCCGCCTTGCGCTGTTAGAACGGTTCGGAACCCCAGAAAAAATCTTCGAAGCGCCGCCCAGTCAATTGCGGGAAACGCCAGGTGTCGGGGCCAAGCTCTGCAACCGACTTGTCGCGGCGAAGGAGGAGATCGACGCAGCAGGTGAAATCGCTTATTGCCGTCAGCATGGCATTGCCTTAATTACACAAAATGATCCGGCTTACCCGCGCGCACTTCAGGAAATCTATGACCCGCCCGGCCTGTTATTTGTCCGCGGTCAGCTACGCCCCTCCGACACGCTTAGCATTGCGATCGTCGGCACGCGACACGCTACCCCGTACGGACTGCGCATTGCAGAGAGGTTGGCAGGCGGTTTGTCGCGCGCTGGCTTGACGATCGTTAGTGGACTAGCGCGCGGAATTGACGCGGCGGCTCACCGCGGGGCGTTAAACGCTAACGGTCGCACCATCGCCGTCCTGGGGAGCGGTGTAACAAACGTTTACCCGCCCGAACATCGTGAATTTGCTGACCAGGTGGCGCAGAACGGAGCGGTGCTCAGCGAGTTGCCTCCGCGTGCGGCGCCGCTCGCAGGAACATTCCCTCAACGCAATCGCATTATTACCGGCATGACGCTGGGGGTCATTGTGGTTGAAGCAGCCGAACGCAGCGGCGCCCTGATCTCAGCGCAACATGCAATGGAGCAGGGACGCGAAGTTTTTGCGGTGCCCGGTCCTGTCGACAGTCGAACTTCTCGCGGTTGTCATCGTTTATTGCGCGACGGTGCTCGCCTCGTGGAATCTGTGGACGACATCTTGGAGGAGTTGGGACCTCTCGTCGAAGCGACGCCCGTTGACGATGGACGCACTGTCCATCACGCGGCGGAGCTGTCGCTGAACGAGATTGAGAAACAAGTGTTAGATGCAATCCAATCCTCGGCAACGGCGATTGACCACATCGTGGAAGTGACTCGGCTCTCGGTTCCCCAAATCCTCGCCACACTTAGTGTGCTTGAAATGCGCCGCCTAATTCGACGTTTAAGCGGCACGATGGTGATGCGGCTCTGAGCGTCAGCTTGCGCGCCAACCTGCAATGGATACGAGGCCCAAGCGCCGCGCCTGTACCGGCAACGCCCACTTACAGTCCATCTCGCGGGAATTGACGAGAATGAAACGGTTTTGCCAGTAGGATGAGGAAAGCCGTCCAAAGGCAAGTCTTTCTGTTACGACGAGAGCCGACGCCGAAAGGCTCTCCGCGTCCAGGTCCGCATCGAGAAGCGCACTGCCATAACGGCGATGGCGTCGGCGTGCGGCCTAAGCGAACCGCGTAGTTATCGCGACGCCAACTACAAGAGGTCCTCTAGGACGAAACTCGGCCCCCCTACGATCGTCACGACCGGTTACCGTGGCGAACGCAAATAAACACCGCAGCCACGCTGCACTAGGACCGGGATTGCGCGTAAACGCTCGAGAAAGCGTTTTCTGTCAATCGCAGCGCGTCCCGGCGACGCCGCCCGCCCTTTGGCTTTCTTGTGGAGTATCGCAAGTCGTGGTTGATGTCAAGAGAAGATGAGCGGGGCGAACCGCAACTTGCTACATTCCGCGCAGGCGTCCATCTTTCTTTTGCAAAATGCCTTTCTCAAACGCCACGACCGTTGCTTTCCCAGGCAGGTCCCCCGCTCGCCCCTCATTGCCAAGAGCGAGACGGCGGCGGACGAACAATTTCCCCACCTTCGGAAGCAGTTGACACCAAGAAATGTTCCGCATATGTTAACCCAATTGCAGTGCGCCCGACCTTTGGGTTCTGAAACACGTTTGGCGGTTGTTCCCAAGAGCGGCCTTCTCCCCATCGTGGAGACGCCGAAAACCGGCTCAAGCCTGTTTTCGACTTCTCCTGTCGGGAGGAGTGACCGCCTTTTTTGTGAACATGCGTATGATCAGGGTGGCGTTGGAGGGAATTTCGAAGTTCTACCCTCCTTCCCCCGCAGATCGTAAAAAGGCGAATCAACCAATAGCAGCCGTCAAGAATCTGAATCTCGAAGTGCATCCGGGGGAACTGCTTGTCCTCGTGGGGCCTAGCGGCTGCGGTAAAACCACCACCTTGCGAATCATCGCCGGCCTCGACCCGCCAGACGAGGGGAGCGTATGGCTCGGAGAGTGCAGGGTTAATGACGTCGCTCCGCGAAATCGTGATGTGGCAATGGTGTTTCAAGGCTTTGCCTTGTACCCTCACATGACGATCTTTCAGAACTTGGCGTTTGGGGCCGAAATGCGCCAAGCAGGGAGTTTTCTCGGTCGAGGGTGGCGGAAAGTGTGCAGCTTTTCGCCCAAACGTTGTGACGAAAGAAGAGATATCGAAACTCGCGTGCGCCAAACCGCTCGGCGTTTAGGCGTTGAGCCGTTGCTAAACCGCTACCCAGGCCAACTATCGGGGGGCGAGCGGCAACGAGTCGCCGTCGGCCGTGCGATCGTACGCGATGCAAAACTCCTCTTGTTCGATGAACCGTTTTCCAACCTTGATGCGCGACTGAGGACAGAGTTACGTCGCGAGTTGAAGGAACTGCATCAGCAATTACGTCCCACGATGATTTATGTCACCCATGACCAAATCGAAGCGCTGTCGTTAGGCGATCGCGTTGCGGTTATGGATCGTGGACAAGTGCACCAAGTAGGCTCTCCGGACGAAATCTATTATCAACCGCGCAACCGCTTTGTCGCGGAGTTTTTTGGCTCAGTCGCCATGAATTTCCTGGAGGGAAATTTCTTTCCCTCCCCCATGGGGATACAATTTCAATGTCCTGGTGTCGCGGTTCTTCTCGACGAGTCACGGCCGAGCGACTGCGAGTCGCCAGTCGCGAATTCCCGTTCCCTTCAAAACAGGTGGGCGCGTCTGGAAAAGTTCACGCATCCTCCGCATAGCGCGGTGGTGCTTGGCGTCCGCCCTGAAGACGTTCTCTTGCGCAAGCCTGGTGAAGGCGGCCCGGGAGTCAGCGCCGCCGCTCGGGCGCGGGTTACGCGACTTGAACCGCTCGGCGATTCTTCGCTCGTGCATTTGCAAATCCTGCCGCGCGAAGTGCGCAGCACCGAGGCTTCCCTGCTGCCTAAAACCGAGTTTCCGCTTACACTAATAAGTAAGGTGGAGGCGAGGTCAGGTTTACGCTGTGGCGACGTGCAAGACGTCGTATTCCGAACCGCCGGATTGCATTGGTTTGATGCTCAGACCGGCGAAAACCTGGCCGTTTCCTCCCCGCCGCCCGTTTGTACCGCATAAGTTCCGGCAATACGATGAATCCGAACGAGATCCTGCGAATCGTCGATTCGCTGCAACGAGAAAAGAATATCGACCCCGAGATCGTGTTTACCGCGATCGAAGCTGCGCTTGTGTCGGCAGCCAAGGGTTATTACGGCGAGGAAGACGAGATCGCGTTCCAAATTGACCGAAAGACGGGCGTCGTTACGGGCCGTCGCAATGGCGAACCGCTGGTGGCCGAAGAAGCGATCGGCCGGATCGGCGCGCAGCGCGCCAAACAGGTAATCATCCAGAAGATCCGCGAAGCCGAACGCGATCAACTCTTAGAGGAGTATCGCGAACAACTGAATCAATTAGTCAGTGGGGTGGTTCAGCGGAACGAAGGTGGCGCCGCTACGGTGTCGCTGGGTAATGTAGAGGCGATTCTCCCGCGTAGCGAGCAGATCCCGGGCGAAACGCATCATCCCAACGAGCGAATCCGCGCCATTGTGTGCGAGGTTCGCCCCCAAGGGAACAAGGTGAAAGTCGTCCTTAGCCGCGCTCGGCGCGAACTGGTCGCCCGGCTCTTCGAGCAGGAGATCCCAGAAATCGCCGAAGGGGTGATTACGGTCGAAGCGATTAGCCGGGAGCCCGGCCAACGCAGTAAGGTTGCCGTGCGCAGCTCCGATCAACGCGTGGATTGCGTCGGCGCCTGCGTTGGAATGCGTGGCAACCGTATTAAGAACATTATCGATGAGCTGGCCGGCGAGCGGATCGATATCGTCCGCTATAGCGACGACCCGCAAGTGTTAATTTCCAACGCCTTGGCTCCGGCCGAGGTGGACCAGGTGATCCTGTGCCCCAAGATTGGTCGCGCCATTGTAATGGTTCGCGAAGATCAGCTTTCACTGGCGATTGGCCGTCGGGGCCAGAATGTCCGCCTGGCAAGCAAACTTTGCGGCTGGGACATTGAGATTATGACCCAGGAGGAGCTTGAAGACCAAGCTGTCCGGGCGATGGAACATTTCAGCCAGCTTGAAGGGGTTACCGAAGAGTTGGCGGACAAGCTGGTCGGCGAAGGTTACCTGTCCTACGACGACTTGTCGGTGATCGAGCCGCAAGAACTCATGGAGTTGGGTGGGTTGACCGAGGAAGAGGTCGAGCGCATTGTTGCCCAAGCGGAGGAGAAAGCCGAAGAGGCTGAACGCGCCGCGGCCGATGAACGTCGCCGCCAACGCGACGCCGATAAACAAGGCAAGGCGTTCTCCAGCGCGTCCTCGGCCGAATCCAGCGCCGACGAAACAGCAACCGTAGTACAAGAAGACTCTACCTCCGATGAAGACGCCAACGAGCCGGAATCCAGCGAGTTGCCGTCGGACTCGGAGGATGCATTTTCCTCCAATGCGGGGAATGAGGAACTCTCTGACGACTCGGACGAGGCCCCCACGGGCCAAGTCCGTGGCAGTGCAGATTTTCCCGGAGGCGCCCATTAGCCAACGGGTGTCGGCCGTTGCCGTGGTCGACGAGATATGTTATCGCTTGCAATCGAAGACCGTGATAACGTCTTGATCACTGTTTGAGCGACGGGCATCCCGAGTGCATCGCCGCACGGGGTGCGCGTCGCCTGGTGAAAAGAGGTTGTCATGGTAGGCGGTTTGCATACAATAAGGGACTTTGCCAGCCTCGCGAGGTGGTGGCAGTCCACCAGGGTGGAAGCGCCGTGCGTCCACCATTTTTTCCCGCCGTACCGTCACGTACACCGTGAAGGAGGCCCGTTTTTGAAGAAGTCGGCCCATTCCGGCTCGACTTGGCTCTCGCTCGGCAAGGATTTTGCACGTCGATACGAGAGTTTCCGCCCTAATTCATAGGAGATGCGGGTATGTAGGAATTGTTCCGCGCTTGCCACGCGAGCGCACCCTTCCGGGGACGAAGTCCATCGAGGAAACAGAAGTGCCCACACGTATTTACGCCTTAGCAAAAGAACTCAAAATCGATAGTAAGGAACTCGTCGAGATCTGCACCAAAGCAGGTGTCACGGGCAAAGGTTCTGCGCTCGCCAGCTTGACCGACGAAGAAGTCACCAAAGTCAAGAACTATCTAAGCAGCGGCCATCGCCCGTCCAGCCCCAAGGGCAAGCTCGAGCGTCCCACCCGGGGCCCAGTCATGGGCGATCGGACCATCAAGCAGTTTGGCCCGGTACGCAGCAAGCCCGAAGTCCGCGCGGTGCGTGAGTCGGCTGGCGGTGCGGCGCGCATTCAGGAACCGCGCGTAGCCGAGCCAGAAGAACGCCCGACGCCGCCGCCACCTGCCCCTACGCAGGAAACTCCTGCGCCCGAGGAAACTCCTGCGATTACCGCCGAAGCCGCTACCGAACAACCGACGACGGCACAGCATGAAGAATCGCTGGCGCCGGAAGAAGTCACTGCCGCTACCGCCACGGCGCTTGCGGACCGTGAAGTCGGCGACGCAGACGAGATCGACGAGGAGGCAGCTACTACAGAAGACGTTGCGGCCGATGTAGAGACTCCCCCGGTAGAAGAAACGAAACCAGAACCTCAAGAGCCAGAAAAGGAGCAGCCAGCGGCTCCCCCGAAAGCCGAGGAACCGCCACCTCCCCCGGTAGCGCCGACTCCTCCTTCAGTTGCCCCCGCCTCGCCGCGGCGTGACGAACCCATCCGCGCTCCCGCGCCGCTGGCAGGGAAAGTGCGTGTAGTAGGGTCACGCACCAAGCGAGACGACGGCAAGGGTGGCGAGGCCGATCGCGGCAAGCCCGTACGGCCCGTAAAGAAGAAGCCGACGCCGATCGTTCATCTTGCCAGTGTTCCCGAAAGCAAGCCGCGCATTCCTCCCAAGAAAGAGGAGAAGGCGCAAAAGCCGATTATGCGGCTGCCCCAGGACACGATCCGGGACGTTAAATCGGGTAAGAAGGACGCTGCCGCGCCTCTTCAGCAGTTGGCCGAGCGCGTTAAAGAAAAGAAGGAAGGCAAGAAACCCACCAAGACGGGTGTTTTCTCGGAAGCGGAACCCACCACCAAGGCGAAAGGTCGCCGCGGAAAGGGGCGTGTCGACGATCTCGATTCCGATATCGCCGATATGGCCGATGTCCGCCAACGCCGCGCCAAAGGGAAAAAGAAGAAACGCGCCGAGGAAGACGACACCCTCGAAACCACTCGCAAGCCCAAGCAGCTCGTCCGGCAACGGCGGGGCGTAAGCACCGCCGCACCTCGGAAAGGAAAGGTCACGTTGGAGTTGCCTTGCACCATCCGGTCGTTCTCAGAAGCGACGGGCGTGCCCACGGTCCAGGTCCTCAGGACGCTTATGGGGTTGGGCATTCCGGTGGCGAATGTCAATATGCAGCTCGACCCCGAGGTGGCCGAGACTCTGGCGCTGGAACTGGGCGTCGATCTGGAGTTCAAGCAGCAGGAATCGCTGGAAGATACGCTCCTGCAGCAACTTGAGCGGCCCGAAGAGGATCCTGAAAAGCTCCAGCCTCGTCCACCGGTCGTGACGTTCCTTGGTCACGTGGACCATGGTAAGACATCGCTTTTGGACGCCATCATTGGCACCAATGTCGCGGCCCGCGAAGCGGGTGGCATCACTCAACATATTCGGGCCTATGAAATCAAGAAGGACGACCGCTCGATCTCCTTCGTCGATACTCCTGGGCACGAAGCGTTTACCGAAATGCGGGCCCGCGGCGCCAATGTTACAGACATCGCCGTGCTGGTCATCGCCGCAGACGACGGTATTATGCCTCAGACCGAAGAGGCGATCAGTCACGCCCGAGCCGCGGGTGTGCCGATCGTCGTGGCGCTCAATAAGATCGACCTTCCGACCGCCGATCCCAACAAGGTGATGCAGCAATTAGCCGCACACGACCTATTGCCCAGCGAATGGGGCGGCAACGTCGAAGTCGTCAAGACCAGTGCGGTCACCAAGGAAGGTATTGACGAACTGCTCGAAACGCTGCTCACGATTGCCGAATTGAATGACTACCGGGCAAACCCCGATCGTAATGCTATGGGTGTATGCCTGGAAGCCGAGCAAGAACCGGGACGCGGCGTTATTGCGAAGGTTATCGTCAAACAGGGCACGCTCCATCCTGGCGACGTGGTGGTATGCGGCGACGCATACGGCCGCGTCAAAGCAATGTTCGACACCTTGCGGCCGAACCGAAAACGGAAGAAGGCGGGCCCCTCCATTCCGGTTAATATTACCGGCCTGGATAAAGCGCCCAGTGCGGGTGAGAAGTTCTACGTTCTGGACGACATCGCCCAAGCCCGCGAGATCGCCGCTTCCCGCAGCGAACGGACCCGAGCCAAAGAGTTGGAGGGACGTTCTAAGAAGATCTCCTTCGACGATTTCAGCCGGTTGGTCGCGGAAGGCCGTCTCGGCAAGACCGAAGAAGTGGTTGAACTTCGCTTGGTCTTGCGGGCCGATACCCGCGGTTCAATCGAGGCGATCCAGAAAGAGTTGGAGAAATTCAAAGAGCACAAGGAAGTGCGCATCCGCTTGCTCCACGTGGGTGTGGGCGCCGTGACCGAAGGCGACGTAACCTTGGCCGAAGCTTCGGATGCGGTCATTATCGCCTTTAACGTAATTCCGGACGAAAACGCTCGTCGTCGTGCTGAGGAAGCCGGCGTAGAGATTCGTCGCTACGACATCATCTACAAGGTAGCGGATGACCTCCGCGCCATGTTGGAAGGCAAGCTCAAACCCGAAGAGCGGCAAGTGGAGTTGGGTCGCGCTTGGGTGCAACGTGTATTCAACGTCAGCCGGATCGGCACGATCGCAGGTTGCCGCGTCATGCAAGGGGTGATCGAGCGCAACGCCCGCGTGCGGGTGTACCGCGACGGCCGCATGATCGGCGATTATCCGATCGAGTCGCTCAAACACCTGAAGGACGACGTCAAGGAAGTTCCCCGCGGCATGGAATGCGGCATCAAGTTGGCCGGCTTTAACGACATCAAGCCGGAAGACCAACTGGAGGCTTACCGAGTCGAGGAGGTCGCCAGGACGCTCTCATGAGTTCTCGCCGCGTGCTGAAAGCCGCAGAGGCAATTCGCCAGGTGGTCAGCACGGCCATCCTGGTCGAATTGCGCGATCCTCGGGTGTCGGATGTAACCGTTACGCGAGTCGAACTCTCTGCCGACATGCGCCTTGCGAAGGTCCATGTGTCGGTGATGGGGGACGCCGCAAAGCAGAAACTTTGCCTCAAGGGGCTGCAACATTCGGCTGGCTTCCTCCAACAGAAATTGGTCGACCGCATCGACACCCGTTACACCCCTCGCCTTCAGTTTCAACTCGACCAAGGCGTCAAGAACGCCGCCGCCGTGGCCCAAATCCTCAAAGAGGTGCTCCCACCCGAGAAGCCCGCTGAGGAGGACCTGCCCGACGCCGAAGATGAAGTCGCCGACGAGGATCAGGAGTCTCCTGAAGACTCTCCGGGGTAGGGGTTCGCGCGCCGCGTTGGTGTAAACCGGTCGAACCCCAGCTTATGCCCCCGAGGACGGATCACTCTCGTAAACTTCTGCTTCACTATGGTGAATGACGGGAGCGGTCTTTGACCGCTCGCCCTTACAAAATCCTTCCTACGACTACGCCTCTAACGCAGCATGGCGAAACCCGACCGCACCGCTCAATTCAATAAACTTCAAAAAGTTTTAAAGAAGCATTACGAACCGGTGCTTCCCTTGGCGAACCGATCGGTGTTAGAGCACCTTTTGTTCGGCCTCTGTCTAGAGAACTCGGCGTACGACAAGGCCGAAGAGGCGTTTGCCCGGCTCCAGTTGTACGACGATTGGAACGAAGTCCGCGTCACTTCGGCCACCGAGCTGCGCGAAGTCATGAGCGGCTTGGCGGACCCTGCGGCCGCGGCGTCCCGTGTTAAGGCCACACTGCAGGGAATTTTCGAACAGGGGTTGTTCGACCAGAAGTACGAATTCAACATCGATCACTTGCGGAAGCAAAACATTGGCAAGGCGATCAAAGAGTTAGAGAAATTTTCCAGCCTCACACCATTCTCGCTGGCGTATCTGACACAAGCAGCGCTCGGCGGTCATGCGATTCCGCTCGATAAGGGAACGCTGGACGTCTTGCTGGTGCTCGACGTGATCACGGAGAAGGACTACGAGAAGCAGCACGTGCCGGGTCTTGAACGCACGATCCCCAAAACCAAGGGCGCCGAATTCAGTTCGCTGCTTCATCAGCTAGGCGCTGACTACTATCACTCGCCGTTTTCACCGCGAGTCCGTAGCATCTTGCTCGAAATTAATCCCGATTGTAAGGACCGGCTTCCGAAACGCTCCTCCAAGGAGGAAAAAGAGGAGCCCGAAGCTGTTCCGCAAAGCAAACCAGAAGCCGCGTCCGAGAAACCCAAAGCCAAAACTGAACGCGCCGCCAAGGCCGAAGCAAAGGCGGAACCCAAGAAGAAGGCTGCCGCTCCGAAAGCCGCCGAAAGCGCCAAGACAGCCAAAGGCACAACCAAACGCAAGCCGCGCTGAAACTTTCTGGCCAGCGCCCGCAAGACTTGGGACGTTTCTTGCGAGCTCGGCAAGCGCGGCGCATGGGGAAAATTCTTCTTTGAAAAAGCGGCGGCAATTAGCCGCCGCTTCTTTTCCATTCATCCCGCTATTCTTAAGCGGGAAAGGGCCTTCTCGGCGGACTTTGTGCAGCCGTCTTCAAGCGACTCTCCCGCCACGCCTCAATCAACCGATTATTTTGCGGCAAGCGACGCAGCAGCAGCCGCGCGGTCTCGTCGGAATACACTTCAACAAAATCATCCCGGCCTGCGGCCCAAAGCCCAAATGGATCATCCTTCGGCGCGAGAATCACCTCCGTCGGATAATCTTCGATGCGCCGCCGCCAGTGATCGACTCCTTCGGTCGCCAGCGCCAAGTCGGAAACTTCTTTTGGGTAGACCGTCTCGTATCGGCCGTCGCAAAACACGCGGCATTGGGGGTGAAGCTTGAATATGCAGTACTCGCCCCAGTTGAAGCCGCAGTCAAGATTGCCACCGATCCCGTTTTGCAACATGAATTCGACGGCCTGCACGGGATAGTCTTTCGACGACACCACCAGAGCCCCCTCGTGCGGCAAGGCTGCTAGGTTTCGCCCCAGCTTCCAGCCGCCGCCAACGCCCGCCATCAATAAGACCAGGAAGAAACCGAAGGCGGGCCATGGCGAAGGTTCTCGTAAGAATGCCACTTTCCGCAGCCGTGGTCCCCAAATCGCAACAACTTCCGGAACACGACGAGCCATTACAAGTGAAGCGAACAGCATCAAGAAGGGCACATGGCGCACATGTTTTCCAGCCAGTACTACGCCTAACGTGAATAATGCAAGCTCCACCCAATGTCCGCGCCGCGTGCTGTATAACCACATCGCAGCGGGAATCACCACCAGCGTCACGTAAATCATTTGCAAGACGCCATTGTGGGTGAATACGCTCCGCCACTCGGTGATTGCAGGCCGATCTAACGTAATGGCGAACAGCACGTATCGCCAGTAATCGACGCCATACGGGTTCACCAGAGTTGCGGCCCAAGCAGTTGCTAGAATGACTCCCAGGTAGGTGAGCGTTCGCCGACGCTCCTTGGTCCGCCACGCCTCGGCCACGAAACTTAGCCAAAACACGCCAAATATGCCCAGCCCCGCAACAAAGCCTGCATGCAGGTTGGTCCAAGCCAGGATCATCGGCGGCACAAGACACAACGTCCAACGATGGCCCAAGCGGTAGCTATCGCAAACCACTAATAACCAAGCCATCAAGGCGTACGTATACATTTGCGGGCGTACGCGGAAGAACTCCGCCATAACCGTTATGCCGAACATCGCCAAGAGCAGCATTGCCGCAGGCGGCATTCCTCTTCGGACGCAGATCACGCCGACGCCAAACACCGTCGCACCCAATAAGACGGCTCGCAAGAGCATCAGGCCCGCGGGCCCAAACCAAGTGTACGCGACGGCGAAGCTCCACTCGGTCAGCCACTCGTGATTTGTCCAAGCGTGTCCGGCGGCCGTGTAGGAATACGGATCTACCCGTGCTAACGCCCCTTCGGCGCGGTGCGCCAACCCAAACTGAAGGTGCCCCCAAAGATCGGGGTCGGCGACCGTCTGAAGCGCATTGGCGATGAACAACACCACCACGGCGGCCAACGTCCACACATGAGCCGCGCGCGAACGTCCGGCATCGGCGGGCGGCACACAGTTCTGGTCACTCTCGATCGACGACATTCGCTTTCCTTACCTCAGCGCAGACTTGGGTGAGTTACTACCGGAAGCCTAGGTTGCCGCCGCGGTACGTCAACTTGCAAACTTTCCCACGCGGCGTGGGGTGTCGTTAGGCAATTTCCTCACCCACCCGTGTCCGATTGCCGATCCGAGCTTTCTTCCGAAACTCTTGGAATAAGGAGACTTAAGTTCCTTCAGTCGTAACGTTGGGCTCAAAAAACCGACGCGAGCCTCGAATAACGGGCAGGCGCAGGAGCATTCGCCCAAATCGGTCGCGCCGACGATAAGAAGGAGGCTAAGGCGTCACGGGTACGTTTAAAACCACCGGCCGATCCGCGCAAGGGCGCCCATCGTGTAGTCGAAGAGAGAAACTCTCCTAACGAATAAGCCCATTCCCGAGTTACTTAACCGTATCGATTTGAAAGACGAATTCACGTAACGGGCGGCCACTGCCTACGCCGTGTCGCACAGCTTACTTGACCAATTGGCAAATGGCGCCTTCAAAGTCATTGGCGCCGTGGTGAAGCGCGGCGGTTTGTCGAGCGCGTCCTACCGTCTTCCGACACGTTGCGCCCACCATCGATTGATGGAATGACTACAGATTTCACCATCGTAGCGTCAAACCGCAGAACATTCTTCGGGACGGAGAAACATGGCCCCTAGAGAGCCGAATGGCAAGTCGCATCCAGAAACGACCGCAATTGGCTGGCGGCTGCTATCTCCAATGAGAAACGCGGCATACCCGGCGCGGGCCTTGCGATGCTTGGCTGAAACCAATGCATTCGCAAAATCGCCGGCGAAGCCTCGGTAGTCGCGGCTGTGGTGAAATACAATCGACCCAATAACGGATTGAAAGCGTTTGGAAGGATTCCAACCCGCCGGCCTGTTGGGCCGGATCGCGATAGAATTAAACGCGCCAAGATAAGATCGCCCGTCAGGCGTCCCATGAACCTGTCATACGGAGTACAGTAGCAGAAGCTATTGGATTGTTCGACCGATCGCCAACGTTGACCGCACTGAGCGGCTGCGCTGGAAGCACGGACGCCTAGACGTTGACCGCCCCCTTGTGAGCATCTCCTAGCGCCGGTCTATTGAGATGGCGCCTAGAATCAAACAATATGCAGAGCCTCGCGAACAGCAACCATCGATTTGCAGGTCGCCGGGCCCGAGTATCAGAATACTTTTGCCGGAGGTAGCACGCTGGTGAGCGCAACGATCCTGGTGCATCAGTTGGAAAATGGATTGACGCTGTTGGCCGAACCCATGGAATGGCTGGAATCGGCGGCGTTCTCGCTGGTGTCGCCTGCGGGTTATGGCTGGGACCCGCCCGATCGGCTGGGCCTGGCGAATCTCACCTGTGAAATGCTGCAACGCGGCGCGGGGAAACGCAACAGTCGTCAGTTTGTCGACGACTTGGAGCGACTCGGAGTTGATTGGTCGTCGTCCATTTCGCACGCCCATACCAATTTCGGGGCGGCAATGCTTGCCGACAACCTCGAAACCGCGCTGGAGTTCTTCGCCGACGTGGTGCGTCGCCCGCACCTGCCTGCAGACCAATTAGAGGACGCGCGGCAAGTTTGCCTCCAAGAGGTTCGCGCCGTAGAGGACGACCTGTACACCCGCGTCATCCAAGAACTCCGCCGGAGACAATATCCCGATCCTTATGGCCGCTCCCGGCAAGGAACTCGAGAAACGCTCCTGGCGATCACCATGGACGACGTGCGCGAGTTTTTCACGCGGCAGTTTCAGCCGGCGGGAACCATCTTGAGCGTCGCGGGAAAGATTGACTGGCCGTCGCTTCAGCGCAAAGTTGAAGAGTTGTTTGGCGATTGGACGCCGCACCCTTTGCCCGAATGGGAAGAGTCTCCCCCTGAGCGCGGATACGAACACATTACCCACCCGTCTTCGCAGACGCACATTGGAATAGCGTTCGACAGCGTGCCCTACTCGCACCCCGATTATTTCCGCGCACGCGCCGCCGTTGGCGCTCTGAGTGACGGCATGAGTTCGCGGTTCTTCACCGAAGTGCGCGAGAACCGCGGTTTGAGTTACGCCGTTTGGGCGACCAATGCATCGACCCAGAAATATGGCGCAGTGCTGTGCTACGCAGGCACGGGCGCTGATCGAGCGCAGCAAACGCTCGATGTAATGATTGGCGAACTTGTGAAACTTCGGGACGGGATTTACCCCGACGAGTTACGGCGTGTGCAAGTTCGCATCAAATCGGGTTTGGTAATGCAACAGGAATCCAGCCCGGCTCGCGCAGCGAGCAACGCCGGCGATTGGTACTACTTAGGCCGTGTACAGACCTTAGACGAGGTCGAGAAGATCATCGACAGCCTGACCGTTGACGATGTCAACGAGTATCTGGCGGCCCATGCTCCGAAGGAGTTCACAATTGTCACCCTCGGACAAGAAGCGCTAAAACCTCCGGCCCTTTCGAAGTAATACGGAGGGGGTTGTTCACCGCAATCACTTGGCTCGGTTTCGTACATCCTCATATAGACACTGCATTTCACAATCATGGAATTCCGTCAAACCGTCCTCGAAAATGGTCTGGAGATTGTCGCCGAGTGCAATCCCCGAGCGTATTCCACAGCGCTAGGTTTCTTTGTGCGGGCCGGCGCCCGGGACGAAAGCGACGACATTTCCGGCGTTAGCCACTTTCTTGAGCACATGGCGTTTAAAGGGACGCCCAAACGGTCGGCGGCCGACGTCAATCGCGAGTTCGACGAAATCGGCGCCGACAGCAACGCCATGACAGGAGAAGAACAAACGGTCTACCATGCGACCGTAATTCCCGAGATGCAAGACCGGGCGCTCGAGCTATTGGCCGACATACTTAGGCCCAGCTTACGCATTGAGGATTTCGAAGTAGAAAAGCAGGTCATCCTCGAAGAAATTCGCATGTACGAAGATGAGCCTCCGTACGGCGCTTATGAGAAATGTATGGCGGCTCACTTTGGCCCGCACCCTCTAGGACGCAGCATCCTCGGAACGATCGAAAGCGTCAGCGGACTTACCCCCGAGGCTATGCGGCGCTACTTTGACCAACGCTACAGCCCGCAGAACATTGTGCTGGCTGCGGCAGGCAAGGTGGATTGGGACCGGCTCATTGCGACCGCGCGGGAATGTTGCGGTCACTGGGAGCGTTTCACCACGACGCGAGAAATTTCCCGTCCCGCCCCGCACACCGGAACGATGGTTCTTCCCAAGGAAGACGCCGTCCAACTGTACGTGGTGCAAGTGGCAAACGGACCGGCGGCGGAGGATGACGATCGATACGCTGGCCGCATTATGGCCACGGTGCTGGGCGATGACAGTGGCAGCCGCTTCTATTGGGAATTTATCGACAACGGCCGGGCTGACACCGCCTCGCTTAGCTCCTTTGAGTACCAAGGCGCAGGGGTGTTTGTGACCACACTGTGCTGCATGCCCGAGGACGGCGCCGCGAATCTAGCGCGCATTCACGAGTTAGAGGAAGAAATTCAGCGTGAGGGAATTTCGCAAAGCGAACTTGAACAAGCGCAAAGTAAGATTTGTTCAAGCGTCGTACTCGCCAGCGAGCGTCCCCGCCGGCGGATGTTCTCCTTGGGGGCAAATTGGCTTCAGCGCCGTGAATATCGAACGGTCAAAGAGATCGTAGCCTCGTACCAGGCCGTTACGCGGAACGACGTCGCGGAACTCTTGCAGAAATATCCACTTACAGAAAACACCACCCTCGCGGTTGGTCCCATAACCGAAACGGCGCTACGGTAGTCGACTCAGGCCAGACATTGTGCGTAGCGTCTTAACCAGCAAGAGGAAATCGCCCAGCGCAATCGCTGTTTTGCGTCCCAGCAGCGCCAGAACGAAACCCGTAGAGAAGTCCGCCGAAGGGCGTGCTTCTTGGGGGAACGGAGGGGTTTTCGTCGGCAGACGCAAATAATCGTCACCTGTCGCTTTTGTTTGACAGGTGCCATTTGGCTGCCTAGAATCGGCTTAGAGGCTTTGTCCACCGACATTTACGGCGATTTGCGCTAACTTCCGAGGAATATCTCCTTGGCGACGGGCAAATAAACTCGTAATTGCCGGCTTTCTGGCGGTGTCGCTTGCTCCTCTTCGTCGGCGCATTCGCAGCCACGCTACCTATCGGAAGGACTGTTTTCATGGCAAGTCGCGAGAATCAAGGCTTACAAGCAGCCCTGATCGTCTTTGTGCTTATCACGATCGCGTTATCCGTAACCACGTACATTTACTTCCGCAAGGCGGAAGAACACGCGGCCGAAGCCGACGCCGCTTATAAACAAGTGCAGCAAGCCAATGCTGCCCGCGACGGCGCCCTCTCCGAGAACCAGAAGCTGAAGGAAATGTTGGGTTACGACATTTCGGAAAAGCTGGCGGTGATCGAAAAGCAATTTCAAGAGGACATGGCGCTTTTCGGCGCCGATTACCCCGATAGCGATCCCAAGAACTACCGTACACTTCCCAACTACATGCTGGCGGCGGCGTTGGCGAAGCACACAGGCGTTGTAGAAGCCGAAGCGCGTGAGCAAAAGGCGTTAGCGGAAAAACAAGCAACAGAACAGCGCGTAACCGCCGAGAAGGAAGCAGCCGAAGCCTCCCGCGATCAATTGGTCGCGCTCTACGAATCGGAGCGTAACAACTTCAACACGGAACGCGCTCGCATCAACAACGAAAAAACGCAACTTGCCAACACCTTACGCACCAAAGACCAGGAAATTACTGCGGTGAAAACCGCCGGCCAGCAAGCCGTGGAGCGTTACACCGCGCAAATTGCCGAACTGGAAAAGGTGCTCGAGACGTTGCGCAACCAAAA
>CAYWIS010000142.1:0-16264 GCA_964458385.1 uncultured Pirellulaceae bacterium
GATTAATCCGCAAAGGCAGATATTGCCGGGCGCCGCCATAAACGCGCCGTCCTCGGACGTGTTTGGCGCTCTGCGTGGGGATGCGACGCTGACCGAGCGTGATGAATACGACGCCGAAGATCACCGCCACGAACAAAAACGCCAAGATAATAATGGTTTCAACGCCGATAACGCCTTTGGCCAACCCAACCAACTCGGGCTTGGCGTTGCGGATCAATTCCAACAGGGCTGACGGCATTCGGGCGAGAATGCCCGCCATAATCAGAAGGCTAATGCCGTTGCCAATGCCATACTCGTCAATCTGCTCGCCAAGCCACATCAGGAAGATCGTGCCGCACGTCATGATGGCGACGGCGGTAATCTGCCAACCGAAGTGGAGGTTGTTGGTAGCGGCGCTCAGGAACTCCGGATTCAACGAGGGCGGCGTGGTGGCGTCGGGCGGAATCGACATCAACGAGAGCCGCATGAACGCCCAGCTCTGCAGAACGCACAGCACGACTGTCAGATAACGTGTGTACTCGTTGATCTTCTTGCGGCCCGTTTCCCCTTCCTTGCGCAGCTCTTCGATCGGCTTCCACACGCTGCCTAAGAGCTGGAAGATAATGGACGCCGAAATGTAGGGCATAATGCCCAGTCCGAAAATCGTCGCTTGACTCAAGTCGCTAGCGGCGAAAACCGAAACCTGGCTCAGCATATCGCTAAAGCCACCTTACCCGCGGTTAATCGAGTCCTGGTTGAACATGGGCAGAGGAATTGCCCAGCCAACACGATAAATCGCGAGGAAAAACAACGTGAGAAAGATCTTCTTTCTCAGTTCGGGGATGGTAAAGACAACGCGAAGCTTTTCCCACATAGCGACTCGATCCGTCTTGGACAGGTGTAGGGGCGAAAGGCCGATTGTCGACTCTTGCCCGTGGAGGAGGCCAACCGGACCTCGACCGCGGCCGACGCATCCCGCGTTCGCCGCCTTCTACCTTCCGGCCAACCGCGGCTGCGGCGGGCTACTTTGTCGCCGCGGCGCTTTGGTTGCGGCGCGCCTCTTTCTTCGTTTCGACCGGCGTGCGCCCCGGAAGGACGATCACTTCGCCGCCCGCGTTGCGAATCTTCTCCTCAGCGGATTTGCTGAACCGATGAGCGCTGACCTTGAGCTTTTTGGTCAGTTCGCCATCGCCGAGAATCTTCAATTCGTCGTAGCGGTACTTCACAAGGCCCGCTTCTTTGAGGGTCTCGGGCGTTACCTCGGCGTTCGCCTCGAAAACGTTCTCCAGATCCTCCACATTCACCGCCGCCACTGTCAAGGCGAATTTATTGTGGAAGCCGCGCTTGGGAATACGACGTACAAGCGGCATGGCGCCGCCTTGGAACGTCGGCTTCCGTGAATAACCCGACCGCGAACGAGCGCCTTTGTAACCTCGTCCGGCCGTTTTCCCATTCCCCGAGCCGATGCCGCGGCCGACCCGCTTACGGCGACGGTTCTTGGTAATTCCGCGATGGACGTCTTGCAGGTTCATGACAGGCTAACTCCTCGCAATCGCTCAATTTCTTCTTGAGTCCGCAGTTGCTGCAAGGCCGCGATCGTGGCCTTCACCAGCGTCACCGGGTTGGTCGACCCAAAGCTCTTGGTCAAAATGTCGGTAATGCCAGCGGCCTCGCACACGGCGCGTACCGAAGCCCCGGCAATCACGCCCGTACCGGGCATCGCCGGAAGCAACACCACTTCGGCAGCGCCATACGTGCCCTTCACACGATGCGGAATGGTGCCGTTCTGGAGAGGAACGGTGATCATGTTCCGCGTGGCTTGCTTCTGAGCTTTCTCCACGCTGGGAGGAACTTCATTCGCCTTGCCATAGCCCCAGCCAACTCGTCCTTGGCCGTCACCCACAACGACCATGGCTGCGAAGCTGAAGCGCCGGCCGCCCTTGACCACTGCGGCGCAGCGTTTGATTTTGACTACTTTATCGATGTACCCCTCGCGGGGAGATCGTTCCTGTCGATCACGTTGTCCGGTTTTCGCCACGGCTGCGCCTGACTAATTTCGAAGGTAGGGAAATAACTCTTACAGCACCAAGCCGGCTTCACGCGCCGCGTCCGCCAGGGCCGCAATTCGACCATGGTACTTGTAATGCCCGCGGTCGAAACGCACCTGCTTGATCCCGGCCGCTAACGCTTTCTCGGCGACAATCTTGCCTAGCCGCTGGGCAGCTTCTTTATTGCCGCCATACGTGAACTGACCGGCAAGGTCCTTGTCGCGGGTACTGGCCGAAACAAGCGTTCTGCCTGCGTCGTCGTCAACCAGTTGGACCGCGATGTTGCGATGGCTGCGGTGCACCGTCAAGCGAGGCCGCTCAGACGTGCCACGGATCTTATTCCGCACATGACGGCGCCGGCGAAGGCGCTTTCGATTGACGTTCTTTTCGTGATTCATGGCTTTGCTTACCTGGAGCTGGCCTCTCGGCCTACGCTCCGTGACCCAACTATCTTCGCGTATTTGGTCTTTTGCTTTCGCCGCTAGTTAGTGTCGCTGCGTTAGGTTGCGGCCTTGCCCGGCTTAATCTTGACGTGTTCGCCTTGATAACGGATGCCTTTACCCTTGTACGGCTCGGGCTTCCGCACGGCCCGCGTTTCGGCAGCGAATTGCCCCACCATTTGTTTGTCACATCCGCGTACAACAATGTGCGTGGCGTCGGGGCAGGTCACTTCGAGCCCTTTGGGGATCTTGCGTTGGATCTCATTGGCGTAGCCCACCCGCAGCTTCAAGGTATCGCCGGCAACGCTGGCCTGGTAACCGACGCCGACGATCTCCAGCCGCTTTTCGTACTTTTCGCGAACGCCCTTGACCATGTTCGCAAGCAAAGCCCGTGTAAGACCATGAAAGGCCCGGCTGTTGCGATCATCATTGCTGCGCACGACGGTGAGTTCCCGGGCGCCCTCGTCGAACTTGACTTCTACTTCCGGGCGGTGCTCCCAAGAAAGTTCTCCCTGGGGGCCGGTCACGGTAACTTTGCGCCCCTGGATCGTGACTTTCACGTCGTTAGGGACAGCGATAGGCAACTTGCCAATACGAGACATGACGCAAACAGGAGGTTTGTGGATCCAAGGCTTGTCTCACCAGGAAAGACAGCAGCAATCGGCCGTCTTACCAAACTTCGGCCAGCACCTCGCCGCCGAGGTTGCGCTGCCGGGCTTCGCGGTCGCTGATCACGCCGCGACTGGTGCTAATGATCGAAATACCCATTCCATTGAGAACGGGACGCAGGTCGCGCGCTTTGCTGTAAATTCGCCGGCCGGGCTTGCTGACGCGCCGGATCTGTTGAATGACGCGCTCCCCATTGGGGCCGTACTTCAGTTCGATGCGCAGCTGCTTCACTGGCGCGGCGTCAATCTCCTGCCAGTCCCAGATGTAGCCTTCGCGCTTGAGCACATCGGCGACACCCTGTTTGACCTTTGAGGTAGGGAGGTCCACATGCGGACGTTCTACGCGAACCGCGTTGCGGATCCGGGTCAACATGTCGGCGATCGGGTCGGTCATCATACGCAATAGTCCCCTACCAGCTTGCTTTACGAACGCCAGGAATCATGCCTCGATCCGCCAAATTGCGGAAACAGATGCGGCAAATGCCAAACTTGCGGTACACCGCGCGGGGACGCCCGCAAATTTTGCAGCGGTTCTCCCGGCGAGTCGAGAACTTTGGCTCGCGTTGGGCCTTGGCGATTTTCGATTTACTTGCCATGGATGTTGGTGTTCAGCGGGTTGAGCCCGCCCGTGGTGATGCGAGGACGTGTTGAGTGGGTCGCGCCCTACAAAAGCTCAACGTGTTCGATTCCTAAACGCGAGCGAAACGCTCACATCGCGCCATCGTCGGGCTATGCAGCGCCGGCCGACTGCTCGGCCGCCCGGAACGGGAAGCCGAACATGCGGAGCAACTCGCGAGCCTCGTCGTCGCTGTCGGTGGACGTGACGATGGTAATATTCATGCCCTGAGCTCGGGTGTACTTGTCCGGGTTCAACTCGGGAAACACCAGTTGTTCCGACAAGCCCAAGCTGTAACTGCCCCGCCCGTCAAACGCGTTGGGATTTAGCCCCCGGAAGTCGCGCACGCGAGGGAGCGCGATCGAGATCAGGCGGTCAAGGAACTCATACATCCGCTGTCGGCGGAGCGTGACCTTGCAGCCAATGGGCATCCCTTCTCGCAGGCGGAAGCCGGCGATCGCCTTGCGGGCGACGGTGATAATCGGCTTTTGGCCGGTGATTTCAGCGAGCGCTTCGGCAGCCAACTCTAGATGCTTCTTTTCCTGGACAGCGCTGCCGACGCCCATGTTGACCGAGATCTTCTCCAACCGCGGCAACGACAATCGGTTCTTGCGTCCAAGCTTCTCCGCCAACGCAGGCAGAATCTCGTTCTCGTAACGCTGTTGGAGACGGGGTATATACTTGTCGCTCATCGGGTTACACCACCTCGGCCGCGAGGCTCACAATTTTCATGAAGTTCTTTTCGCGCAGCTCCCGAGCGACGGCGCCGAAGATGCGCGTCCCGCGGGGGTTCTTTTCGTTGTCGATGATGACCACGGCGTTACTGTCGAACCGGATGTAGCTACCGTCTGGACGACGGGTCGGCTGCTTGCACCGAACGATAACCGCACGCACGACCGCTTTCTTCTTGACGTCGCTACCAGGGATAACGCTCTTGACACTGCACACGATGATGTCGCCCAGGCCGGCGTAGCGGCGCCGCGAGCCGCCCAGCACCTTAATGCAGGCGACTTCCTTGGCGCCGGTGTTGTCGGCGACCTGGAGACGGGTTTCTTGCTGAATCATGGCTCGATGACGGCGGTTTTCGGGGGTGGCTCTCTGCTTGCCGGGCGGGTTGTACGAAACACGAAGGAGACGCCCGACTCAAGGGTTATTCAACGGAAGGTGATTCGTCGGCCCGCGCCGGATGCTCGACGTCGATCTCGCCGGCGGCTCGTAGGGCGGCCAAGTCGACTCCGCGGTTCTTCTCCACGACGCGAACCAACTCCCACCGTTTCATCTTCGATCGCGGACGCGATTCGATGATTTCCACCGTGTCGCCAAGCGACGACTCATTGTTCTCGTCGTGAACGTGGCACACGGTTCGGCGACGAATGTACTTCCCATACTGCGGATGCTTGACGCGGCGAGGAATCTCAACCACGCGCGTCTTGTTCATCTTGTCGCTTGTGACAATGCCGATTTCGACTCGTTTGGGCATGGTGGTGTGGCTTATGACCTGGGACAGGCGGGCGTTAGGCTGCAGTGTTCCGTGGTTACTTCTGCGACGCTAGCTCACGCTCGCGCTGAATCGTTTTAATGCGGGCGATGAGACGGCGGTTGCGCCGCAGTTCGCTGGGCGCGTCCAACCGCTCGGTCTGGGCCTGAATACGAAGACGGAAGAGATTCTCGACCGTCTCCTTGTAGGTCAGAGCGAGTTGTTCATCGCTCATGTCGCGAAGTTCTTGGGCTTTCATAGCGGTTTGTTCTCAGTAGGATCGAGCTGCCCGGTTAACGGGCGAACACGGGTCAGGCGCCAAGGGCCGGACGGCGACGCACAAATCGCACGCGAATCGGCATCTTGTGGGCCAAACGCGCGAAGCAGACCCGAGCCTGCTGTTCCGTTACGCCGCCCAACTCGTAGAGAACCGTGCCGGGCTTAACGGTGGCGACCCAAAACTCTGGCTCACCCTTACCTTTACCCATACGCGTTTCCAACGGGCGCGACGTAATGGACTTGTGCGGGAAAATGCGAACGTAAAGGCGACCCTCGCCTCGGACGTACTGCTGGGCGGCGATACGCCCTGCTTCGATCGTCTGAGCCTTGATCCAGCCGCCTTCCATCGCCTGAAGGCCAAAGTCACCGAACACCACGCGATTGCCGCGGGTGGCGTTACCTTTTATACGCCCTCTTTGGCTTTTTCGATGCTTGACCCGCTTGGGCATCAGCGCCATCGTGATGGTCTCCTTCAATCATGCCTTGGTTGATCCAAACTTGAACGCCAATATGGCCCTGAGCCGTCTTGGCCTCGGCAAAGCCGTAGTCAATTTTCGCTCGCAAGGTGCTGAGCGGCACCGAGCCAAGACTTTGCTTTTCGCATCGCGCCATTTCGGCGCCGCCCAAGCGGCCGGCCAGTTGTACGCGAATGCCTTTTGCGCCCGCTTCCATGGTCTGCTCCATGACGCGCTTCATAGCGCGTCGGAACGCAGCGCGGCGAGAAAGCTGTCCTGCCAGGTCTTCCGCAACGAGCTGCGCCTGAAGCTCGGGCTTGGCCAACTCTTCGATCTTGAGGTTGACGCGGCGGCCAATAAGGTTCTGCAGCTCCTCTTGGAGCAGCTCGACGTCCTGCCCCTTCTTGCCAATGATGATGCCGGGCCGGGCGACGTAGAGCATCACCTTGACTTCATCCCGCGTCCGTTCGATTTCGATCCGGTCAATGCCCGCGCTGTACAGCTTGGGATTGGCCTTAATGTATTTGCGAATCTTGAGGTCCTCGAGCAAAAGGTCGGAGAACTCTTTCTTGGACGCGTACCAGCGGCTCTTCCAACCGTAGGTAACGCCGGTCCGAAATCCGATAGGATTGACTTTTTGACCCATGACTAGTGCTTCTCCAGTTCGTTCGCGTCCTCGAGGACCACGGAAATGTGCGACATCCGTTTCTTGATCATGAACGCCATTCCGCGGGCACGGGGCCGAATGCGCTTGAACATGGGGCCGCCGTCGACGCGACAATCGACCACCACCAAATCCTCAATGCTGACCGGACGATCGGAATTCTCTTGAGCATTGCCCATAGCGCTACGGATCACCTTCTCCAACATCCGAGCGCCTCGCTGAGGTTGGTAACGAAGGATGTCCAACGCCTCATCAGCAAATTTGCCCCGCACAAGGTCCGCCAACGGCCGCACCTTGCGGGCGCTAATCCGGGCGTAACGGTGAGTGGCCTTGAAAGACATAATCGTGCTCGCGTGTCTCGTTGGTGTGCCTGGCGACCCTTGCGGCCGTCGGGCGAAAGTTCAGGTAATCCATGCCAGCGGGCGGCTAGGCAACGGCGCCTACTTCTTGCCGCCCTTGCCGCCGTGTCCGCGGAAGGTGCGGGTCGGGGCGAATTCACCAAGCTTGTGGCCCACCATGTCTTCGGTCACAAAGACCTTCAGGTGCAGCTTTCCGTTGTGCACCATAAAGGTGTGCCCCACGAACTCGGGGACGATGGTGCACGCGCGGGCCCAGGTCTTGATCGGCTCTTTCTTGCCCGCCTCGTCCAGACGCTGAACCTTGCGGTAGAGCTTCGGGTCGACGTAAGGGCCTTTCTTTAGGGAGCGACTCATGGCGTTTTCGTCGAGGGGTTATGCGGGTTAGGTTACCAACTTCAACTGGCCATATCGGCGAGACCGACGCCGACGAACAATGGCCGAGTTGGAAGGCTTCCGGCGGTTTCGCGTCGCGCCGCCCTTGGCCGACTTACCGGTGGGGCTAACGGGATGGCGACCGCCCTTGGTGCGCCCTTCACCACCGCCGTGCGGATGATCGATCGGGTTCATGGCGGTGCCGCGGACGTGCGGCCTACGGCCCAGCCAACGCTTACGGCCCGCTTTCCCCAACTCGACATTCATGTGATCCGAGTTGCCGACCTTACCGATGGTGGCGCGGCACTTGGCCGGAATACGACGGATTTCGCCGCTGGGAAGGGTGACCTGGGCCCAGTCGGCGTCGCGCGCCATCAGCACGGCTGCTGAGCCAGCGCTGCGGCACAAGGCTGCGCCGCGGCCAGGCCGCATTTCGATGTTGTGAATTGTCGTACCCAACGGGATGCGGCTCATCGGCAAGCAATTGCCGACATTGGGCGGCGCATCAGGTCCGTTTTCGACGCGGTCACCGGCCTTCAAGCCATCCGGGGCGATAATGTACCGCTTGTCGCCGTCGACGTAGTGCAGCAAGGCGATTCGCGCGCTACGGTTTGGATCGTATTGAATTGAGTGAACCCGGGCAGGCACACCATCCTTGTCGCGACGAAAGTCAATCAGCCGGTACTGCCGCTTGTGGCCGCCGCCGCGATGACGGGCGGTGATCACGCCCTGGTTGTTCCGACCGCCCTTCTTGCGCATTGGACGCAGAAGACTCTTTTCCGGCTTGGCCCCGGGCGTGAGGTCGGCAAAGTCACTCACCGAGGCGTTGCGTCGTCCCGGCGACGTCGGTTTATACTTACGAATTCCCATGGTTGTTTATTTCCAGTTCCGCGGCGCGCCGTCGGACGGACGCCGACTTAGAAGAAGTCGATGCGATGTTCTTCACTTAGGGTCACGATCGCCTTTTTCCAGTCGCTGGTCCGGCCAGTGCGGAAACGATGCCGCCGAGCCTTGCCCTTGCGATTTTGCGTGCAGACCTTGACCACCTTGACATCCCAAAGCGCCTCAACCGCTCGGCGTACGTCATCCTTGGTGGCAAGGGTGTTCACTTCGAACGTGTATTGGTTCTGCACGTTCGACCGCACCATGTTCTTTTCCGTCACCACAGGGCGCACAATCACCTGATGCGGCTCCAAGGTGATCGAAGTCTTCGGCCCTACATGGTTCTTGCGTGGCTTGGGCCGCCAGCTTTTCTTACGTGGTCGCAGTCGTCCCATGATTGCTACTCTCCAGCCGACTCAGTGGCCTGCTTTTTCAGATTGCCGTTCTTTAACGCATCCAAGGCCGCCCGGGTGACCAGCAACTGGCGGGGCGTCAACACCGCTAGGGCGTTTAGGTCGGCTACGGGCGAGACAGTAACGCGGGGAATATTCCGCGCGCTTTTGTAAACGTTAACGTCATGCTGCTCGGTGGCGATGAGCGTGCTAGCCCCATCCATGCCGAGGGCCCGCAAAGTGGCAGCCATGTCGCGAGTTTTGGGCGAGTCGAAGGTGAGTGTGTCGATCACCTTCACTTGGCTATCACGCAACTTGGAGGCAATGGCCATACGCGTAGCAGCTCGCACAGCCTTGCGAGGCAGGCGATAGGAGTAGTCGGTTGGCACCTTGTGCTTGACGTGACCACCACCCCGACGCTGAGCGACACGGCGAGCGCCAGCCCGGGCGCGGCCGGTGCCCTTTTGGCGGTACATCTTCTGCCGACTACCGGCCACCTCGTTGCGGGCCTTCGTCTTGTGAGAACCTTGCCGCAAATTGGCTTGGTACATCACAACGACATCGTGCAGCAACTGCTTGTTGATTCGAGGCGCGATATCGGTCCACTCGATTTCGTACGTCCCGACTTCCTTGCCGGTCCGGTCATAAACAGGCAAACTTGCCATGAGCCACAGTCCTTCTTCGCTACCCGACCTTGTTCGTTTCGCGAACGACAACATATCCGCCGTTCGGTCCAGGCACGCCGCCATGAATTAAGAGCAGGCCGTTTTCGGGATCGATCTTCACGACCTTCATGTTGCGAATGGTCACATTGTCGTGACCATAATGGCCGGGCATGCGCTTCCCTTTCCAGGTGCGGGCGGGAAAGGTGTTATTACCCGAGCTACCGAGATGGCGGTGAACCTTCTTTACGCCGTGCGATGCACGCTGACCGCCGAAGTGGTGTCGCTTGATAACGCCAGCAAAGCCACGACCCTTGGTGACGCCGGAGACGTCGACGGCCGCAACACCGTCAAAGATAGAAACCGTCAATTCCTGGCCAACTTGCAAGTCGCCGACAGGGCCGCGAATCTCGCGGATAAAGCGCTTGGGCTCACAGCCGGCCTTAGGCGGCGGCTCGATCTGCGCCTCAGCCAGGCGACGAGATCGCTTGCTATTCAGCTTAGCGACATGACCACGCTCACTACGGCGCGCGAGACGCCGAGGCTTGTCTTCAAAGCCTAACTGGACGGCTTCGTAGCCGTCACGCTCCGGCGTGCGGATCTGCAATACCGTGCAAGGGCCCACTTGAATGACCGTCACAGGGATCGCTTCCCCGGCGTCATTGAAAATCTGAGTCATACCGACCTTACGGCCGAGCATTCCCTTAGCCATCGCGTTCTCGCTTTGTGGTCTGTCGCCTGCGGGAGGACGGGCTAGAGCGCCCGGCTTACCCGCGAAGCTTCCGTTGCATAGAAAGCCGTGAGAAAAAAGGCCAGGAGGCCGCCTGCCCTAACTACAACCTTCAATGTCTCGCGAGCTAAAAGCCCGCCTTCACTTGGCTCCACGCTGGAAGCCAACTACAACGTTTAACTACGCTTTTTCGTTTCGCGCGTCGAAGCCTTGATCTTGATATCCACGCCTGCCGGCAGACTAAGCTTGTTGAGCGCTTCAATCGTCTTGGCGGTAGCCTGAATGATATCAATCAGACGCTTGTGAGTCCGAATTTCAAACTGCTGACGCGACTTCTTATCAATGTGCGGGCCGGAAAGCACGGTATACCGCTCAATTCGGGTTGGAAGCGGAATCGGCCCGTGCACTTCCGAATGGGTGCGCTTGACCGTATCGACAATCTCCTGGGCGCTTTGATCCAGGATCGTATGATCGTACGCCTCCATCCGGATGCGAATGACTTCTTGGGTAATACCCGCCACGAGAGTGCTACTCCTGGTTGACCGACAACACGCCGCCCATCCTTGGCCTTACGAGCGACGCCCTTTCTCCCGAAAGAAGAAACGCTTTGGGGAAAAGGGATGATGTTAGATGTTTTCATCGCCTTCGTCAACACGGGGTTCGTGACGCAGCGATGAAGCTACTTCCCTCGCGAGGGACACAGGTTGGCTTGGATGTGTCAGCGAGTGAGGAGGTTCTTAGTAACGTATCGCAGCGACTTTTTTTTGGGAAGGGCACTGACGGCGAGAATGTGCAAGAAATAGTCCATCTCGCACTGCCCCTCGCAAGTGGTAGCGAAGGCGGACGCCGGCAAGCGCTGTGCGGTGCCTCAACACGGCAGGGAATATCGGCAAAAGGCCGGGTACGGCCACATTCCGTTTTTGCGAACGACGACGGCGACGCGGAAGGCGCCAAGGAGTCGCTTTATGCGGGGAGGATGAGGGTGGATGGGAGGAGTAGGGAAACTTTTGTTAAGAGAGGTAGGAGGAGCTGCCGATCGTCGAATTGCGGCGGCGTGTAATCCCGTAACGTTCGGAGAGGGAAAAGGTTTCGCATGTTGCGGTTGCGCAAGAAAAGAGGAGTTCGGTAGCGCCGAAGTCCGTCGCGGTAGGGAACAGAGGGCGACCAACTTCCGGTGGGAGTGATGAAATCGTGGGCGGCCTCGAAACAACGTGGCGGGTCCTTGCGGCCACCAAGAATGAAACCGCCGTGGATGTGCTTTTGACGGCGCTGGACAGCCCTCACGAGCCGATCGTGGCGGGGGCGGTGCGCGCGCTGTTGGAGCGGCGGTCGCCGCGGGGCCTTACCGAGATCGTCCGACGCTGGGACCGGTTGGCGCCTCCGTGGAAAGAGATCGTGCAGGAGCATTCCGAGCGACTTTGCGGGGCACTGCGGGATGCGATCGTTCAGGATGAGGAGTTGCTGTTCGCCAACGCTTGTGCGGCTGCCGTCTGGCTTCAAGAGTACGATTTAATTCCGGTGCTTGTGAACGTGGCGGAAGCGCCCATCCCGCCCCGCGCTGCGCAGGCCGCCGCCACGTTGTTGCGGTTAGCAGAGTTGCTAGCCGAGGAAGTAGCGTCGACAGGAGTGCGCTCTCGCCGAGCTGACCCGTTGACGGTGCGGGCTCGCGTGGTGGCGGCGTTGGAAAAATCGTTGGCTCGTTGGCCTCAGCACCAGCGCTCCGAAATCCTTGAAGCCTTTCTTCTGCTCTGCCCGCGGGATAACGCGACGCTTAAGCACATTCTCAATCACCCGCATGATCCGGCTTATCTCAAGGTATTGGAGCTGCTGGCGCATAGCAGTCAGCCGGGCATCGTGCGGCTCCTCTTGAGTTATCTCGACGATCGTCACGCTCCCAGCGCCGCCATCCAAACGCTGGCGCGGCGCAACGACCCAGGCTTCTTAACAGGATTGTTCAAGAAGATTGGGTATGAGCCTTCGGCCGCAGCGCGGAGGAATCTTAAGCTCATTCACGATATTCCGTGGCTGCGCAGGAACCCTGCCCGGTTGGAAGAGTTTGACGATTCGGCGCAGCACGCGGCGGTGCAGATGTTGGCGGCCTCATCGGTGAAACCAAGTGAAATGCTGCCGCTCATCGAGTATGTGCTGAAAAAGGGGAAGCCCGCGGGCCGTCGCGCAGCCGCCGAGGCGCTGCGGCGTTTGCACGGTGTGGATGCGAATCGCCTGGTGCTCGAGGCGCTTTACGATGGCGATCCTTTGATACAAGCGGCCGCATTGGGGCATGTGCGGCAGCGCGCCCTTCCGGGGGCGATGGCCCGCGTTTTGGAACTGCTCGAAAGTCAGCACGAAACCGTCCGCGCGGCCGCGCGCAAGTGCCTGGCTGATTTCACGTGTGCGCGGTTCCTCTTGGCTTTCGACATGCTTTCTCCCGAAGCGCGAGAGAGTACGGGAAAGCTGGTGGCCAAGGTGGATCCGCAAGCGGCCACGACGTTGGCCGCCGAGCTTGAATCTCCGTCGCGCAACCGGCGCATCCGGGCCTTGGAAGCCGTGGTGGCGATTGGATTGGCGCCCGCCCTGGAGGAGCGTTTGATTGCGATCCTTAACGAGGAGGATCACCACCTTCGCATTAAGGCGGCCGAAGCCCTGCGTTATTGCCCCTCGCCACGCACGCAGAATGCGTTACGAGAACGACTACTTGATCCCCATCCGGCGGTTCAATCTGCGGTGGAGGCCAGTTTGGTGGCGATCAGCTCCAATGCAGAGACACACTCAGCGTCGGCCACGGCCAGCGATACCGAAGTTTGGGGCCTGCCGCCGGGATCGATTCCCACCATCACGCGAACCTAGTGCACTGCTGAGGCGACCATGAATGGTGCCACTGCCGCCGGAATCCTCCAAGGTCTCACCGCGGTCCTGTTAGCGGAGGCCGAGGCCTATCGCCACATGGGAAAGCGATTCCGGCCTGGGGACGCGTCGATAGAACTGGCGGACGTGGTGATGGGGGCAGTGCTTGTGCTCGGCCCCTTGGCGCTGATTCTGCTGCATTTCGGACTGCAACGGATACGCAATAAGGCTCAAAGCTCCAGTCCGCGGGCCTTATTCTTCGAACTGTGTCAGGCGCATCAACTGGATTGGCGAACACGTTGGGTTCTGTGGCGCACCGCGCGGCGGTTGCAGATCGATCCACCGGCGATGATCTTTCTCGACCCTGCGACTTGGAAACGGCTTGAGACGCGGATCGTCGACCGTGAACTGGATTTTGAAGCCCTACGGCGGGCCGCTCCCAACGTCGAAGGCGCTTAGCCATCGCTCTTTATCGGTGAGCCTTGGGGCACGCGACGGCTTGGAACACCAATGCTAGGAGCGGTTTGAGAGGCGAAAATCGCTAATTCGGCGCGCAGCTTGCGTCTTGTCCTGATCGCCCAAGCCAATGCGTTCAAGCGGTGGCGACGCTTCTCCTGGGTATCGACCTTAATCAACGGCGGTGAAGCGTTGCTCTTGCCAAGCGACGAGGGCTTGACGTCAGAGAATCGTCTGGCGTGTTTTCCATTGCGGCACGGAGCGCTTAGCAAATTGAGTGGCTGCGACGCCGCACGGTATGGCCGAAATGAGAAACGCCCCGCCGTCGGCACAGCGCCGATGGCGGGGCGTTTTCGTTTTACAGGGGAATCGTTATGAGCACTTGGGAAATGATCTTGTTGATCGTTATTGTACTGCTGCTCTTAGGCGTTGTGCCTGCGTGGCCTCACAGCCGCAGCTGGGGATATGCTCCCAGCGGCGGACTGCTGATGGTTCTCGTGATCGTATTGCTGCTAATCATCCTGTTGTAAGGTGCGACGCAGCGACTATTCGCGCAGATAGGAAACCCGATTGTAAATTCGGGATACATGGCGACGTGGATTAAATCGCTCCACGATCCCCGCACGAACAAACTCGGGACGCATTCGCACTGCACCGCCGTACCCGTTACGGCTGATCGTGGCTGGATCGAACGGATGGAACGAGAAGATGCCGTCCGAGCCACGTACGCGGCCATACCAGTCGCGCCCAGCCTGAAACTCGCGCACATGATGGTTCACCGTTTCATGGCAGCGGCGGCAGGAAACGCGATCAGCCTCGATAAATCCAGCGTCATAGTTGGCTGGAACGATGTGGAACTTGGCGGTGGTGGTCGGAGCGCAGGTGTGAAGGCCGTTGGTCGACTTGCGCCAAGTCGATCCCAAGGCCGAACGGAACGGAGTGGTCGTTAGCAGTTTGACCACCAAGGCGTCATCGCCGACCGCGGGCAGATAATCCACGCCCATCGCCTGATAGAACACGCGGCCCGGGTGATTGTCGGCCAGAACGCGTTGCTGCATCTTGATTGGCGAGTCCAAGTGCGTTACCAGCTTGGCCAAGGTCGGGTTCTTCCGCCACTCGGGGCGTAGCTCCTTGATTCGCTCGGAAAGGTCCTCGGCCGTGGGAAATGGGCGGAAGACATCGACGCTCCAGTCGCCGTTTTCGCGGAACCGCAACCGCAACTCAAAGGTATAGTAGGCGCCCCAGGGGGCTTTCATTGTCAACACTTCGCTAAACACCGTGCCGACTGGATAGATCCAGCCGTAGCCTGGCATCGTGTCTCCGGGAAACTGCTTTTGGTAATAGGTGATGGGCAGTATTTGGCCGTTCTTCCCTTTGGGAAGCCGCACAAAACGGAATGTGAAGACATTGGTTGTTCGATGGGTGCCTGCCGCTGTTCCCCAAGGAAACTCAATGTTTCCATTCCCATATGGCTCGCCGGGATCGGCCGAGATGTTGTACGAGACAGCGTGCACACCTGGCAATTGACCGTCCCAGATCTGGTAACAATCGGGCATCTCTTGGTCGGTGTACAAGATGAGCGTCGGGTCGTCGAGGATGGCTTGGACCTCGGCGTCGTCGACTTGGGGGAGCAGCTTGCGAAGGCTGGCTTCCCGCGTGGCGCTCATGAGCCGGAAAGGGGTGGTCGAAGCGGCGCTGGCCGTGGTCGTTGGGGATGGTTCCGCCGCGACTCCATTCGCAACGAGCATCCACCCCCACAGTCCAATTACCGTCCATACTAGTGACTGTGACATAGCCTCTCTCCAAAGAAAGCAGGTGAGGTGGAAATAGGGGCAGCGCTGCCAATCGCTGCGTTATAGATAGTGTGGTGAAAATTTGCCGATTAAGAGACCTAGGCAATTGTCAATTGAGAGCAGGGTAGGATATTCCAATAACCAGTCAAGGGGGTACACATGGACGGAATCGACCTTTTATGACGATTGAGAAGCTGTAGAAACGCCCAAGAATCCGCCCCCAAGTAAGTGCGAACGGCGTAGAAAGGCTGGTTGGCTAGCGAAGTTACTCGTCTTCGGGGGCGCGTAGAGTGAACTTTGTCACGCGCCAAGCTACCTCGCTAGAGTTAGCAGTAATTAAGGAGGCGTTATCCCTGATCCGATGCGCCATCGACTCTTCCGAGCCTTCACCCAATGTTAGGCGACGGTAGACCTGCGGGTATCCGTAGTGAGGGTGAAACTCGCCCGAAAGAGCAAGGCGAGGAGTAGAAGGCCCGGATGTTCCCTTTTCGACCATCGCAACGTGGCGAAAATCACTTTCGAGTGTCCCGAACATTCCCGGTACGGTCCAGGTTTCCCATGTTCGGCGTTGGGGAAGCTGTTGCCCGTTACGGTAGGCGGCGATGGGCTCGCCATGCCGAACCTTGACAAGGTAGACCGCAGGTTGCCTTCCCGAAACCTGCACCTCGATATCGTAATGGGCAGGACCGTTCTCGCGCCATCGTTGTTGAGCCGCGTGGAAATCTTCAGCCGAAAGGGGGGGAAGCGGATTGCGCAACGACAACAACCAAAACACCAAGACGCACACCAGGCCGAAACAAGCTCCAAGCACCACCGACAGGACGCGCAGCGAACGGCGTTGAGTAGCGACGTGGGCGGCAGACATGCGGAGCATTTTCGGCTTGGCTTTTCACCCGTGCAACGCCCCGATTGGCTCTTTGGCAATTAGCCTTCTTCGGGCTCGGTCAATTTGACGTATTGGTGGATGTTGCCGCGAACGGGCCGGCGCTCGAGTTGCTGGTCGGGGGAGAGGAGCTCCATGGGAACCGGCGTCATGGGCGCTAGCATCGTTGAAACCGCGTTGGCGTCAATGCGGGCCTGCGCTTGCACCGCCATACGAAAACGCCGCCAGACGAGCGGTATGACCAGTTTCATAATCACCGTCGCCA
>CAYWIS010000143.1:0-16232 GCA_964458385.1 uncultured Pirellulaceae bacterium
GACTACGTTCCCTCGTTGTTGGGCGAGATGTACACCACGGTGCGTACGCAAACCCAGGTCGCCCGCGGACCGGGTGGACGCTTGCTCTATCGTCATAGCTTTGTCCGTGAAGGCCAGAAACAAAATCAACAATTGGTGCTCGACACTGCCTATACCCGGGTACGGCAACCGGGTGGCGATGGCGAAGAAACCCTCGCGCGCGCTCTGAACAACCTATGGATGAGCGCCGTTAACCGTGAAGTCGCGGTCGAGCAACAAAACCGTATGCAAGCCGAGGTAAACGAGCGAATCGCCGTGGCTCTGAACACAGCCACCGGCGCCAATTTGCCTACCGCGCCAGATAAGTGGTGGACATGGTGGAACGAGCACAATGAGGTGTTTGTCGAGGGCGAGAAGCCGGTTTCCAAGATACAAGCGACGCAAGAGGTGTATGTGTCGGACCGGATCGATCCCTCCCTCTTGGCGAGCAGCGGATCCAGTGGCGGTGAACAGTATGCCTTAGACTGCTTGGTCGCGGGAACGTTAGTCTGGACCGCTACCGGCGTGACCCCGGTCGAACATCTGCGCGTGGGCGATTTGGTGCTCTCGCAGGATCCCGAAACGGGCGAGTTGGCTTACAAGCCAGTTCTGCGCACCACCGTCCGCCCCGAAGGTAAGTTAGTGCGAATTACAGCCGGGGGCGAGACGTTAGAAACCAGCGGTGGCCACTTGTTCTGGGTGGCCGGTGAAGGCTGGGTGAAGGCCCGCAAATTGCAATCAGGCCAGGAACTCCATGGCGTTCATGGTCCCGTTCGCGTTAGCGCGGTCGAAGAGGGAAATGAGGCGAAGACCTACAATGTCGAAGTGGCGGACTTCCACACCTATTTCGTGGGTGAAGGAAAAATCCTGTGCCACGACAATACGGTTCGCCAACCGACGGTAGCGATTCTGCCGGGGCTAGTTGCTAAGTAAGCCCGCGTCAATATTTCACGCAAGTCAAAACGGTTCCTGTTGGAAACCCCAAGCTCGCCGCCCACCCGCGGCGAGTTTTTTTTATGAGCTTTCCTTGGCCCCTTCCTGCCGTGCGAAAGTCGAAGTCACGATAGGCTCGTCAGGAGGATTTCTTGCCCGCGCGCCATAGCCGGCCAAGATTTTTACTGTATAATGGGTTCGACACTTCGGCAAATTCTAGGGGTTCATCCTATAGATGCTGCTTTGGTAGCGCGGGGCGCAGTGTTGAACTTCCCACCTTAATCCCCACCTTACGGGCTATACTTCATATAGCACCACCGGGGCTTTCCGGTGCAGTGACTGTTCATGGATGACTAGCACCGCGTATTCCTGCAGTTTTCGGCTCGTCCTCATCTGACAGGTTGGGAGAGCCACTCATCATTTCCCATTGTCATTGTCGAAGTAACCCCTTCTGCATGGGATTACCAACGTCCGGACTCAGAAAAGGCACCCAAACCGAGGAGAAGAGAATGTCCCGCATTCCCAAACGCCGGAATGAACCGACAGGGTTTACGCTTGTCGAGCTGCTGGTTGTAATCGCCATTATCGGAATCCTTGTAGCTCTGCTGTTGCCGGCGGTGCAAGCAGCCCGCGAAGCCGCCCGGCGTTCCCAATGCAGCAATAATCTCAAACAGCTCGGGCTGGCGTTGCATAACTACCACGACACCCATCGCGTGTTTCCACCTGGGGTGTTGGCGAGCGGCCTGAACAGCAAATTGCCGACAAACCCCCGCTCCATGTCGTGGATGCCAATGATTCTCCCCTTCATTGAGCAGGCCCCGCTCTACGATCAATTGCAGCCGTATATGCAAACGACGGATTCTGCAACGTTTCCCAGCGACCTCATGAACACCGTGATTGAATCGCTCGTGTGCCCGTCGGACCCGGCAGGCGGCAAGACAACGGCCGTTCACGGAGGCGGCAATCCGCCTAGCCACGACTACAACGACGGTTTCTGTGGCAATTACTTGCTCTGCGGCAGCGGCGGCGGACCGGGTAGCGCTCCCAACCTGGAAGTTACGCAGGCCAACTCCACAAACTTGAACGGCATGTTCTACTACCTTTCGAAAACCCGCATGGGCGACGTGACTGACGGCACCTCAAACACCGTCATGTCGGGCGAGATTCTCCTGGTGCGGGAATCGGCTGGGCAGCGAGATTGGCGCGGCCGATACTACCGTGCCGACCACTTGAGCAGCATCTTTAGCACGAACGAGGCCCCGAACACTCCGGTTCCGGACAAACTGCGGACCCTGGATGGAATTACCAATCCCCCTGTTCCGACCACGGTGAGCACCGATCCCCAAGTGATCTACGCGCGCAGTCGTCATCCGGGCGGCGTCCAAGTGGGTATGGCGGACGCCAGCGTGCGGTTCGTTGCTCAGACGGTGAACTTGCAGACGTGGAAAGCCCTGGGAACTCGCAGCGGCGGCGAAGTTCTCGGCGAATTCTAAGCAAACCGACGGTTATAGGATCGCGACAGGTCGGCATCCCCGCGGAGCGCCGACCTGTCTTCGTAAAACACAGGAGATAATGCAGTAATGAACATTCGAGTACGGCAAGGATGGCAAGCCTGGCTCGTTGCAGCGCCTCTATGCTTGCTTTTGGGCTGCGGTGGAAGCGGAGACACCGTGAAAGTAACCGGCAACGTCCTGTTAGACGGCCAGCCCGTTGAACAGGGAGATATCGTCTTTCGAGCTTCCGATGGCAGCGCGGCGGATGCAGCAAAGATTGAAGGGGGCGCGTTTACCCTGCAAACGAAGCCGGGATCCAAACGGGTAGAGATTTCCGCAATGCGCGAGTCAGCCACTCCCGCCCCTGATGGGCTTCCGTCGTACGAAAATTACATTCCTAAGAAGTACAACGAAGCGTCCACGCTCACGGCGGAAGTCACCGAGTCGGGCGACAATGACTTCACCTTCGAATTGCAGTCGGAAGGTGGTTAACACGCTGACGTTTGGTGTTTTGCTCTAACACGGCGCCGCATCTCTAACAGGCCATCATGCGGCGCCATTAGGAGCTTTTGACGGGGCTGGTTGTCGCTTGGTCAGCAATGACGGCGACCGCTGAACTGCGCCGCATAGCCCACGCCGCCCAGGGCTGCCACCGGCAAAGCAGCGCGATAAAGGCGGGCACCAGCACCGGACGCACAACGAACGTGTCCAGCACCACTCCCAGCGTCAGGGCAAATCCCAGTTGGACAATGCCCGGTAATGGCGCGACGTTGTCGGCCACAAGCCACTGTAATGGCGGAATCCACGGAGCGAGAGCCGGCGCCCATGCGCCGGCCGTCATGGAAAAGAACGCTCCCGCCATGATCACACCGCAACTGGTGATGATCCCTCCGGTCCGCACCAACGCACGTCGCAAGCCAGAAAAGGGGCCATACTGCGATTGTTCCTCGAACACCCGCGTTGTCAGGTAGACGTTGTAATCCTGGCCGACGGCCACCAGGATCACGAACAGGAACAGCGGAACCTTCCAATCGAGCCCCAGGTATTCTGGACCGGCCACCCACGCAAAGAATGCATGCGTGGCGCCCATCGTTACAAAGTACGTCAGTAACACCGACCCCACCATATAGACGCAAACGACCAGCCGACGCAAGATGGCCAATAGCACCGCCAACACCGCCAACGTCACCAAGATTTGAATTCGCGAGGTATCGGATTGCGTAACCGTCTGCAAATCGCGAATTCCAGCCGTTGTGCCCGCATAGGCAAAGGTTGCGCCTAGCCAGAAGGAACTCGGCTCATCCACCAGATCTCGGAGCCGCGCGTCAATTCGCGCGAGCGTGCGGGCGGCCGCAGGAGAAAAAGGATCATCATTCAGCACGACGTCCAAACGTGTTGCTTCGCCTTTCCAGCCCGGCGTTTGCGAGACGTACACATCCTTTGAATCCTGGTGTGGGCGCAGAAACCGCGTTTTCAAACCGCGCCGGCTGAATCCCGAGACGCCCTTCGCATTGGGCGGATTTACTCCCAGGGGATCGCTCAAACTGCGCACCGAACGCACGCCTTCCAGGTACAGGGCCGCCGTAAGCTGCGCCACGGCTTGTCGGCTGGTTTGATCCTCGTTGAAATCGGCGCCACGACGTACCGCAATAAGCGTGATCGGTCCACTTTCTCCAATAGGAAAATGCCCTCGTAATAGTTCGGCGCCAGCCCGAGCCGGACGATCCAGCGGCAACGACCGCAAAAAGTCAAAGGTAACGTGGTCCGACATGCGCCAACCATACGCGGCCAGCGGCGCCAGAGCAACGACGGAAAGGACCAATACCACGCCTGGCCGAGCCGTCAAACCACGCGCCAACACCCACCACAAGGAAAGTCTGCGATCCAACCGCCGTGTGCGTGCGACTTCCGTCGTTGCCCGCCTTCCCACCCGAGATGGCCAGAAAAGCACGTCGCCGCACCCCCGCAGGATTGCCGGCGCCAAAGTTAAGCAAGCAGCCAACGTGACGAGCAAACAAAGGCCAATCACCGGTCCGCTGTGTTTGAACTTGCCGAAGTCGGCAAACGCCATGGCTCCCAGCCCCACCACCGTGGTCAGCGCGCTGGCAGTCAAAGCGTCACCAACCGCCGCCAAGGCCCGCGACACCGCCTCGGGGCCAGGGAAGCCTGCCTCACGCTCCTCGCGGTAGCGGGCGATCAAAAATAGGCAGAAGTCAGTACCAGCGCCAAAAAGTATCACCACTACAAAAATCCGCGTTGTGGTGAAAACCTTGAGATCCCACCAGGAAAAGCCAGGCGCCTGATTAAGCTGCGTTAACAACGCGACGACGCTTGTCGCCGTGGTCAACGAAACGGCTATCGCCGCCAGGGGGGTAAAAACCAACAGAGGCGAACGGTACACCACCAGCAGGATGAGAAAGATTATCGCGATTGTGAAGGTTTCGGTGTTTCGAATGCTCTCGGCGGACGAACGAAGAAGCTCTCCTCCCACCGCCGCCGAGCCAGACACTCCCAATGTCAGTCCTGGCGCCGTGGCCGACGACCAAGCCTCTTCAACGCGGCGCACCTCTTGTTCGATTCCCTCCAAGACACGGATGTTGTCGGTGGCAAGAAACTCGTTCCCCAAGTGAAGGACAATTAACCGTGCGTGATCGTTAGAAAGCCGATCGCCCAGGACATCGTGATCCCACGTCCATACATCCAGAAGTGGAAGCTCAAAGTCCACGGCGGGCGAGTTCAAGTCCTTCCGCGACGCCAACTCGGCGTCGAGAGCCACGGCGCGCTGACGTTCTTCCCTCGCTTTGTCGTGCATCCCCTGAAGTTGGTACGCGACCGCCCGGTTCCAGTACAGCCCCGCGAGCGGCTGATACGCCACGCCGTGCTCGCCGTTGAACTCGTCCTGATATTTAGCGAGCTTTTGATCAAAACTGAGGGCGTTTTCCAAGGAGTTTTCCGCCGCATGGAACTCCGAGACCGCTTGGTCGCGCAGCGCCTCGGCTTCCTCCATGCGCCCCCGAGAGGCAAGCGTTTCGGCCTCGGCCGTCCACTGACGCGTCCTTTGCAAGGCCGATGCTGCGTGCCAGTTGGAGAACCGCCGCGCAAGATCGTAGGCGACAAACACATCCTCGCGATGAAGCGACTGCTCCTTGCGGGCGGCAATGATCACCACCTGGCTTTTGGAGCGCGTGTGCGGAAATGCCTCCGAAAGTAGCAGCTCCCCCTGCACACTCTTCATGCTGGCGGGCAGATAGGCCAGATCGCCGTCATGAGCGACCTCGCTCCAGGTTGGCGCCCACAATCGCAGCCCCGCACATACCGCAATCCAGGCCACGATCGTCGCCAGCCAGTGACGGACCACAAATTCCCCAAGGCGCGCGAACATGGCAGTCTGATTGTGCGGGTAGGAGGGAAAGGAGTAGATGGATGAAACGAACGTATGGGTGGAAATCGATGGGAGGCGCAGCGCAGGCTAATATCCTAATGCCGCCACTACGGCGCTCCAAGGGTGGATGGCTCACGGACCGCACTCCACCCAAACACCCAAAACCCCCTCAGCACCCCAACTTTCTTGTATTGCCACATTTGGCGGACTAAGATCAAAGAAGGTTCCTTATAAAAACGGCTGGCAATGCGCGTTGGGGCAAAGTAGCGTCGGGCTGTCCCCCATGGGAAGCCCATGAGCATTGCCCCTGGGAATTACCGGGTTTCCAGCCAACTCTCCGTCAAATACGAAATACCCGCGATTCGTTGTTGTTTTTGAGGTCTACTATGACACACCTTCGGCCGCTGGCTCTTGCGGTGCTTTGCTTGGGAATAGGTTGGGTTCTGCCGCAAACCGCTTCTGCCCAGCAAGCAGCGGGCGTGCAAATCGACCCCGACGGAGTATTGCGGATTCGGGTATTTCACAATGATGTGACGCGGGCGCGGCTTGATGCCGCTCGCGCGGCGCTAGCTCCCGAGTTGGCGCGCAAAAGTGAACTTCGCAAAGTTTCGCTTAATCGCCTGGAGGCCGCTATTGCTCAACGGTTGGCGGCGGGCCTTCCTCCCACCGACGACATGCTGCGGTTAGCGGGGCTAACGCAACTGCGTTATGTGTTTTACTACCCCGAATCGGGCGATATTGTCATTGCGGGCCCTGCTGAGGGCTACATCGAGGATGCCTCGGGGCGCACGGTTGGCCTGGAATCGGGGAAGGCCACCCTCTTACTCGAGGATCTGGTCGCGGCAATCCGCGCCTATCCGCCGACGGGGGATCGCACCAAAGTCATTAGCGTTTCCATTGATCCAACCCCCGAGGGGCTCAACCAAATGCAGCAGTTCCTGGCGCGAATTGCAGGACGCGTAACGCCGGGAGATGCTGGCCGCATCGTGCAAGGGCTGCGCGAGAGCTTAGGCCTTCAAACCGTGTCGATTAACGGCGTGTCGCCGCAAACGCACTTTGCCCAAGTGCTGGTCGAGGCGGATTACCGTATGAAATTGATTGGAATCGGCATCGAAAAACCGCCCGTCAAAATCACAAGCTACGTTGACCGCGCTAACCCGCGCGACGTGGCGCGCAATGCGCTGCAGCGATGGTATTTCACTCCCAACTACGAGTGCGTACGCGTCAGCGAAGACGAATTGGCAATGGAGCTCGTGGGCGAGGGCGTAAAGCTGGTCAACGCCGATGAACTTGTGCAGGCTGGAGGCGACCGCGTGGCGTCAGCGACAACGAACCGAGCCAGCAAAGCGTTTACCGACGAGTTCACGGCCAAATACGCCGAATTGGCGGAGCGAGTGCCGGTTTATGCTCAATTGAGGAATCTGATCGATATGTCGGTGGCTGCGGCCTTCATTCAGCAACAAGATTTCTATGGCCAGGCTGCCTGGAACGCAGAAGTGTTCTGCAACGAGGAGCAATTCCCAATCGAGAAGTATCAAACTCCGCGTCACGTAGAAACCGCCTGCACGGCGGTCTGGAAAGGCAGCACTTTGATGACGCCCATCGGCGGCGGTGTGAATATCCAGCCGCGTTTGGCCCTGCGGTCCGAGAACCGCCTTCCCGATGAGAACAATCAACTGCAAGAACTTCGCCAGAAAATTGACGTTCGCGCTTTGCCCCAAGAGAACTGGTGGTGGGACTGATGCGAACCAACTCCTCTCCTCCGATCATCCGAGAGGAAAACGCCTGAAGTATTCACATCCGATTTTGCAAGCGAGCCGAGCCTCCTAGCGCTCGGCTCGCTTGTTTTGTTATACACCTCGAAGAGCCCACCTAGCCGCAATTCCTCGCAATCCCACGGAGTCCGATTCTAGGCCGCTGCGTTTCTCGTGTGATGCCGTTGTTGTCGGCGTTGTATTAGCCTGGGCGTTGGCTTAAGTCGCAACGGGACTACACCAAGTACTGCCAAGAGTTTCGGCGGTGACTGGAGATTGTCGAAGCATCTGCTTTCGCTGTCACCGTTCAAACCGAAGACGGTAGCGAACTCGACGTTACCTGCATGGTGTAGGAGTCAACATGCCGCCGAGGACACCTTGACGTTCATCGCGAGCGGCGCTGTGGGGAATTTTCCAATTGCCGCCATTTCCGTCATCCACAAACACACCGCCCGAATCAATCCGGCCAAGATAACCCCGGCAATACCATCATCGATCAGCCCTGCTACAGCTAACCGGCCGGGGCCGCAATGAAACAGGAGCGGCAAACAATAGCCGGATTGCAGCCCCCTTTCCCACATAACCACCGGGTGAGATGAGAGAACATCGGCGGGTCGTTCTGTATGCTCCGTCGCGCACGCCCCCCTATGAGCGGGCAAGTTCAGCAACTCAAGCCGGCGTCCCGCCGAGCGCCTTCGACAAATGGTCAATGCGTATTGCTGTTGGCTTAAGGTCGACGCACACACGCTTCGCAAAACATGAACAGTTCCGATGAGAATGGAACTACGAAGCTAGGCGGCTCCAATGTTCCCAATACCCCTAAAAGCGCGTTGCGCCTTTTTTCACCCCACTTTCCATTTAAGGTCTTCTCGTGTTTTGCCATTACATCTTTTCGTTTAGTGTGAACATTGAACGAAACTTGTCCCAACACCCTCGAGACCATCAACGTGGAATATCGTCGTTCAACAGTTATTCCCCTTCAGCCGGCATCCCGCCCACGACACGGAATACAAACGGTTAAGCGGCCATTGCTGCTTCCACAACGCAGCAGGTGGTGCGGTGCTTGGAAGCGACGAGAACGTCTCGCGTGATGGCGCTGTTCTAATTGTTCAACTTAATGGCCAACGCCCACGGCAGTTGCAACCGGCGGACATCGAAGCGGTTGCGGTCGATCCCCGATTTACGAAAGAAGCCCCCGTACGAAAGGCCGTATTCTTTTAAGCGTCCTCGACTGCTTCTCCGCGCATTCTGATTTCCTAGCTCCGACAACAGCCGTAAGATTTACAACGCCTGCCCCTTCTCCCAAGGTCGTGAAACTTCATACGAAAGTTCAAGGGCGGTAGGCAATGCTTGGTGAGCCCTAGATTGCGTGCTCGCACCATTCCCCACGCCGCTATGGAAACAAGGTTGTCGCTTGCTGATTTGCCAGAATCGTGCTCGCTACGTCTGTGTCCACATGGCAAAGGCAATCGCTGAACTGGAGGTGGATCAACCACGCTTCAAGTCATGACGCGCTACCTTTCCCCCATGAACCATCTCGCTGGCCGCGGCCAGTTCGCGCATACATGTTGCCACGCAACGAGAGTATTGTGCGACAAACTCGTCCGGTAGCCTTTCAAAAGTCCCGAGGTATAACTCACAGACGGGCTTCTTTGCCTTGCCGCGCTGCAGGTAGGCGAATACTGCCGATTGCCGTGATACGAACATCAGTCAAGAGAGTAGCGCACGGCTTGTGCAGCGTCCACTTCCAGCATATACCGCCGTAGTAGGTTTCCGTAGGACGCCCGTAACTGACATGGGGCCGATCCACAAAGATGTCGGCCCCCCTCAAGACGAAAGAGAATCGGCAGTTCTAGAATCGATGAGTGGCCTGGCCTGCTGACGTTTGTGAGAGTGTCGTAAAGCACTCCATCTCGCATGCGCCGTCAACAGAACGCACACAACCGTTCTACCAGCGATATGCCGCTGGTAGGCTCTCACTTTGGAGGACATCGTGGGATGCTACCACCCACGAGCATACGGCGGGGGCATTACGGCCTATGGGCCTTGGTCATGCCCACCACCTGCCCCACGGTTCCCGCGGCGATTCGTTCGCCCCGTGCGGCCGCCTTGCGGCCCCGGACCATATCCAGGTTGAACACCCCCTTCGCCAGGCGGATAGCCGGTCGCCCCTGGGTACATGGGGTCGCTGCCTTCCGCTAACAACTTGGGTTTTTCTGGCTCCTTGAAGACGTTGTTGTTGTAGTCGAACAAATCATCCAATTCGTTGCGAACCACCAGATTGCCCAAGGCGTCTCGCATCAGGATTTCGCCCGGCGCCTTCTGGTCGGCATTGGCGCGGTCGACGGTTGGCAACGAACCTCCTCCACGAAGATCCAACACCAGTGTATCGGTGCGGAACTTATATTCAGGCAGACTCACCACCTGAAGCGACACGGGATGCAGTATGTTCGCTGGCCCGGTGAAGTTTAGAACCGAGCCGCGCACCGCCGTCTGCTCTCCGGGAATGTCAGCAGCTTTGGCGTGATCCCACACCATCGCCAGCACCTTGGCTTCAGGCTCGCTTCCCGGCTCCTGAACCTCAATGCCGCGTTCACGATCCACGACCGAAGACTTCTCCGGAGTGACCGCACCCGCCAAGATCTCGTGTTGCGGCGGAATCGATGCAACCTCGCTCCACTCGCTCCATTCCGTTTCGACCCAGAAGGTGCGAGTGGGTTGTCCGGTCGATTGTGATTTTCGCGCATCTTCCGCGTCGACCTTCCTCACGCGCTCAATCACTTTCTCTTCCAAGTAAGCGATCGGCGGCGCTTCGCGCGGGTCCGCAGGGTGGTTGGGGTCGAGCAGGAATAACTTGACGCGGTACTTGTACTTTTTGCCGGGGGTAATATCGAAATCAAAGAACCGGAACAGCTTGTAATCAACCGTTGGCCCCGGAGGCTTGGCGGCAAGACCTTGCGCGCCGGGCCCATAACTTGCCGCGCCAGGCGCGGAACCGTACTGCGATCCGTACCCGCCACCCACTGCGCCATAGGGTTCGTAGGCGGTTTGTCCCCCGTAAGGATCCGTACCGCCGTAACGACTGGAAGCACCATAGCCTCCTTCGGTCGTCGCCCCTTGCTGGCCGTACATCGCGTTATACCCCGGTTGCGTCGAAGCCATTGCGCCGTAAGGGCTCGCGCCGTATCCGGGCGCCGCGCCCGGATAGCCGCCTGGGCCACCAGCGACTCCGCCGGGCCCCAACGGCCTGGCTTGCGGTCCTGCCCCTTCGCCCGACGCAGCGGGCGGTGCGATATCGGTAGGTGAAGGCATCGGAGCGCGCGCTAGCGGAACGATCTGACGCTTTGGCGTCTTCGAATGGAGCCGGAAGCGGTCCAAATCGCGCATCATCAACGGCGGAGCCGGACACGTTAGCAAGCGATCAAAGTAGGCCGGATCCACCACGAATTCGGGCGTGCCGGCATACCAGTTCCGCTGATACCAGGCCGTTGTTTCGGGCGTCCAAGTTTTCTCTTTGCCAGGAATGACCTGGCCTGCTTCGTCCACTTCAACGCGTTCAACCTGGTAGTAGTAGTACTGAGGAATATCGCGAACTGGGTTGTAGTCGTGAGCATCCTCAAACGTGCGTTCAAACTCGGTCCACTGTTCCTTGTAGGGAACCAGGGCCTTAACCGCCATGAAATATTTGCCAACCGCAAGAGTGCCCGTGGCGCCTGCGGCGGCGCCATACCCCTCGGCGCCCGCAACAGACGCATAGCCACTAGCGCCATAAGGCGAAGCTCCTACTCCGTACCCACTGCTGCCGCCGGCCCCAGGACGATAACCGGGTACATTCGCTAACTGTTCAGGAGTCGCCACCGGGCCGGAAGAAGTTGACGATCCATAGGCTCCCCCCGATTCCCCGGGAGGCACGCGGTAGCTCCCCGCCACCTCGGCCCCACGTCCCGAAGGTCCGTAGGGCGCGCCTTCAGCGCCAGGATACATGGGGTTGGAGTCGTCGCGCCGGCGACGAGCATTTTTCTTCTCCTCCTCCAACTTGGCCAAAGCCGCATCTTGAGCGGCCTTCATAAGTTGATCGTTTGTCAAGCTACCCACCATCGCAATGGGGCCATAACCGGGAGTAACCTCCAACTCCCGTGGCGGCAGCCAGGGCGGGTCGGCGCGTTTGCCTTTCAAACGGAACGGTTGGGCGTTCCAGTCCAGGATATTCGCATAGGCCGTATGATCGACCAATTGCAAATCCTTACCGCGAGCGCTCAATCGCTGGGTCAGTTCGTAGGCGTGGCGATCGTCTTCGTCTTTGACCGCTTCCCACGTGGTCTTCTCAATATTGCTGCGAGCATTGTTGGCCTGATTGCGCAAGTGAACCGGATTCTTACTCGAGTCGATCCCTTCAACTTTCAAACCCGAGTACACAAAGAACGCAACCAACAGGGCCACAGCGCCCAGAATCAACTTCTCGACATGTTTTGCGAAAAAATTGTGGCCGCCAGCCTCGCCAAAGTTGAGCTTGGGTTTCTTCGCCATGGTCCTGATATCTCCTCGCAGCCCCTGCGATGAATTGTCTCTTTTGGGAACGCGCGTCTCAATTGTAAGCAATCACTCCAAAGCCGCTTCGCCTTGAACCGAGCTAAGCTCAACTTGGGGAGCCTTGCGTCCCGGCGTCGGCAGTCAGGGCATCGGCGTCCCCGGCGGAAGGTTGCCCGGCTTTATCGATGCCCAGCGCCTGCTCGTTAACCGGGTTATAAATGTACACGATGCCGTAGACCTCAACGACAACGTCATTGCTCGATTGCAGGGCCAATAAGGCCGCGTTGGCGCCGCTCGAACCATAACCGCTACGGTAGGACGAGGCCCCGCCTTCCGCCCCCACGCCAAATCCACTAAATGATGAACGAGAGCTGCCGCGGAAACTTCCCCCGCCAAATCCCGAGCCGTACGGCGACGAGGCGCCATAACCGCCCGCTGTCGCCTTACCGGCGTCGCCGCCAATGCGAACCTGACGCACTTCCACGGTTAGCGGCGAGTTGCCACATTCGGTCAACAGCTTGTGAATTTTCCGTTGGTCCATCTGGCATACCAGCCGCACGGGCATGCGTTTCGCCACCGCCAGATAAACATCGTCGGGGTTCTGCGTAACATCGGCTCGCAATTTCTCGGCCGACAGAGGTTTGTACGTTTTATCTACGTAACGGAAGCTGGCAGGATCAATCGCGACGGCGGCGCCAGGCGCGTTAGAACCATAAGGAGTCTGACCGGGAATGCTCCCTTCGGGCCCATACATCGAAGGTCCTCCCTCGGGCGACGGCATGCCGGGCTGCGTACTTCCCGTCATTGCCCCCTGCCCAGGATAGCCCCCTTCGGCGCCGGGAATGCCGCTAGCGCCAGGATAGGCGCCAGTCTGATCACTCGCCGCCATGACCGGGGTAATCAAACCATTCCGCCCCGCCGCATCGCGGCCGAGTTGAATCGAGTGAATCGCCTTGAGGTAAGCCTTGTGACGTTCGGTAGCGCCGTCGTTCGTTTTATTGATGATCTCCATCAGGTTCTTCAGCACCCACAGGTCTTCCTGGGCGTAAAGAACCTGCAAGGTGGTCGGCACGCCACCGGGTTGCTTGGTCCACGTGAACTTGGCCATCAATTGCGCCTGATCAGCCTGGCTCCATTCCACCACGGGCGCTTCCTCGGGCACTCCCGCGTTTGGGCCCCCTTCGCCATACGGGCCACGGGCGCTGGGACCATACTGCGTTCCGCTGGCTTGACCATAGCGAGCCGACGAGCCATATTGTCCGCCGCCAAACCCGGTCCCGTCGTCGGCCGTCACGGCGGTCCAACGGGCGCCAATAATCTTAGCCAGTTTCGGAAGCTCGTTCTCGACGTAGTTCGCGTACTCAGACCGCAGGTCGCGTGGAATTTCCTGGCTGGCGGGAGTGGGAAACTCGACCTTAGCCTCAATCGGTCGCAGCGGTTCAACGGCGCGGCGGAATTTGGCGGTCAACTCTGAAGGCCAGATCAGGATAGTGTCCTTCTGGTGGTTGTACTGATTCTGCCAAACTTCCTTGACATGATCTTGGAGTTCCCGAATACGCAACTCCATCGCCTCGTGCACGATGGTATTGGGCGGATTGACGGCTGAGTTGAGCTGGTTCGTAGTCGAATAGCCCGACTCAATCTCCTTGAGATTCGCCTCGCGCTCCTCCTGCAAGCTGGCTTGAGTCATATACCAGCTTCCCAGGCCGACAAACGCAATGACGCCGCACAAAACCCAGAAGTGGTACTTCTTGATTTGGCCGAGGATGTTTTTTACTTGATCCATGTGAGACGCCTTCGTTAGGGAGCGTCGTTCTGTCTATCGCGAAAGATTGTTGTCCGTTGGGCGGTGGAACGACATGAAATGTCGTTCCACAAAAACCCGCTCATCCGCACCGCGCCCGTCGCGGGAACTCCTCTTGGCTATTAGCCAGGCGGGGCGCCAGCGCCAGGAGGCGCTCCACCTCCCGGCGCAGCCGGGGGCGGCGCCGCAGCTGGCGGACCATTCGGAACGTTCGGATTCACGGGCAGCGCTCCAGGCGCATTAGGGACCGCCCCTGCCGGAGGCGCTGCCGCGGGGCCAGGTGCTGGTCCGGCTGCTGGCCCAGGACCGGGCGCTGGCGGCGCCACAGCCGGCGCGCCGTTCGGAGGCGCTACACCTGCACCATTGGCTTGCCCACCAGCGGGTGGCGGCGCTCCAGGCGGAACGCCTGGAGCAGGTGGCTCAGCAGGCGCTGCAGCGTCGGGCGGAGCACCTTGCGGCGCCGCTGGAGGTTGAGGCTGTCCTTGTTGAGGTTGTCCTTGTGGCTGGGCCGGAGGCTGCCCTTGCGGTTGAACCTGTCCTGGCGGCGGCGCCTGCACATCCTCGGCTTCTGGCTCCATGTCGGCTTCAATCGCTCCGGCTTCGGCCGCCGCAGCTTGAGCCGCCTCGGCCTCCTTCTTGCGATTCGCCAAGCGTTCGCTGATCTTCTTCTCTTGCCAAGCAAACTGCACGACGAACTCGTACTTGGGAGCCTCAAAGTCCAGTGGCTGTTCCGGCTCGTCCGATTTTGCCCCCGCCCGGTTCGCCGCACCGCCTCTCGCCGCAGGATTGCGCGCTGTTCCTACGGGGCCGGTCTGGCCGAAACCACCAAAGCCAGAAGCAATTCCCCCTTCCGCACGCAAACCGGGACCGTACGGTCCACCGGCCTCGCCAGTTGTGGGCGTGGCTAAGGGGTTAGGTACGCGATGCTTTTTGTCGATCTTGGAATCCTGGGCGATGATGGGATACATGATCCCCAATTCTTTCATCGTCCAACGAATCGGCGGTTGGCCCGGGCCGGGCGGCAACAGCACCTCGCCCTCCTCCAAATTCCGAATCAACGTGCGTCGCAGATGCTTGGAGCCTTCCGTTTCGCGTTTCAGGTTGTAGTAGTGATACCCCCGTAGTTCGATCACCCAACCAGGGCCCGATGGACCTTCGCCTTCAGCGGCGGGCGCATTGGGATCTGTTGTCGAAGTAGCGGTGCTGGTTGGTTCAACGGGTGCTGGCTCTTCGGCAGCGGGCGTTTCCTCTGTCGCCGCGTCAGCGGGAGCCGCACCTTCGCCTACCGCATTGGCGGCGCCTTCGGCCGCTTCGTCTTCAGCGGCTAAGGCGCGTTCATTCTCGAGATAACGTTGCTTGACCGGTTCGGTGAACCAGAGCGCCAAATCCTCAAAATACTGGGACTCAATTGCGGTGATGTACAGGGTTTGCCGCTCGCCAAACGGGAGCTTTATGGGGTCAGGGGTTTCGCCTGGCGGAATGTTGGGATCAATCGGCAAAGCCGAATTAATGGCGCGCAACAATTCGGTCCACAACAAGCGACCGTCAGCGTTCCCGATGACCTCTTCCCCAATTGCTTCCACGAGGGCGAGCTTATCTTTCAGCGACTTGTCTGTCGTTTCGTAACTTTGAGCCGTCGACTGCACCCCTTGCACAGCGCTCAAAGCGGCGGTCCAGGTAACCCCTTCCAGTTCGCGATCTTTTTTGACCGTTGACCAAGCCAAATACTGAAACACAAAGTTCAGCATCAGCCCCAACAAAAGCACGGCCAAGGCGGCAACCGCCCAGGGCTTCTTTTCTTTGATCAGCCGTGCCGTGAGCAGTTCGCGCGGAACGAGGTTGGTCGCCAGCCGGCCTTTGCCTAACCCCTGTAGAGCCAACCCATAGCACACCGGGAATGCCAACACGTTCTCTTTGAACGCGGGCGAATCCACCACATCGGCGCCCTCAAGCTTGTTGAAAGCTTCGGGCTTAACGACCTCCATTTCGAGGTTCTTTTCTAGGTACTGCGGCAAACCCGGCAGCTTGGTGGTATTGCCTAGCAACACCATCTTGCCGAGCTGCGCGTTGCGGTCGTTGTTGCGGAAGAAGTTGATCGACCGCCGCACCTCTTTTTCCAGATCGTTGAACACCGGCCGCATGGCCTGAAAGACCGTCTTGGGGTCTTCGGCTTGCCGCGCATTCCGTTTGAGATGCTCCGCTTTGGCGAAGGTCAGCTTCAACTCCTTGGTGAGCTGACGGGTAAAGTGGTTGCCCCCCAAGGGGATGCTGCGCTGCCAAACCCGGTAACCGTTGGTAATTACCAAGTCGGTCGTTTC
>CAYWIS010000144.1:0-16063 GCA_964458385.1 uncultured Pirellulaceae bacterium
CGCGTCGGCGCCGGCGGCGATCAAATCGCGCGTTCCTTCGCCCGTGGCCACATTGCCGGCGATGACATCAATGTCCCATTGTCGTTTGATTTCCTTAACCGTCTCGATGACGTTGGCCGAATGGCCGTGCGCGCTATCGACGACGAGCACATCCACGCCGTTTTGGATCAGGCTTTCGGCCCGCTCCAGGTCGAAAACTCCAACGGCCGCCCCCACGCGCAAGCGCCCACGGCGGTCTTTGCACGCCTGGGGGAACCGCTTCATCATGTCGATGTCGCGAATCGTGATGAGTCCCGTTAGTTTGTATGATTCGTCAACCAGCAGAAGTTTCTCCACCTTTTTTTCCGTCAAAATCCGCTCGGCCTCTTCCAGCGTTACGGTTCCGGTGGCTGTTACCAGGTTTTCTTTGCTCATGACCTGCGAAATCGGTTGATCGCTGTTTTCCAGAAATCGCAGATCGCGCCGGGTAAGAATTCCCACCAAGCGCCCGTCTTTGGTGGTAATCGGAACCCCCGAGATGTTATGCTGATCCATCGTCTCGCGGGCTTGGGCGACCGAGGCTTCGGGCCGCAGCGTAATGGGATCTTCAATGATTCCGTTGGCGCTGCGTTTGACCTTGTAGACCTCTTCGGTCTGGTGCTGGATCGTCATGTTCTTGTGAATTACGCCCAGCCCCCCCTCTTTGGCGAGAGCGATAGCCATGGCGGCCTCGGTGACCGTATCCATGGGGGAGCTTACTAAGGGGATATTGAGCGTAATCCGCTTGGTCAGTTGGGTGCGAACATCCACCTCGGCGGGAACCACATCGCTGTAGCGGGGCTCCAAAAGCACATCGTCGAACGTGATTGCGGTGTATTTGATCTTCTCTTGCATCGACGAAGACCTTCCTAGGGCGGGAAAGGGGCGAGTGAGAATAATCCCGCATCCTATCACGATGCGGCGACGAATGTCGAGGGTCCGCCTTGCAGTCGTCGCGGAAAACCGTTCTGCTACAACCGAGAGCCCAACGCCCCGCAATTCAGGGCGCCATCTTGGCGAAAACACCGCGTTTCGTTCGTGGCCCCCGCCAGGGAAATCTCCCTAGCCGCCAGCGATCCACGCCGCCTGCCGTTGCACGAAAGACGAGATTCATCATGCCCGACGCCCTCTCGCGCGATCAAATCGCCGCCGCCTATTTCGAGCAGCTTCCCTATGCTCCCTACCCGGTTCAGGAAGAGGCGCTCTTGGCTTGGTTCACCTCGAACGAGGGGGTGTTGGTGTGCGCTCCGACCGGCACCGGTAAAACGCTCATTGCCGAAGCCGCCATGTTTGAAGCGCTGCACACGGGGACCGTGGCTTACTACACCACGCCGCTGATTGCGCTGACCGAACAGAAGTTTCATGAAATGCAGGAAGCGGCGATCCGGTGGGGGTTTTCTCCCGACGACGTGGGCCTGGTGACCGGCAACCGCAAGGTCAACCCCGATGCTCGCGTGCTGGTGGTCGTCGCCGAAATCTTGCTCAATCGCCTGCTCCACCCGGGGGCGTTCGATTTCTCGCAGGTGTCGGCCGTGGTGATGGACGAGTTCCATAGCTTTAACGATCCCGAACGCGGCGTAGTTTGGGAGTTGACTCTGGGCTTGCTGCCGCCGCACGTACGCTTGCTTCTGCTTTCGGCCACGGTGGGCAACTCGCTGGAATTTGTGAATTGGCTCGCCCGTAGTCACAACCGCAAGGTCGAGCTCGTGCAAAGCACCGAGCGGAAAGTGCCGCTGGTGTACCAATGGGTGGGAGATCAGTTGTTGACGGAACAACTGGAAATTATGGCCCGCGGCGATGAAGAAGACCGCTTCACGCCGGCTCTGGTGTTTTGCTTCAATCGCGAGGAATGCTGGACCGTTGCGGAACAGCTCAAAGGCAAGCGGCTGATAAGCGACCGGCAACAAGCCCTGCTGGCCGAGCAGTTGCAGAAGTACGACTGGTCGCAGGGGGCGGGGCCGAAACTGAAGCAACTCCTGATGCGCGGCGTAGGCGTCCACCATGCCGGCGTGCTGCCGAAGTACCGGCGAATTGTGGAAGATCTCTTTCAACGCAAGTTGCTTTCGGTGGCGGTCTGCACCGAAACGCTGTCGGCGGGAATTAACCTGCCGGCCAGGTCGGTCGTGCTGCCTTCCATTGTGAAAGGGCCACCCGACAAGAAACGTGTAATTGAGCCCTCAACGGCGCATCAGATCTTCGGCCGCGCTGGCCGCCCTCAATACGACTCGCGCGGTTACGTCTTTGTGCTGGCTCATGAAGACGACGTGAAGTTGGAGCGCTGGCGGGCCAAGTACGATCAGATTCCCGAAGACACCAAAGACCCTGGGCTGCTCAAAGCCAAAAAGGCGCTGAAGAAGAAGATGCCGCGGCGCCGCGAGGGCGAAACGTATTGGACCGAAGCGCAGTTTGAACGGCTGCGCGACGCCGCGCCCGCACGCTTGATGAGCCGGGGGCCGCTTCCCTGGCGACTGCTGGCGTACATGCTCAAGGCGTCGCCCGAGGTGGAGCCCATTCGCGAACTGGTAAGCAAACGGCTTATGGACGACAAGCGGTTGGAGCAGCAACAAAAGATGCTTCACCGGATGCTGCTCACCTTGTGGCGCGCCGGGTATGTTGAGCTGGAGCCGCATCCGCCGCGGCATCTAACCGACAAAGCCGAAGCGAGCGAGCAGCCGGCCTCAAGCGCTGCCGCGGGCGAAACGCCGCCTACGCCCGAGCCGAAGCTAGGGGCGTTTGGCTCCTTGTTGCAAGAAGCGATACGCGATCCCCAAACCCCAGCATCCACCGCAAAGTCGGGGGCTAAGCCAGCGCCGACCACGAAAGCACCCGCGGCCGAGGCCCCGGCGACCTATGTTCCCCAGTTCGCCTACCCCACGCCGTCGTTGGATCACTTGCTGGTGTTTCGAAGTGTGAATCCGCTCTACGGCGTTTTCCTGGTGAACCAACTAGGCATTGCCGACCAGGCCGAGAGGATGCAGGCTTGGGAAAGCGTGCTTGAGTTGCCAAGGTCCATCGCCTGGCAACTACGGCCGCCGCCACACGAGGAATTGCCCCCGGGACCGTTGGCCACGTTACGACTCGACGGAGAACTGCTGCGGCTAGGACTGGCGACGGCTGAGCAACTGGTCGGCCAAAGCAAAGAAGAAGAGGACGAACGCCGCAACCGATCGTTCTACGAGGAGCAACCGCCGCGCGTGCTGACGCTGGCCGAAAAGCTTCGCATGCTTTTTGATTATGAGTTCCCCGGCGTGCACGATCTTTCCACAAACGCCGTCTGGGCGGCCGGCGAGTTCTTGGAGTTTGGCGACTTCAACAAGTACATCACCAGCAAGGGGTTGCAAAAGCAAGAAGGGATGATCTTTCGGCACCTCTTGCGGCTTATCTTGCTGCTGGCCGAGTTTCAGCAAATTGCGCCAGCCGAAGTCGATCACGACGTATGGCGGGCCGAGCTGCAAGAAATTTCCGACCGGATTACAGCCGCGTGCCGGGTGGTCGATCCGACCAGCACCGATCTGGCCCTAGAGCAAGCCAAGCATGTGGCCGAAGATGAACCAGCGCCGGAACCCGTCGCCGAAGCGACCGTTGTTGAACGGCCCCACGTCTTTGGCGAAGGCGTCTTCGACTAAGCACAACCCAAGGCCCTGAGAGAACGCAGTGCGGTTATACCAGGATCGCCAGGCCGTGCGGCCATCTCCCCCTTGTTGCAAAAGCTCGAAGTTGTGGACCGGCGGCGGAACGGGTCTTCCGCTGAACGATTCGCCCACTTCGACGCGCGGCCAACGCCGTAACCAGGAAACTCCGCTCTACCAGATAGGGGACGACAACAGGTCGAACTTGGAAGATGAAGCGGCTTTGCGGGCGTGCTTGCCGCTTCAAGGGCGACTGGTAAAATCAGTTCCCGTGGCCTTTCTTGAATCACGAATCGCCCTTTGCTCTCAGCCATTCCTCCTTTATGACTGACTCCGCCTCCGAGTTTGCCACCGTGCCCGAAACCTGGACCCGACGGCACGTGTTGGACTTGGAAAGTCTATCGGCGGATGAGATTCGTCTGATCCTGGACACCGCGATGCGTTTCAAGCGGGCCACAGGCGGATGCCGCGACAAGCTGCCGCTGTTGCAGGGACGGACCATCGCCAATTTGTTTTTTGAAAACTCCACACGCACACGCAATAGCTTCTCGCTGGCGGCGCGCCGGCTCGGCGCCGATACGGTCGAATTCACAGCGGCCGGCAGCAGTGTGGCCAAAGGTGAATCGCTGATCGATACGGCGAAAACCATCGAGGCGATGAACGTCGATGTGGCGATCGTCCGCCATCGCACCCCGGGAGTGCCGTATCTCTTGTCCAATGCCCTGCGGTGTTCGGTCGTCAATGCGGGCGATGGCGCGCATGAGCATCCCACCCAAGGGTTGCTCGACATTATGACGATCTGCGAACACCGCGGCGACGTGGCGGGCAAAACGGTGGCCCTAGTGGGCGACATTGCCCATAGCCGCACGGCCCGGTCAAACATTTGGGGGCTCAAGAAGCTTGGCGCCCATGTGATTGTTTGCGGGCCCGCTACGCTTGTTTCCCGCCGTTGGGAAGAGCTTGGGGTGGAAGTGGCCTACCACCTGGACGAAATTCTGCCCCGGTGCGACGTGCTCAACTTGCTGCGCATTCAATTTGAACGGCAAGCGACGCGACCATTCCCCTCGGTGCGCGAGTACACCTTGTTGTACGCCATGAATGGCCGACGGATGGCCCGAGCCAAGAGCGACATTTTGATCATGGCGCCCGGACCGATTAACCGTGGCGTGGAAATTACCCCCGACGTGGCCGACGGGCCGCAATCGGTGATCCTGAACCAAGTGACCAACGGGCTGGCGGTTCGGATGGCGGTGCTCTGGCTGCTGTGCGGTCGGCGGAGCGGATAACGCCAACCATCGAGGGGAACCGCAAGTTCTCCCACGGCCCCGTTGCGGTGCGCGGTTTGCACTTTACGAAGGTGTCCTTACTCGTTTTCACCTCTCAAGGGGTCGATGTCGCCGTCGACTGGGACTCCCGAGGAACGCCGCCCCGCTCTGCGGCCTCCGCAGTTCCGTTTGTCTACCTTGCTGGTAGGGGTGGGTTTTCTCTGCGCCGTGATGGCCGTCTACCACTGGATTGGACCGATTGGCGCCTTTGCGCTGATGATGCTGATTTTCCTCATCTTTGCGCATATCTCGGGCAATGCGCTGGGCATGCAGCTTCGCAGCCATGGCGATCAACCGGTTGACGAACTCGACCGGCCACTGCACGATCCCCCGCGATATTGCAAGGCGATTGCCAATCCAACGGCGCCAAGCCGTTTGCGTGAGCACCGCCGGCTTGGCCTATTGCTGGCGGCGATTGTTCTACTGACGATGGCCCTTTCCGCTGTCGGAGGCATATGGTGGACGCTGTACGGAGGGGATAAGCCGGCCCCGCTTCCCGAGGTGGTGCTGGCGGCTGTCGCCTTTGGCGTTCTCGGAGGCATAGGCGGGCTGACCATTGGCGGGTTTGTCGTGGTGGGTGTGAGCGCTTGGCGAGAAGCGGTGCAAGGCGCCCGCGCGTCCGACACTCCACGCTCGTTATGAACCTCCCAAGAGCGTAAAAACGGCCCTGGAACGGCCCCGTGGGCTTACTTCCCAAGTGGCAATTTCCTGGATTCTTCCGCTTCCGATCGTGCGTTTTCGGCTCATTTGTGGTATTATGGCGTTCCATCGTTGGCGCCGCCTTCTAGCCATACCTCGGTTGCCGTAGTCCCTCCTTATCCTTCCCAGGAGATTCGCTCATGGCGAAACGAACTCGCCGGCAGTTTTTGGAAGATTCCATGTTCGCAGCCGCTGCCGCGGCAGCCGTCGGCTCGGCCTCTCCGCTGTTGGCCGACGAGTCGGAACCGCAAAGCTCTAGCCCCAACGAACGTTTGAGCGTGGCGGTGGTGGGCGTTCGCGGTCGCGGCGGCAGTCACATTAGCGCTTTTGCTGGCCGCAAGGATACAGAAGTAACCTACATTTGCGACGCGGACCGCGACATCGGAATGCAGCGGGCCAAGGAAGTAGGCAAGCGACAAGGTCGTGAACCCAAGTTCGAGGAAGACCTGCGCAAGGTGCTGGAAGACAAGAGCGTCGATATTGTCAGCATCGCCACGCCGAACCATTGGCACGCTCTGGGCGCCATTTGGGCGATTCAAGCCGGCAAAGACGTCTACTTGGAAAAGCCGGTTAGCCATAACGTGAGCGAGGGCCGCCGAATTGTGGAGGCCGCCCGCAAGTACGGCAAGATTGTGCAAACGGGTACGCAGTCGCGGGCCAATCCTGGCATGCGTGCGGCCATCGAGTTTGTGCAAAGCGGCGAGTTGGGTAAGTGCACCGTCGCTCGCGGCCTGTGCTACAAGCCACGCGGCTCGATCGGTCCCCGCGGCGAATACACTCCGCCGAAGTCGGTCAACTACGACTTGTGGCTTGGCCCGGCGCCGATGGCCCCCGTGACTCGTCCGCAGTTCCACTATGACTGGCACTGGCAGTGGGCCTACGGCAACGGCGACTTGGGCAACCAAGGGATTCACCAAATGGACCTGGCCCGTTGGGGCTTGGGCGTGAACGAACTGAGCCAAAGCGTGCTGAGCTACGGCGGCCGGTACGGATACGAGGACGCTGGCGAAACCGCCAACACCCAGGTGGTGATCCATAACTATGGCGACCGCTCGCTGGTGTTTGAAGTACGCGGCCTGCGGACCAAGGACCTCAAAGGCGCTAAGGTGGGCGTGATTTACGAAATGCCCGAAGGCTATGTTGTGATGAGCAGCTACTCGGGCGGCGCCGCCTTCGACAAGAACGGCAAGAAGATCCGTGAGTTCAGCGGCGAAGGCGACCACTTCGCCAACTTCCTGAAGGCGGTGCGGAGCCGCAAGGTGGAAGACCTCTACGCCGACATTGAGGAAGGCCACCTCTCGAGCGCTCTGTGCCACATGGGGAACATTTCGTACCTGCTGGGCCAGAACGTGCCGGTGGACGAAGCCCTTGAGCGGATTGAGGCCGTTGGCTCGTCTGATAACGAGAAAGAAACCTACCAGCGGACGCTGGAGCACCTCAAGGAGAACCAAGCGTTGCCGTCGGAAATCACGGTTGGCGCTCACCTGGTGTTTGATCCGAAGACCGAGACGTTCCCGGGCAATGAGAAAGCCAACGAGCTGCTCACCCGCGAATATCGCCGGCCGTTTGTGGTTCCCGCCGCTGGGCAGGTGTAAACATACCCAGGCGATTAACTGGAAGGCGTCGGACCTCCGTTCGGCGCCTTTTTTTCGTCACGGCGCTGGCCTGCCGTAGTGACGCGGCGTTGGCGCCAGGAAGATTCCCTGTTGCGATGACGCCGCACGGCCCTTTCTGGCGGCGTTACCCATCGGAAAGGATAGAGAATTGGCTACAGAAAATGAGAATGCCGCCGCGCCCGAAGCGCCGCCTGCGGCAGTGGAGGTCCGACCGCAAACCCTGCGTGGCTTTCAGGACTTGCTGCCCAAGGACATGTTCGCGCGCGAGTGGGTCATCACGCGCATTCGCCGCGTCTATGAGCGATACGGCTTCCAACCGCTCGATACGCCCGTATTGGAGCATCTGACCACGCTGGTTGGCGCCGGCGGCGAAGAAACGAACAAGCAACTCTTTCGGCTGAAAACACCCGAGGGCGAGCCAATCGCCATGCGGTTCGATCTCACCGTGCCGTTTGCGCGGCTGATCGCCCAGTATCCGGAACAGCTCAAACTTCCTTTCCGACGATACCACATTGGGCCGGTGTTTCGCGCGGATGATCCGGCGCCGGGCCGCTTCCGCCAGTTCACGCAGTTCGACATCGACGCGGCCGGTTCCCCCTCGGTCGCCGTCGACGCCGAAATGATTTCGGCCATGTGCGAGGTGATGCGGGAGATCGGGCTCGATAACACCGCCGTGCCCGAAGGCCAACCGCAGGAGTATCTGATCAAGATCAGCAATCGCAAACTCGTAGACGCGCTGCTGGAGGGTTGCGGCATTGATGAGATCGAACGCCACAAGCACGTTTTGCGGGTTGTCGATAAGTTAGACAAGGTTGGGCTTGAGGAAGTCCGCAAGGAACTGGGGGAAGGCCGCATCGACGCCTCGGGCGACCGGATTCGCGGCGTTGGTCTGGAGCCGCAAGTGATCGACCAGATTGTCGCCTTCATTTCGGTCCGCGCCGCAACGCGCGAAGAAGTGATCGACGCCGTGGCGCGGCTGCTTCCCGATTCGGAAACCTCACGCGGCGCTTTGGCGGAAATGCGCGAACTAGCCGAGTGTTTAGAGGCTCTGGGAGTGGCGCAGCGCGACGCAATCTTCGATCCCAGCCTGGCGCGCGGCCTGGATTATTACACAGGGCCGGTTTACGAAGCCGTGTTGCCCGCCGCCAAGGTCGGGTCGGTGATGGGCGGAGGACGCTACGATGGCTTGATCGGTCGCTTTACCACGGAATCGATTCCCGCTGCCGGCGTTTCGGTTGGGCTGGACCGTTTCATCGCTGGCTTGCAAATGGCGGGCAAGATTCAAACGACGGTCACGTCGATTCAGGCTCTGGTGGTTTCCATGCCGGGCGTGCGCGACCCTGAACTGCTGAAGATTGCCGCAGAGCTGCGGGCCGCGGGCGTGACTGCGGTCGCCTATCTGGGCAAAGAGAAGACCCGCCCCAAAGACAAGTTCTCTTACGCTAACGCCTATGACATTCCGGTGGCCGTAATCATTGGCGAGGATGAACTGAAAAACGGCGTGGTGTCGATCAAGAATCTGCGACTAGGCGAACGTTTGCGGCGTGATACGACCACCCACGAAGAGTATCAAAAACTCGCCCGCGAAGCGCAGGTTGTTGTCCCGCGCGACCAAATGATCGCCACCGTGTTCAAGATGCTGGAGCAGAGTTAGTTCTGGTGTAGCGTTTGTCCGGCGATCGATCGCCGTTCCGCTTGATTTTGCAGCCAAGAACGCGCCACGGCTGCAAACGGCCGCGCAGCTCGGGCGAGCCTCAACGCTCGTCCGAGCATCGATGGCATGCGTTGGCGGCGCGTTCTTTCTTTGCGCCCTTTGCCAACAAAAACCCAATAACGCTACTGCGGCGTTAAGCGGATTTCGCGCAGGTCGAGGAGTGCATTCCGCACGGGGCCAGCGCTGCGGAAATGGAGCTCCACCTGGCCTTGGGGAAGTTCGACTTCGCCTAGGGGCTTGCTGCGGTAGTTGTCCCAAGAGCCGGTCGCTTCAACGCGTCCGGTTAATGTTTGCCCTGCCACTTCCAGCACGAACTCGTCTCCGGCGGATTCCTGGGGACAGGCGTAGTCGAGCATTACGCGATAGCGCCCCGCGGCAGGCGCCTCAATCGTCCAGACCGCCCGGTCTTCCGCGCTCTGCCAAAAGCCGAGGTTGCGATACTGCTCTTCAAACACCAAGGTCGGACCATAAATGCGGCCGTTGGTCGCCAGACATTGGAGTCGGCCGTTGACGCCTGCCCGCACCACCTCGGGTCGATTTCCGGGGAACGACTTGGGAGGAGGTCCGATTCCGCCCAGGTACGCCAGCACATCGGCCAAGTCGGTGGGCGAGAGGTCTTTCTCCATTCCTTCAGGCATGAGCGATTTGCCCGTTGCGGCAAGCACTTCAAGGTCTTTCCGCAAGATGACGTGCTTCTTTCCGTCGGGCCCTTCGAGCGTTAAGCTGCCGCTGGTTTCCTCGCGCAAGATGCCCGTAAATTGCCGACCATCGTTGGTTATCGCCACGTAGTTCACAAACTTGTCTTCCACCGCACGATTCGGATCAAGTACGGCGATCAAGAGCGCCTCGGGCGAACGATTCGTAAGAGCGGCCAGGTCTGGGCCCACGGGATGCCCTTCGCCTTCCAGGCGATGGCACGTAGCGCAGCTTTTGACAAACACAGCTTTGCCTCGCGCCGGGTTGCCCGCGAGCGATAATACATGGCGGTATTCCATGACGACCTTCGCCCGGTCGGTCTGCGCGCTGGCGCCGAGGAGTTGGTTGGCGCGAGAACGGATCTTCTGATCTTTATGGCCGAGCAATTGTTCGCGTCGCCGTGCGTCAAGATGCGCCACCGGCACGCGGCCTTGCTCAATCAAGTCCAGCAGACGTCCTGTCCAATCGGCTCGGCTTAGCAGCGCATCAAGCGCCTCGCTCCGCAGCGCGGGTGTGAAGGAACTCCAGCTGTGCACCAAGGCGTCCAGGGTTTGCGGAACGGCCAGTCGGGCCAAAGCCGCAACTGCCGCCGATTGCAATTCCGCTGGATTCTGCGGCACAAGAATTTCGCCAAGCGTTTCGGCTGCGGCTTGGCTATCGCCCAGGCCACTGCCCAAGAGCCGGATGGCGGCCTTGCGATCAGCCAGGGGGGCATTGCCATCCAACGCAAGCTTCTCAGCCGCTTCCACCATGGCGGACAAACGCTGGCGCGTGGTTTCGTCGCCCCTAGCGTCGAGCCTTACGGTGCGGCGGTCGAGCGTCTCAACCATCGCCGCCAAGGCGGTCATTTGGCTCGCCGTGTATTGACCGTCGGCAGGCGTTGCCAGGGAGGCAAGCACACGGCCAATGATTTCCTTTTCTCCCAGCGCCGCCGCGGGGGCGAGCAACTGTTTCACAAGATCCATCGGGGGCGAGGGAACCGCCAAGACCGTTTCCAGCATCGTGGCCAAGTTCGTCTTATTGACCGAACTGAGCGTCGCCGCCAACAAGTAGGCGTCGCCTTGATGCTTAAGAGCCAATTGGGCAAGCACTCGCCCGCTTTGCGGCGTCTCCCATTCGCCCAGGGTGTAGGCGACTTGCATCTGCACTTGGGGATCGGCATCGTCGGCCAGACGCACCAGGGCTTCGCCAAGCTGCGGCGAGTTCTTCAAGTGAGGCTCGGCAAGGCGGACGGCGTGCCGCCGAACTGCCGGGTGCTTATCTTGGAACGCCTCTTGCAAAATCTCAGGGGTTAGCGATTGCATGCCATCCAAAACGCACAAGGCATGCAGACGCGCCTGCGATGATCGGCCGCCAAGCGCCATCGTACGGAGCGGTTCAACGGCCGCATTGTCGTTACGCCATATGAGCATTTGGTGGGCCATGTCGCGGCGCCAGCCGTTGGGGCTTTCGAGTTGTGCAACAAGCCCTGGAATGTCGAGCGTATCGAGCCGTTCAAACGGTCGGGGCTTGGCTCCTTCGGGATAGACCCGGAAAATTCGCCCGCGATCGTCGCCTGCCCGCAGATTCAGCCGACGCTGCCATTCTTGAGGAATCCACGTCGGATGCTCAATCACGAACCGATACATATCGGAAATCCACAGAGCGCCGTCGGGCCCTAAGCGGACCATAGAGGGGCGGCACCAGTTGTCGCGCGAGGCAAAAAATTCCGACTGCTGTTCATCTTCGGCTCGGCGGCTGGTGAAGGTCACACCGTCGGCCCGAACAATCTCGCGGTGCACCAGATTGTGGACCGGTTCGCAAACGAACGCATTGCCGTAATACTCTTCCCCCAGCAATACATCGCGATAGATCATCGGACTGCACGCCGACGTAAAGCGGTTAACCATATTGAAATCGTTGAACCGCGCCTGTGTGCGACTTACAGGAAAGACCGGGGCTGCGCCGGGTTGCACCGAAACTTGCTTGCGTACGGCGGGCGGCGCCAGGTGTGGATTACGGCGCAGGTAACGGTCATCCAGCACGTAGTGCCACATTGGGTTACTGTTGTTGCCGCCGAACCAGTTGTCCCAGTCGTCTCGATCGCGGCCAAACTGAGTCATGCCCGAGGTGGCGTCGATCAAGCCTTCGTCGGGCCGAATGCGCAAATCGCGCCCGCTGACGTTGACCACCTGTCCCGTCTTATGCGACCTGACAATGCCATTGCTGTCGCCGTTGCCCAGGTGAAGCCAGTTATCCAGCCCCCACCGCAGGCCATTCACGCGATGTTGCTGATTACCTTCGCCAAAACCACTGAACAGCTTTTCCACCTGGTCGGCTTTACCGTCTTGATCGGTATCTTTGGCGAACAGCACGTCGGGCGCGGCGGAAATGAGAATGCCGTCGCGCCAGACCTTTACACCCGTGGGAAAGGGGAGCTTATCGAGGAACACCGTCGCCCGGTCGTACTTGCCGTCCTGGTCGGTGTCTTCCAGCATTTTCACGCGCCCTCCCGGTTCGCCGCGGCCATCCATGCCGTTGGGATAGTCGCGCATTTCGACAACCCATAGCCGTCCGTCGGGGCCCCAATCAAATGCAACAGGGTCCACCACTAACGGTTCCGCCGCCACCAACTCAACCTGCATGCCCGGCCGAACCACAATTGCTTTGAGCGACTCGTCGGGCGAAAGCGGCGGCGGGTAGTCCTGTTGCTTCTGGGCCGAGTAGAAACGGGCAGGAAGAAGACGCTGCACCGTGTCGACAATCAGATCTTCGGTATCGGCCGCTAGGCGCGTTGGGTGGCCGTAAAAGATCATCGAGCCATCCACTTCGTAGCCGCCTTCACGAAGGAGACGCTTCGAGGGAATGTAACACGGCGCATCGTTGGCGTAGGCGGTGATCCACAGTCGGTTGGCGTCGAACTCTTCCTTCATGCGAATGGCGTAGTCGACCACGACCTCGCCGCCGAGGAACACCATCGCCAGATCGTTGCCGAAGGTCCACACGCCCACCGGGTAGCGCACCGTGCGTGGCAACTCTTTGCCTTCGTCCAACATTTTCAAGAAGTGCCGCGCCCGTCGTCCGGCTGCATTTTGCTCTTTGGCTTGAGCTTCCCAGTGCTGCCGCGCCGGCGGCGCCTCAAGCGGCAACTCAATTTCGTCAAAGGCGCATTCAAGCGATCCGGCCAGGGACTTCCAGGAATCTTGCTCTGCGTTGGGCTTGTCGTTTCCTCGTTGTGCAAGCAGCCGTTTGACTTCGTCGGCCAGCGCACGCCCTTGTTGCTGGCACATTTCCAACCGCCCGCGCGGCGAAGGATTGGCGTCGGCGCCGCAGCCGATGGAAATCATACCTACAGCGCCCGGATGATCCTCTTCAATGTATTGCTGGGCAAAGCCGGCCAAGTCGCCGCAAATCTGGTTGAAGTCGCCGCCGAGCGTGGTGCAATGGCAGGCGTAGTTGGCAAGCACGGCGATCAGTTTTCCCTGTTCGTCCTGAGCGATCAACAATGGCAGGCTGTGATCGACGGGGCCATCGCGTTGTTCGCCGAAACCGGCCCAAACGCCGTCACGCAAGACGCGGCGATTGACAGCAAACGTGACTTTACCTTGCGCCCAGGCAAGTTTGGCAGGACGGCGGTTGCCGATGGCCTTGAGCGCCACGTCAACCAGTTTGTCGGTTAAGGTGCGCGTGTACCGCTGGATGCGTTCTTCCTGGTCCGGCGGAGGATCCTGCGCAAACATGAACGGGATCCCTCCCGCCAAGTACGGTCCTGTATGCGTATGCGTGGCGGCCACCACGAGCCGTTCGCGCGGAATGCCAGCCTGTTCTTGAAGCCGCTTTGCGACTTGAGACACCACAGGCGCCGGAACGCCGCAGTTCTCCACCGTGATCAGCACCGCAGGCGGCGATTGGGGATGGGCCAGGTCGCCCACCGCCAGCGCTTTAGCCCAGATCGGCTGGGCGACGCCTTCGGACTCCGTCATTCGATTGCCGTAGCCGCTGAGGCGAATCGGATGCTCGGGCGTAATATCGATTTTGGCGGCGCCGACCGAGTAGCCACTCTCGTCGGCTCGGGCCAACGAGGTCACCATCAGCGCCGCAATTAGCGCGCCACACCACAAGCCAAGACGCAGCATGACACAACTCCTCAAGGAGGAAAGCCGGAAATCCGAAACGCCCCTAGTGTAGTCGCCTCGTTTTCGGAAAACGAGCGGTGTCGTCAAGCCCATGCGCCGCTATTCTCCCATCGCCAAGCATTGCGCGGCCAAGGGCCACTTCTGGCGATCGGCATTGTGTTGGCGACGGGCGTGCGGCGCCCCTTCGGCTGCACAAGCGTGGAAGCATTGCTAGGCTCTAGGACGCAGCGTCCCGACGTAACCACGCGCCCTGTTTACTCATACCGCCATTTCAGCTCCCACGGATCGCCCGTGCGTTTCTGAAATTGCTGCAGCTTGGATTTCAAATGGGCTAACCGCTCGGCGTGCTCTGACTGATCGGCAAGATTATGCGCTTCGTGGGGGTCGGTTTGCAGGTCGAATAGTTCGAACTCGGGACGGTGGATGTACTGCTTAATCGTCCGCTGACCGTACATCGTCTCGGGGCCCAGCCGGTACCGGTCCTGCCACGTTGGCGCCTCCCACAAATCGCTTGCAAAGGGATACGGCAGTTCATGGGCGATGTTCCAAATCAACTTGTACCGCCCTTGCCGCACAACGCGCATGGGGTAGTACATCGTAATTTCGTGGAACGTGTGGGAAGCGTAAATCTCTTTCCAATCGTCGTGCTCGGGCTGATTGAACACCGGCAGCCACGACCGCCCATGGAAGGCGTGGTCCTTGGGCAGCGCCCCCGCAAAGTCAAGGATGGTGGGCGTAAGATCAACATGACTGACCATGATGTTTGTAACGCTGCCCGGCTGGGTCACTGCGGGACCATGCACAACAAGCGGGACCGCCATTCCGCCTTGATACAACGTCGTTTTGGCGCCGGGGAAAGCGATGCCATGGTCGGAAGTGAAAATGATCAGCGTGTCGTCAAACACGCCCGCGTCTTTGAGATGTTGAATCAACCGGCCCAGCCCTTGGTCCACGCGCGACACCGACTGATAATACTGCGCTAACTCAGCCCGGCAGACAGGCGTGTCGGGCAGAAAGGGAGGAACAATCACATCCGCTGGGTCATACGTAACTTCCTTCACGCCGGGATATCCGCGAGGCGTATTGCCGAACGGATTGGGACGATGTTCGTTATCCGCCACTTCGCCGCCGCTGCGGTGTGGGTCCGCGGTGCAAAAGTAAAGAAAGAACGGCCGGTCGTCTTGGGTGTCCAAGAACTTGCGGCAGTTGTCAGCCATTTGCACAGGGTTTCTTGCATTGCCGGGAATCACGGTCTCAAAGTGAAACACCTCGGGCGGCCCAACGTGCAGCTTGCCCACGCGGGCCGTTCGGTATCCGGCCTTGGCCAACAGCACCGGCAGGCTTTGAATCTGACCAAAAGCGCGGAAATGATGGTAAGCGTGTTCGTGTCCGTAATGGCCGTTAGCGTGATTATGCAACCCCGTCAGAATAACCGAGCGACTGGCGCTGCAACTCGCCGTGGTGCAGTAAGCCTGAGTGAAACGCACGCCCGTTCTCGCCAACGTATCTAAGTTAGGAGTCTGAATCACCGGGTTCCCGTAGCAACCCGCGTCGGGACTATGGTCGTCGGTAACAAACAGCACCACATTGCGCGGCGCGGCGGCGGCGACGCTCGCGCACAGAAGCAAGAACAGCACAGAGAGCCAACGACCTGCGGGCATAATGCTTCTCCCGATGCGGCGGTGACAAAAAGCAACGGGACCGATTATAACCAGAATCGATCTTGGTGCGTTTTGTCCCACGATCTTGAGAAAGTCGCCCCTATCGGGATCGCACAATGGTATTTCTTTTTCCGCTGTTTCTGATCGGTTTGGGACTCATCCTGCTGACCCTGGGAGGTGAGTTCCTGGTGCGCGGGTCTTCGTCGCTGGCGGCGGCGCTGCGCATCTCGCCGCTGGTGATTGGGCTCACCGTGGTCGCCTTTGGCACCAGTTCGCCCGAGATGGCGGTGACCGTGTCGGCGGCGTTTCAGGGCGAGGCGGACCTGGCCGTGGGCAATGTGGTCGGCAGTAACATTTGTAACGTGCTCTTCATCTTGGGGCTGTCGGCGCTCGTGGCGCCCCTGGTGGTGTCCAGCCAATTGATTCGCCTGGACGTGCCGGTGATGATTGTGGTCTCGGTGGTGACCTATCTCTTGGTGCTCGACGAACGACTAAGCACGTTGGATGGCGCCTTGCTTTTTTCCGCGTTGATGGCCTATGTCGTTTGGTCAATCCAAACAAGTCGTCGCGAGCAACGCGCCGTTCAGAAA
>CAYWIS010000145.1:0-15872 GCA_964458385.1 uncultured Pirellulaceae bacterium
CTGCGATGCTCGCCGAGCTGTTGGAGGGGATGCGTTTCTTCCAAGAGACGCACAAGCGGTTCAATCTCTGGGTGAAGCTGAACCGCGGCCGGGTTGATGTTCACTTCCTGGGCCGATACAGGGCGGAGCCGAGATAAAAACGATAGATCGCCTAAACCCAACAGCGCTCCCGCGGCGCCGGCTTGCAAAAACGTACGACGAGTGGCGTGTTGGTACATGGCTTCTCCCTCCAAGCAAATGATTCCGAATCGCGGCGTCGACCAAGGTCAGTATAACGCAATTCTTAACGTGTTGAACCTTTTCCGCTTAAGCGCGATGCGCGCGGCGCCGAATTATGGTGACCAATCCGAAGTGGCGAAGTTGGAACCCTGGCGATTGAAGAACGCAATGCGGCGAGCAGCGACCCCGCCTGGCATGTCGAGACTCGTCCACCAATGTCTTTGCGAAACAAGGGGCGTTGCTGGCACGTGAAAGAGAAAGGTCGTGGTATTCGCCTGTCCGTGGAAAGTCGCCGGCCTCGTCTTGCATTCGGTTGGGGCGCCGTATTCTACTGGCCCCAGGGCGTCACTCCCTTGGAGAACGAAAGGCGTTGTTATGAAACAGACCTGGGAGATTTGCATGGGGCCTGGCGACTGCATCGGCCACATCGCCATACAACGCCTTAGGGCGGCCGTGTGTATGACGCTTGTGAGCTTGGTCGCTGCTACATCGGTGGCCCTTGGCGAAGATGCGGGCACCCGTGGAGATCAACTCTTGCAAAGTTGGGCGCCTTATATGCGCCCTCCGGAAGAGTTTGCCGGAAAATTCGGAGATTACCGTTCGCCGCTTGTGTTCGCCGATGGGAGTCGCGTTGAGTCGCCCGACGATTGGATGCGGCGACGCGCCGAGTTGGTGAAGACGTGGCATGAGCGGTTAGGCGCTTGGCCGCCGCTCTTGGAACGCTCTGAAATGAAGTATTTGGAATCGGTTCCACGTGACGGCTACACGGAGCACCACGTGCACGTGCAAGTCTCCCATGACGGAACCATAGCCGACGGATATTTGCTCATACCGTCCGGCGAGGGGCCCTTTCCTGCGGTGCTTGTGCCGTTCTACGAGCCTCTGACAAGCATTGGCCGTGGCGCCAAGGGACGCGGGACGCATGACTATGGCCTGCAGCTTGTGCGGCGCGGTTTCATAACCCTCTCGATCGGCACGCCCGGTTCGTTGGAGAAGATCGGCTCCGACACTCGGCAAGTGTTGACGCAAGCCGGGATCGCGCAGCGACGTCAACCGCTCTCGCTCTTGGCCTATGTGGCAGCCAATTGCAATACCGCCCTTGCGCAAACGCCGCGTGTGGATCCTAAGCGAATCGGGATTATTGGACTCTCGTATGGCGGAAAGTGGGCGATGTTCGCTTCCTGTCTTGACGATCGGTTTGCGTGCGCCGTGTGGTCCGATCCGGGAATTGTGTTCAACGAGGCGAATCCCAACGTGAACTACTGGGAGCCGTGGTACTTGGGATATGATCCGAACACGCAACGTAAGCCCGGCGTACCCTCGACCGAGAACCCACGCACCGGGTTGTATAAGGAACTGGTGGAGCAAGGCGACGACCTGGTCAGCTTGCACGCATTGATGGCGCCGAGGCCAGTGCTTGTCTCGGGCGGAACGGAAGACCCGCCGCGCAATTGGCTGGCTCTCAATCACCTTCGGGCCGTCAATGAATTGCTGGGCTATCACGATCGTGTGGCCATGACCTCCCGCCCAAGGCATGTGCCCACACCCGCGGCGTTAGAGCTTGAACTGGCCTTTCTGGAGTATTGGCTGAAACACGCCCCGAAGTAGCGTTCAATCCGGAATATCGCGGTTTTCTGCGCCGTCTTGTTGGCCGGAATAATCGGCAAGTCTTACCCACGCTCGCTGTGATTTCTTTCTGGCGTCTTTCGTTGTGCTAAGTGGTGCGTGTCGACGCAAGTTTGCCGGCGCCGTAGGCGCGGGAGGATAGGCGCCTTACAGGTCATGGGCGTCTTCCTGTTTACCAATTGATCTTGCGGAACCGATGGAACGAGTGGCGTCGATTACTACGCCTGAACCGCGCACACCTGGAATGACTTTTATAAGGTGCTCGGTTCTCGTCCTTGCAACCGCGAGAAAGCCGATGGCGGGGCATAAGAAATGGGTTGTGTTGGGCATGGCGGCCGCAACGGGAATAGGTTGCCGTGCGTTGCCCTCGTCTTGGATCGACACCCCCTCGCCGCCCGCCGCGCAAGTTGCGCAATCGACGGCTGAAGAAAAGACGGCCCACGTGGCCACTCCGCAGGTCCTGCCGGCTACGTACACCCAAGAGGCGGCGGGCGAGAAGACAAGTAATGTTGAGGAACTGCTGCCTCCGGCGCCCCCGCCGACCGCCAACTTCTCACGGGGCGAGCCTTGGGCGGCGGAGCATGTCGAAATCATCAACGGCATGACGCGGGAAGATGTCGAGCAGATCGCCTTGGCTAACAATCCCACCTTGAGACAGGCTGCGGCGCTGGTGGCGCAGGCGCAGGGTGAGTGGGTGCAGGCGGGACTCTATCCCAACCCAGAGATTGGCTATTCCGCGAGCGAAGTAGGCAACGACGGGCAAGCGGGCCAACAGGGGGCCTTTCTCTCTCAGACGTTCGTCCGTGGAGGAAAGCTTGCTTGGAACCGGGCCATTGCCGCTCGCGAGATTGATCGTGCGCGGTGGGAGATGCAAACCCAGCAACTCCGCGTATTGACCGACGTGCGGATCCAGTTTTACGAAACCCTGGGCGCGCAGAAAACGGTAGAGGTGACTGAGGAGCTGCGCGGCATCGCTCAGGAAGGCGTGCGGCTGTCGCGGCAGTTGGAAGAGGCCCTCCAAGCACCGCGGACCGATGTTTTGCAATCGGAGGTGGAACTAAGCTCGATTGAAATGCTCCTGGAGACTTCCCGGCAGCGCGAGTATGCTTCGCGTCGTCAACTGGCGGCGCTGATGGGAGTGCCCGAGTTGCCCTTGGCGCCGCTCGCAGGGACGCTGGAAGATGATGCCTTCGTTTTGGAATGGTCCACCGCGTGCGAGCGCTTGTGGGCTGCGAACCCCTTGTTGCAAGCCGCCCAGGCGCGCATCGCCCAGGCGCGCGCCCAAGTGCAGCGAGAACTGGTGGAGCCGATTCCCGATATCAATGTGCAGGTGGGAACGCAGTACGACTTTGCGACGGACGACACCATCCACTCGGCGCAAGTGCAACTTCCTTTGCCCCTCTACGACCGCAACCAAGGGAATGTAACCGCAGCGAGAGCCGATCTTCAGCGGGCCGTGGACGAGGCGGAACGAATTCGCCTCAGTTTGGAACGCCGCTTAAGCGAAGTTTGGCAGCGGTATGAGAACGCTCATACGCAAGCTCAGACGTACCGTACCAGCATTCTACCCCGCTCGCAGGAAACGTTGCGGTTGACGACCGAAGCCTACGAGGCGGGACAATTGGATTTTCTCCGCGTTCTCACCGCCCGCCGCACGTACTTTGAAAATCGCTTGCGGTACATCGAGGCTTTGACCGAGCTTCGTAAAGCTTCGGCCGAGTTGGAAGGTTTCCTGCTAACCGGCGGTCTGGACGCTCCCGCCGAAAGCAGCAAGTTCTCGCCCATCCGATAACGCAGCCAAAGATCCTGGGGGCGTTCTAGGCGTCAACGTCGCAAAAAGGTAACTGCGGCATATGCGCGATATTTCGCCAATCTCGCCTCGGGACGTGTCGGCAGAAGAGGCGTTTTTGCGGTAGCAACCCCAGGGGGGAAAATGCCGGTGCTGCCTCAAACGCAACGCCGTGGATGTTGCTCACCCCCGTCTTCCTCTTGCGGTCGCAGCAAAGGAGGGATGATTCGTCGCTTGCTTTTCGAGGTTGACTCCCATCGGCGGAATGTGAAATGATACGGTTGTCGGCCTAAAAACGAAGTTTCGCCTGCTCATGGTTCGTCAAGCCACCTTGGTCATCACGCTGTTGGCAATGCTTCTGCACTCCAGTTTGGGGTGTGGGTGGCACCACGCGCATGCTGCCGAGGGGCATGGTGTATTGTGTGCGGCAGAGGCGCGAGGGCCTCTGGCGAGCGGCCACCACGCTTGCCGCCACCACGCCGATGGTCGGAACTGCTCCTCGTCGTCGCATCGATCACCGTGTGAGGGATCGCGGGGCTGTGGCTCAGAAGACGCTTCGTCAAGCGATCTTGTGACGTCGGATGAGCACGACGCGGAGGCAATCGCTTGTGACAACAACGGCGAGTCTCCGTGGACGCCCTTGCATCGTTGTTTTGAAGACGAGTGCCGGTATCTGCCTGCGTCTCCCGTGCAACCGCCGATTTCCAATCAAGTTGCTATTGGTTGGCTCCAGGTTGACGCGGTTACCAGTCTGAATGCGCTTCTTTGTCTAGGCGCTCCTCGTGTCTTCACCAAGTGGCCGGCGCTAACTTTCTTGCCCTATCTTCCGCGTTGTGAAGTAACGCGGGTCTGGCTGATTTAACGGCTCCTCGCTATTCGCTGGTTTCCCTGGTTCGTGCGCGCGGTCTCTTTTGACGACTGGCGCAGGGTTTGCCGCATTCTCGTCTATTTGCGTGGGCGAAGGAGTCTTTTATGAGAAGTTCTGTGGCGTCGGCGACACCGCAAACGCACATTCATTGGGCGCGCTGGTTAGCAGTTGGTTTCTTGCTCGTCGCCGTGGGGGGCGCGGCGGCTTCGGTCGGTTGGTGGCGGCCAGTCGTCGAGCAGTATCTCGGTTCGGGCGACAAGTCGGCCTCCTCCCTGGGCGAGTCGGCTCACGATCATGCTGCCCACGATCACGAACACGACGAGGCCAACTCCATTGTTCTTTCGCCGCAGGCGCGGCGCAACATTGGTCTGAAAACAGGTGAGGTGACGCTTCGCGACTTCCATCGCAGCATCACATTGCCCGCCATGGTTGTCGAACGGCCAGGCCGCACCCGGTACACCATTGCGGCTCCGATCACGGGGGTTGTGACGGGCGTCCATGCGGTGCGCGGCGAAGCCGTCGATTCTGATAAGCTGCTGTTCACTCTCCGTCTGACGCACGAAGACTTGGTGCAGGCGCAAACCGAATACCTGCGCACGCTGGGGCAGTTGGAGGTGGAGGAGAAAGAGCTGGCTCGTTTGCAGAAGGTCGCTTCGGGCGCTGTGGCCGGGCGTGTGGTGTTGGAGCGTCAGTACGAGCGCGACAAGCTACAGGCTCAACTCACCGCCCAGCACGAAGCGTTACGCCTACACGGTCTTAGCGAAGAGCAAGTTGATTGGATTGACAAAAATCGCCGGTTGCTTCGCGAAGTGCAAGTCTACGTTCCCCGCGTCCATGCCGATGACTCGCTGCACCACGACGCGGAAACCCATGCGGCCCCAGGGGCAAACCACGCGCCCGACGATGAATCGCACGAAACGCGGTCGCAGCAGTTCGTTGTGGAGGATCTGCCGGTGCAGCCAGGGCAAGCGGTTCAAGCCGGCCAACCTTTGTGCGTTCTGGCGGATTATGAACTGCTCTACATCGAGGGACGTGCTTTCGAACAGGACGCCGCCGAACTGATCCATGCGGCCGAGGAGCATCGCCCCGTTACGGCGAGCACCGAAGAAGGCTCCACCGGCACAACGGTGGAGAATCTCCACATTGTGTTTGTCGCCAACCAGGTCGATACGCGGTCGCGGGCCCTGCACTTTTACGTTGCCTTGCCGAACGAGATTGTCCGCAACCTCCAGCGCCCCGACGGTCGACGGTTCATTACCTGGCGTTTCAAGACGGGGCAACGCATGCAATTGCGCGTTCCCGTTGAGGTTTGGAAGCAGGTTCTGGTGTTGCCGGTGGAGGCCGTTGCGCAGGAAGGGCCCGAGTCGTACGTGTTTGTGCAAAATGGCGACCGTTTTGAACGCCGCCCGGTGCACATTGCCTATCGGGACCAGCGTTTCGCTGTGGTGGCCAACGACGGATCGTTATTCCCCGGCGAGACGGTGGCCCTCACGGCTGCTCATCAACTGCAAATGGCGATCAAAAATCAGGCGGGCGGTGGCGTCGACCCGCACGCGGGGCATAACCACTGACCGCGTCGCTTGGGCCCATCGTGGATCGCTACGAAATCGCGGATCAATTCCTCCTTGCCACACCTGCGCCAGCCGCGACCGTTCCAACACGAGCGGCCGGCGACTTGCCCGACGAGTCGCGCCGAACGGGCTGACGCACCGAGTTTGCCGACATGCTCAACACCATTATTCGCTTTTCGCTGCGCCAACGCCTTTTGATTATTGCGCTCTCACTCTTTGTGCTGGGCTACGGCGGATGGCAGATGTCGCAGTTGGACATCGATGTGTTCCCCGACCTGAACCGGCCACGCGTGGTGGTCATGACCGAAGCCCCCGGCATGGCGCCCGAGGAGGTCGAGGCGCTCATTACCTTCCCGTTGGAAACGGCTCTCAACGGAGCGAACGGAGTGCAGGCGGTGCGTAGCTCGTCGGGGGTGGGTATTTCGGTCATCTATGTCGAATTCGACTGGGGAACCAACATCTATGACGACCGGCAGATTGTCGCCGAGCGGCTGCAACTCGTCCAAAACCAATTGCCGCCGGGGATCAATCCGCAACTGGCTCCGATTTCGTCCATCATGGGCCAGATCATGATGGTCGGGCTTTGGAGCGAAACGGGAGAAACCAGCCCGCTGGAACTGCGCACCTTGGCGGACTGGGTGGTGCGGCAACGCCTGCTGACGATTCCCGGCGTTTCGCAGGTGTTCACCATGGGAGGCGGACGCAAGCAGTTCCAAGTCTTGGTCGATTCCGACGCGCTCCTGCGGTACGGCGTAACGCTGGACGAAGTGAAACGCGCTGTAACGCAAAGCAACTTGAACGCTACTGGCGGCTACCTAGACCAGCAAGGCCCCAATGAATTGTTGGTCCGGGCGCTGGGACGCATCCAGACGGTGGAGGACTTGAAAAAGACCGTCTTGACCATTCGCGAAGAACGCCCGGTGGCCCTTCAGCAGGTGTCTCGCGTGGTTGAGGCGCCCCAAGTCAAACGCGGAGACAGCAGCGCCTTTGTTCGACGTGAGGATGGCGGTTGGTCAGGGGGGCCGGCTGTGCTTCTCATTGTTAATAAACAACCGAATGCCGATACGCGCGCAGTGACCGAGAACGTCCGTCTCGCCTTAGAGGAGTTGGCGCCATCACTGCCCAAAGATATTCGCATCCACCCCGAGATCTACTCGCAAGAAACCTTCATTGACCGGGCAATTGAGAATGTGATCGAAGCCTTGCGCGACGGCGGAATCCTGGTGGTCGTCATTCTCTTCCTGTTTCTGCTGAATTTTCGCACCACGTTCATCACGCTGACCGCAATTCCGCTGTCGATCATGATGACCGCCTTGGTGTTCAAGGCGATGGGAATGTCGATCAACACCATGACCCTTGGCGGGCTGGCGGTGGCGATTGGCGAATTGGTGGACGACGCCATTGTGGACGTGGAGAACATCTTCCGCCGGTTACGGGAAAATCGCCAAAACGGCAGCCCGAAGCACCCGTTGCTGGTGGTCTTCCAGGCCAGCGCCGAAGTGCGCAACTCCATCGTCTTTAGCACGATGATTGTGGTGTTGGTTTTTATTCCCTTGTTCGCACTTTCGGGCATGGAAGGACGGTTGTTTACGCCGCTGGGAGTTGCGTACATCGTTTCGATTCTTGCGTCGCTGCTCGTTTCACTGACGGTGACGCCCGTGCTTTCCTATTGGCTGCTTCCCAAGGCGAAGTTCTTGGCGCATGAAAAGGACGGGTTTGTGCTGCGAGGTTTGAAATGGGCGTTCTCTCACGTCATTCGCTTTAGTCTTCGTTTTCCGCGAACGATTCTGGTGGTCACGCTTGTGTGCGTCGCGGTGGCCTTGGGCGGCCTGATACGATTGGAACGCGATTTTCTGCCGCCCTTCAACGAGGGGGCCGTGCAGTTGAATGTGGTGCTGCCGCCCGGCACGTCTCTGCAAACTTCCAACGAAATTGCAACTGCGGTCGAGAACCGGCTTAAGGAAATTCCCGACATCCAGGCATTCGCACGCCGCACCGGCCGCGCGGAACTTGATGAACACGCCGAAGGCGTGAACATGAGCGAGTTCATTATCAACCTGGACCCTGAATCGCCACGCGGGCGGGAAGAAATCTTGGAGGCGATTCGCGAGGCGATGGCCGAGATTCCCGGCATTGTCACCTCGGTTGAGCAGCCGCTAGCGCACTTGATCTCGCATATGCTTTCGGGCGTCAAGGCGCAAATCGGCATTAAGCTCTACGGTGACGACTTGGACGTCTTGCGACAGACTGCCGAACGTATGAGAAACGCTATCGCCACGGTGCCGGGGGTAACCGACTTAATGGTTGAACCGCAGGTGATTATTCCCCAACTGCGAATCGAGGTGGATCGCGATAAGCTCTTGCAGTACGGCTTGACGGCCCAGCAGGTCAACGATTACGTGCAAACGGCCATGAACGGTGAGGTCGTCTCGCAAGTACTGATCGGCCAACGCACGTTCGATCTGGTCGTGCGATTGGACGAACCTTTCCGCGAAAATCTGGAGGCTGTCAAGCGACTGTCAATTGAGTTGCCCGAAGGAGGTACGGCGCCGCTTTCGGCTGTGGCCAAGATCTATGAATCGGGCGGACCCAATACCATCAATCGCGAGCAGGTCCGTCGGCGGATCATCCTTCAGGCCAATGTAACCGATCGAGGCGTGGTCGACGTGGTTCAGGATATTCAGGCCCGCCTGCAACCGATCCGGGAATCGCTGGAGCCGGGATACTTTATCGAGTACGGCGGTCAGTTTGAAAGCCAACAGTCGGCCAGCCGGATGATTGCAGTGCTGTTTTGCGTATCGTTACTGGGAATTTTCCTGGTGCTCTACACCATGTTCCGCTCGGTCAACCTTTCGCTCCAGGTGATGGCCGCCTTGCCCATGGCGTTTATTGGCTCGGTAGCGGCGCTGTATGTGACGGGCCAGACACTGACGATTGCGGCCATGGTGGGCTTTATCTCGCTGGGCGGCGTGGCGTCGCGCAACGGTATTTTGCTGCTGAACCATTACTTGCACTTGGTTCGGTACGAAGGAGAAGGCTGGACGCATGAGATGATTGTGCGAGGCGGTTTGGAACGGTTGGCTCCGGTCTTGATGACTGCTTTGACGGCCGGCATCGCGTTGATTCCGCTGACGCTAGCGGCGGGCGAACCGGGGAAAGAGATTCTCTATCCGGTAGCGACCGTGATTGTGGGCGGGTTGATCAGTTCGACGCTTCTGGACTTCTTCGTCCACCCTGCCTTGTTCTGGCTGTTTGGTCGCCGCGAAGGCGAACGCGTCGTTAACGAGGCGCGCCAAGAAATTTCGCTCGAAGAAGATGCGTACGCACCGCACACTCCCACCACGCCGGGCACGGCGCCCGCGTAGCAGCCAATGACCGGCGTTGATTAGGAAAAGCAGGGAGAGGGCGTCGGCCATGCGAAGCCGGCGCCTTAGGCGGAATGCCGTGGCGCCGGGCTGGCAATGACGTCGGCCGAACGGGTCGGTTCTTATCCTTTTTCCACAAGGCCGTTGTAGTTTTTATAGACGCACGGCAACCGTTACAGGCGTGATGCGCAAGCGAAGACGACTTAGATGAACTTCCACGGTTGCCGTTTGGACACGGTTATCTCCAAGGCGGACATCAAAGGGCCGGATCTTCTCCGCACGCCTACCGCGTTCGGCGCAGAGTTTGCGTTAGCCACTCACTGCACGGAGACTCATCTCTTGCAGGAAAGGAAAACTCAAATGCTGCGCATCTTATCTGGCGGCTTGGTGTGCTTGGCGGTGGTTCTAGGGTCGTGGGGCAGTAACGCGCTTGGACAATCACCCCCGGTGGCTATGCCTGAAACGCCTCCCGCTTTTCCGTCTGGCGCCGTCGATCGGGGATCGTTCGGTAATCGCGGTTCGGCTAATGGCGGCCAGACGCTTCCTGCCCCGGCGGATCGACCGCCGCGTTTGCCTCATGCCCCGCCGATGCACTTACACGGGGAGCAAACGCGGGTTGAACCGCAACGCGGTTATACGGAGTGGGTGTACGACGAAACGAACCACGCCCTCACCATCTATTTGCCGCGATCCTTCGGGATGCCGGCCGATGCTGCTTCGCCGCATGATGGACATAGTTATGGGCACTGGCGCGGCGATGCGCACGTCGATACCTGTCCACTTGACCGGTACGACGAATTCTCGTCGGGATGCCGAGACTGCGCCCAAGGGCATCATCGGTATGGCGGCGCCTACGCGTGCGAGTACGAGCGTTACCACCGAGCCACAGCGTCCAACAGTTTGCATTATCGGCCAGCGACCTTCTCGGCGTGGAACCACTGAGTCCCTTGCTTGGTTTGCTTAGCTTGCAGATAAGCGCGTTCAACGCGGCGATGGGGGCTGTGCGTTGTCGGAAACTTTGGATCGTAGTGAAAATCGGCTTCTAAACATTCAAGGAGGTTTACAAATGTTGCAACGGATGACCCAGAGGATGCTCTTGGTGATGACGGCCAGCGCGATAATTTGGGGCGGCCTTTCCGCAGCGGCCTGGGCGGCGGGACCGTACTTGGTTGAGTATCGCTTGACCCAATGGAAGACCGTACATTTCGACGATCCCGGTCAGGCCGAAGAACACTTGGCGACCCTTAAGAAGTTGGGGTGCGATGCTCACGCCAGCGCTCACGGCGGCCATATCGACGTACGTTATCGTTGTCCTGCTTGGCGAAGCCTGGCGGTGGAAACCGACGCGGGAGCGCACCGTTGGGAAAGATGGCTACGGGCCTGCGGATTTGAAACCGCACACCAGCACTAAGCTGAAAAAAGTTGTCGGCCCTGAGGCGGCGGTTACGGTATCGGAAGCAGCGGCAACAAACGCATCCCCCTGCCTGCCTTCCGCCGCGAAACAGGCACACGTCGCACGACGACACCAAGGAGCATTACGATGAAAAAGACAATCCTCGCTTTGACGGTTCTCGGCGGATTATTCGGGCTAGGCGCAACGGCGCAAGCGCAGGATTGGGCGAGCGATCGGTTTCATGCTCAATTGGAACAGCGAGCGTACCAACGCCAGTTGTTGAGCCGTGAAGCGCATCGTTACCCGATGACCCATCGGCAACACGAGCAGCTTCACAATTATCTGGACTATCAGGCGCGCCAAGACGCCATGGCGGACCGCGCTTATCACCAATATCAGGGCGGATACTCAACGCCCTATTCCAGCCAGTACGCGCCCCGGTCGAGCTATAGCGGTTGGCATGCCGGATATGGACCTTCGACCGGCGGCTATACGCACGGCAGCTACAGTAGCCCCCACCACACGCACTACTGGAGTTGGTAACTTCCACAGCGACCACGGCAATAGAAAATCACCCTCGCGATTCTGGCGCGAGGGTGATTGCGTTTCTTGCGGATAGCCCAGTAACTACGATGCTTTGAGCAGTTCTTCAATCTTCGGTTGTAAGGCGTCAAAGGAGTGGTCGATCTCCCGCACCTTGCCATTGCGGTCGACCAGAATGAAAGTGGGAATGGCGCGCACGTTGTACTTTTCTGCAAGTTGCTTCCCGCCGTCACCCACTATGTTCGACCAAGGAATCTGATTTTCATCGAGATACTGCGTGAGCGCCTCGTGATCGTCGTCCAGGTTCACGCCGACTACGTCGAAGCCGCTCTCCCGGTGTGCTTCGAGAAATGCCTTCACCGCAGGCGCTGCGCGGCGACAGGGGCCGCACCAAGTGGCCCAGAAGTCCACGACCACCACTTTTCCGCGATACGCCTGCCAGTTCAACGGCGCACCCAACTCCGTCAGACCTTCCAACTCCAGCAACTTGCCGACAAGCGATGAAGCTGGCGTTTCCTTCGCTAGGCGTTTGCCGTAGCGGGCAAGCTCTTTGTCTTGGCTGGCGGCGAACAAAGCGCCAAATTCGTGGAAGTATTGTTCCCGTTTGTCGCCATCCTCCAATTGGTTAATGGCGCCGACTGTCGCCGACGCTAAGCGCAAGTGCTTGGCCGTCAGATTCGACTTATGTTCTTCCAGGTACGACTTTACCTCGGCCAAGAGCTTCTCAATTTGCTCGCGGTCCAGTTGGTCCGCTTTTAAGGTGCGCCGCTCCAACTGGAGGAAACGAACCTCTCGGGCCACCTTTTCGCGCGAATCCTCTTTGATCTGGTCGACAAAAGCCGCGAGTGCGGCGTCTGCTTTCTCGTCGCCAAACGAGGCGCGGTCGTGAAGATACTGAAGCTTGGTCAGAATAGCCAACACCTGAAACTTTTCGCTGGCGCCAGGGTCGGCAAGAATGCGATCGGCTGCATCGACAATCGCCTCGACAAACCCAGGCCGTTGTTGAATGACTTGAGGCTTTTCCTGCATGTCTTGCAGAAATTCGACCAGCTCGAACGTCGACAGATCGGCGGCGGCTCGGTAGGGATTAAGCGTAGGAGTCGGAGAGGGCGATTCCGCTGGCGAAGCCTCGTCCGTCGCGTCGTCGGCAAAATAAACGAAGAACTCAAGCTGGCTTGTGGGAATCCGCAGCGCGCCGTCTTCGTTTGCCGGTTGGGTTGGCGCGGCTGCATCACCTTGCGGAGACTCCAAGGGCAGGTCGAGATCGGGGCCGGTTTCCGCGTCGCTCTCCTGGGGCGTCGTCTGGGATGGGTTCTCGGGCGTTGGCGTTTCGTTTGCGGCTGGAGCCTCGTCGGTTGATTGCGGCTCGTTGGCGGGTTGCTCGGCAGGGGCCGAAGCTTCGCCGTTGGCCGAGATGTTCAATAGCCTGCGCACCTCAGCTTCCAACCGGGGACCGCGAGTGTGGATGGCCGCTACTTTACCCGTCTGGTCCAGAAGCAACATGAAGGGAATGGCGTCCACTCCACAACGGACCGCCAGCGGGTTCTCAAAACCGCGCTGCATGGGGTCAGCAGGAATGGCGATATCCCACGGCAGCTTTTGCTGCTCGAAAAACTTCTCGACGCTTGCCGAGTCGTCGTCCAGGTTGACGCCGATGACCTCAAAGCCCTGATCTTTGTATGCGGCGTAAACTTCTTCGATGTTGGGGATCTCGGCAATACAAGGCCCGCACCACGTGGCCCAGAAGTCCAGCAATACGACTTTCCCCTGGAACTTGGCCCAGTCCAACGGCTGACCTTCCAGGTTATTCATGTTTTCGACCTTGAGTTCCTTCCCCACGAGCCCCGTGCGCTTGCGGGCGTTGGTCAGCGACTCGGTTAACTGCTCCTTGATGTCCGGATCTTGCAGGGTGTCTACTTTCTCCTGCAACGATGCATAGACTTGCTGGGCTTCTTCGACGTCGCCCGAGAATTCCAGGTACTGTCCTGCTTGCTGCGTCAGTGCTAAGGCCTGAAGGGCCACGCGGTTATTGGGCGATTCCTGGAAGGCTTGACCCACACTGCGCATTGAGGCGATCATCTCGTCAAAGCGGCCGAGCATTTGGAACGTGCGGATCGTTTCAACGCCATAGCCAAATGCCGATGCGTCGAGATTCTTCAAGTTCGTGAGAAATTCTTCGAGCCCTTTGAGCACCGGCTCCGAATCCTCGACTTCGCCGGTCTTGAGCTTCGTGAGAGGAATCGTCAATTCATAAACGACCGCCAACTGCTGTACCTGTTCGTTGGGATCGTTTTTCAGTTCCTGAAGCAGTTCGACCAGCTTGTCTTCGGCGCCGGGAACCTGCATTTGAAACTTCGCTTGGAGCGCGCGAGCCTTTGCCGAGACGGCTTCGGCGCGCGCTTCCTCCTGGGGATTCTGCGCAAGGATCTTGTCGGCGGCGGCGGCCTGGGCTTCCAGATTCTTTTGAGCTTCGGCTTTGACAGCGTCGAGCGATTCCGCTTGCGAGAGCAATTCGTGCAACTGCTCGTCAAGCTGTTCGATGTACGCCAACAACTCGGGTACGCCGCCTTCCGGAACGTCGTACGAAACCGTCGTCTTCTTTGGTGCGTCGGCCCAATCTTGCGTGGGCGTTTTCATGGGGCGATCCGCCGGACGCGCTGCGTCGGCAGGATCGGTTGGCTCGGCGGGCGCAGAGGCGTCCTGTCGAGCAGGGGCGTTATTGTTGTCATCCGCCGGAGCATATTTGCTTGTGGCGGCGGTGATCTGATCCGAGTCGCTTTTGCCGCAACCGGCTGTCGCGGCCAACATTCCTGCGGCCAGCAGAAGCGCAATCGCGAGCGGGAGAGTACGGGGGAGGGGTTCCCGCAACATAGTTCGATCCTGGGGTGGGAGGGGCGGAACACTTCGCCGGACGCAGCCGTGCGATAAACCGGTATTATAGGAAAACTTCGCCTAGCTTAGAACTCAGGTTTTCCCGGAACAACCGGAACATTGTGCACAACCCGACCCTGGGTGAAGATGCTGAATCAGGCGGGGCAATTATGCTGATAACTCTTGTGGCATGGGTTGAACGCCAAGTGCCTGCTACGCCGCCGAGCCTCCCCCGACTCGGCGGCTTTTTTTGTTGCGCGGCGAAAGTGTACGCCCGACGCGGTAAGACAACGAGGAACCATCGGGTTCCATCGGGACGCTGGGCGGCATTTCATCTAGGCTACGACGGCGTGGATCACTTCACCATGCACATCCGTCAGACGCATGTCGCGACCGCTGAAGCGGAAGGTTAGGCGGGTATGGTCGATGCCTAACAAATAAAGCATGGTGGCGTGTAAGTCGTGAATTTGGGCCCGATTTTCTACTACTTTGTAGCCGAATTCGTCGGTCTGCCCGTAGATCGTGCCTCCTTTCACTCCACCCCCGGCCAACCAGACCGAAAATCCAAAGGGATTGTGGTCGCGGCCGTTGGAGCCTTGGGCGAAGGGCGTCCGTCCGAACTCGCCAGCCCATACAACCAGGGTCCTTTCTAACAAGCCGCGTTGTTGCAGATCGGTCAGCAGCGCGCCAATAGGCTGATCCACCGCAACAGCGTTATCTTTGTGCCCCTGCACGAGATTTTCATGCTGATCCCAGCGATCATGCCCGATGGCGGGACAGGTGACTTCGATAAACCGTACGCCGCGCTCCACCAAGCGTCTTGCCAAAAGACACTGTCGCCCAAAAATGGCGGTTCCCTTGGTCGTGGCGTCCAGGCCGTACATACGGCGTGTCGCTTCGGTTTCGGTGCTTAGGTTGGTCAGGTCCGGTACGGCCGTTTGCATTCGGTACGCCAACTCGTAATTGGCGATCGCCGATTCGATTTGATCGTCGTGCCCGTACTGTTCGAGCGCCGCCTCATCAAGCTGCTTCAGGAGCGCCAGCTTGTTCCTCTGGAGTGCGTCGCTCGGTTCGCTGCGGCGAATGTTTGCGACGGGCGGATCTTCACCCCGAAAGATCGAGCCTTGAAACGTGGCCGGCAGAAAACCGCTGTTGAAGTTGTCCAGGCCGCCTGGTGGAATCAGGCCCCCGTTGAGCACAACGAAGCCCGGCAGGTCACGACATTCGCTCCCCAAACCATAGGCGAACCAAGCGCCCATGCTGGGGCGTCCCTGGAACCCTGTGCCGGTGTGTAGGAAGTAGTTGGCGCTGGTGTGTTCGGAGAAGTTGGAGGTCATCGAGCGGATGACCGCCAGGTGATCCACGTGCTGTGCGACATGCGGAAACAGCTCGCTCACCGGAATGCCGCTTTCGCCGTATTGTCGAAATTTCCACGGCGAGGCAAACGTCGTTCCAATGTTGTCGAATTGCGTCGGTTCGATCTTGGCGGGAAACGGCTTGCCGTGCTCCTTCTCAAGCCGCGGTTTGGGATCAAAGGTATCGACTTGCGACGGTCCTCCGTCCATGTACAGGAAAATGACGCTGTCGGCCCGTGGCGTAAAATGCGGCGGACGCACTGCAAAGGGAT
>CAYWIS010000146.1:0-10301 GCA_964458385.1 uncultured Pirellulaceae bacterium
GCGATATAGCTGTCCGCTGTTGCGACAAGAGGACATCCAGGCTGGCAAAGTGCCCACGGCGCCGACCATTTCCTCGATGATGGCCGCCCTGCAAACACAAGAAGCGCTCAAGCTCTTGCACGGCATCCCGGTCGTGGCGGGGCGAGCAATGGTTTACAACGGCCTGACGAACAACTTTTACAAGACCGACTACCAGCGACGGAATGATTGCCTGAGCCACGAAACGTATCCCGAGCCGGTGGAGCTCCCGTTGTCTGCTCGGCGAAATACCGCCCGCGATTTGTTCGCCGCCCTTCACAAGCGGCTCAACGACCAGACGAACATGCGGCTTTCGCTCGATCGGGACCTGGTGGTTTCACTCAATTGCACCGAGTGCGGCCACAGCCAAGAGGTGCTGCGCCCTCTGCAACTGGTCGGCATGCGCGAGGCCGTGTGTTCGCAGTGCGGCAAGCTGTCGCGGCCTGTTCTGGAGCACACAATCGACGAGGACTCGCCGTTGGCGGAGAAAACTTTGGCCCAACTGGGCGTGCCGCCCTACGACATGGTGCGCGTCGCCACCGATCAGGGCGAACAGGTCGTTCTACTCGCTGATGATCGAGGCGAGTTTTGCCTGCCGGCGCAGTAGCTCCCGCCGAAATGGACCGTGGCGCTCGTGGCGTAGGGCGTTGCCTTGGCATCGTAACTGGCTATGGAAGAAATCTCTTTTGGCGACGTACGGCATGTCGAGCGGCAAAAGCAGCGTCGTCCCGACCAGAACAAACACTATGCGGTCGTGCCGGTCTTTGCGCCGAGTGAGCATGACCTGCCTATTTATGTCGACATCGACGCCCTCCGCGATATGGAAGCGCACGCCCTGTCTGACACCACGGTCGAGTTGGGCGGCGTACTCCTGGGCGGACAATATGAGGACGATGAAGGCCGACCGTTTGTGGTGGTCACCGACAGTCTCCGCGCCGAACACTACGAAAGCACCAAGGGAAGTTTCAAGTTCACGCACGATACCTGGAGCCAGATCACCCGGGAGCGCGAAGAGTTCCCGGAAGATCTCCAAATGGTCGGCTGGTACCACACACATCCCGATTGGGGCGTGTTCCTGTCGGGCATGGACATGTTCATCTGCAACCACTTTTTCAATAAGCCGTTGGATGTGGCGCTGGTAATCGACCCCTGTCGCGACGACCGAGGCTTTTTTCAGTGGACCAATAACCCGAGCCAACGCAAGCGGCGCACTGGCGGGTTCTACTTGATGGGTTCGCGTTTCCGGGTGCAGGAATTAGAAACCATGGCGGCCAGGCTCTCAGGCAAGGAAACCATGACGCACGATTCGCGTTTGGGGGGCTACGGCGCCCCGGTGGTGAATATCGCCGAACGCGGCGATAAGTGGCAGGGAGTGGCGATTATAGCCATGCTGACTGTCCAGTTCTGTCTACTTGCTCTACTGGCGTGGCGCCTATTGGGGCCGACGACCGACGCCAACTTGCTCGCCGAGCGCGACGAGAAATTGGCGTCGTTGGAGAAGCGTCTTGAGGAGTTGAAGAACGTCGAAGCGGCCCACGCCCAAGTTGAAGCGCAGCGTCGATTGCTGGATCAGGTCGTTGGCGAAGTGCGTTCCGCGCCGCAAGGGCTCATTACTGCTCTGGAGGAACAGCGGCGCCGCAACGAACAACTGGAAGCAGCCGTGTCAGGCCAGCTCGCACTACGGCGCGAGTTGGAGGCCCGCCTCCAACGCGAAGAAGCACAATGGCGCCGCGAAGTGCGCGACCTCAAAAATCAAATCGCCAGCCTTGAGGAACGTAACGAGAATTATACCGAACGCAATAAAACGCTAAGCAGCCAAGTTGCTAAGCTCCAAGAACGGCTGGCGAAGTACGAACCACAAAAGGAGGCCGATCAAGATTCACCCGGCGGCGGGACTTCGGAGCGCGATTGGACGTGGTACATCGTCGGCGGTGTGACGTTTCTGTTGCTATGCCTCGCGGGAGTGCTAGCGTTGATTTATACCCGTGGCGAGCAAGAGGACATGTTTACGGAAGAATCGCCGGGCGAGGGGTCCTCGGCCGAGAATGGGCCACGCGAATAGGCCGCGTCCTCGCGAGAGAGTGTGCTTGACAACGCCTTGTCGCCAAGACGCCTTCGCGGGCGACGGTTGATTGTGGCCGTAAGGGCGCTGCGCCGACTCCAAGGGAACGAGGAAGTTTGCGCCCCGCGGGCAGGGGCTTCATCCATAACGCAGGAGTTTTGTTGTGTCCGACTCGACCCGCACCTCCCGCCTCCAGGCCGACTTGGAAGCGCTGGAAGCTCTCAAGCGGGATAGCACCATCTTCGATTTTGAGTCCAGTGGTCATCCCCCAGACCGTTACACCTTGATCTTTCGCGGGAAAGGGATCAAACGCGTCTCGGCGTCGACGGGCGAGGTCGAATACCTCGATGTGCATCGCTGCGATTTGCGCTTGCCTTACTCGTACCCGGACCGACCGCCCGACATTCGGTGGATGACGTCGATTTTTCACCCCAACGTATCGTTTAGCGGTTTTGTTAATCTGCGCGATGTGGGGGTGTCGTGGCAAACGAGCATTACCTTGGACGAGGTTTGCGAGCGGCTCTGGGATGTAACACGGTTGGCTTACCTGGATCTAGACCAACCTGTGAATTACTCGGCTCGCAATTGGTATCGAGATCAAACGCAGTTAATCCTTCCACTCGATTCGCGATCGTTGCGAGATTGCGTGCGGCCGGTAAACCCCAATGTGATTCGCTACGAGCGCCGCGGCGTACAGCGAACGATTCAACCGCGCGCCGTGAACGAGGGGGAAGTGCTGTACATCGGCGAGGAGACCGTTTCGCCCGAAGCTCCGTCTGAATCGTCCTCCGGTTCGTCGCCAACCCGCGCCTGGAGCGACGACGACGGCATCCTCTATATTGAGTAGTATGGAATGTGCCGCGGTTTTCCTGTTCCTGGTCATTCTTCTCGTCTTGATGATGACCTGGGCCAACCGGACGCACTCGGGCGCCGAGCGGTGGGGCCGCGCATTCCAGGCTGTGTCGTTTCGGTACGGCGGTTGGTTCTCCAAAGGAGGCTGGTTCGGCCGGCCGACGGTTCGCTTCCGGTATAGTGGGACCACGGTGGTGGTCGAAGCGGGCGTGGGTGGGCGTCCGAAACGTCGCTACCTGCAAGTGCGCATGAACTTCCCCGACCCGACGTTGCGATGTGAAGTCTATCCGCGACGCATGGAGCCGCGGCTACCCTATCTGCAACTGGCTGACGCAGGAACGAACTTCGCCGCTTTTGACGCGGAGTATGTGGTCTTCGGCGACAATCGTGACGAGACTTGGCGTTTCCTTAGCGAAGGCGTGCAGCTTCAGTTGAGCCGCCTTCGCTACATGCTGGGAAACGACAACATTTATTTGTCGGTTCAGGCAGGGCAATTGTTCATCAAGAAGGAGTTCCCGCGACACGGCGGCACGGAGCACATCGGAGAAGTCGTCCACATCGCCCTAGAGCTTTACGACCAGGCTCTGCTTACCCGGTCAGCGGCGATCCAATTTCTGGATCATCAAACGCTGGCGCCGACGGAACGCTGCGTGTGCTTGGTTTGCGGCGATGAGCTGTTGGACGACGTGGTCCTGTGTCGCCGCTGTAAGACGCCCCATCATCGCGACTGTTGGATGTACTTCGGCTCGTGCTCCATGTACGGTTGCCGTGAACCGCAGTTTGTGGTAGCGCGTATTACACCGCCGATGGCGGGGCCTCCGCGGCCGAAGTCCCCGGCCTCCTGAGAATCACGTTATGGAGAATCAGCCCCTCCTCCTCGTCCTCGGAATCGGCGCGCTTCTGGTCATGTTGGCTTTCATCATGATGAGGCATTGGCGCCGGGAACATGTGCTGACGGAAGCTTATCGAAGGGCCGCCAATCGCTGGGGAGGCCGGTTCAAGTCAGACGGCTGGTTCGGCAATCTGAGTTTTACGTTTCGTCATCGCGGTGTTTCGGTTTTGGTGGAAACTTATAGCACGGGAACGAGTCATCCCAAACATGGTGATACGCGCAGTACGCGGATGAAAATTTCCTGGCCTGACGGGGGCATTCGGCTTGAGATATACCCACAACGGTTTTCTGAGCGAGTCGGCAAGTTATTCGGCTTAATCGATTTGGAGGTCGGCTCGCCCGACTTTGATAGAGATTTCATTATCACCGGCAACACGCAAGATGTGCGCGATCTTCTCACCCCCGAGGTGCAGCATCTCATTCGCCGGCTACGATGGCTGGGGGACGACGACCATATCTACATCAGCATCGGTCACGGGCGTTTGGTTGCCGCCAAGCTGAAGGTGATTCGGGACGAGTGGATCCTGAATCAATGGATCGAGGGGGTGATGGCTCTGTACGACCATATCGTAGAGAACGAGCGTACGGGGATCGAAGTTGTGTCCGTCTCGCTTGCGGCGTCCGACAAAGAAGTGATTTGTCAGGTGTGCGGCGAAGCGATTGCCGCCCCCATGGTCCGCTGCTCGCGCTGTCAGACGTTGCACCACGAGGACTGCTGGCATTACTTCGGCGGCTGTTCGACCTTTGGTTGCGGCGGACGGCGTTACATCGCCTCGTAGCCGGGAGCGTTTGTTTCAAGATGGTGGAGAAGGAGAACCGCCACATCGACATACGGCCGTTGAAGCCGCGCCGTTGACCGTTACGGTACAATAACGTGGGCCCGTAGCGAGCAAATCTATGGCTGGGGTTGTTATGTATTGGCTTTTCGTCGCGTCGGTGGGATTGGTCATCCTGCTGCTGGTGGTGGCGGTGCGTCACGGCAATTTATATGCCGCCTACCATCACCTGGCGCGGCAATACGCCGGGGTGGTGGAAAAACGAAGGTGGTTTGAACCGCCCGTTGTTCACTTCACCCACGGCGAGATGGCCGCTACGGTAACCGTTGTACGGCCTCACGGTATGGGGGGACCTCTAGCGACGCAGGTGGTCGTGCGCGATGCGTCGAATCCAGACCCCAATCAGAAAGGCAACGAGCAATTTCGGGCGCTTTTCTTTCCCCATACGTCGACCTCGGGGCGGCTCATGCCCTTCACCTGTGAGATCACTCCCGCAGGGATTCTTAAGCGTCTGGCGTGCCTCGTGGTACGGCGCGGAATGTTGACCGATTCGCGGGAATTCGAGTTGACGTATCAGGTTGACACTGACAGCCGGGAGCATGCGCGGCGTTTGTTGACCCGCTATGTGCAGGTCGCCATTGACCGCCTTCGCTACTTTCAAGGCGGCAACGATATCTACCTGCTCTTTGATCACGGCGAGATGACCGTCCGCCGCCGCGGCATCCTACGCAATGAGCGGGCGCTACAGCAGTTTGTGGCGTTAACGCTTGAGTTATACGATCATGCCATCGCATCGTACGGCGTGGGCGTCGATTTCATTGAAGCCTCGCTCCAAACCAACGGCCAGGCCGTGTGCAAAGTCTGCGGCGATTCGCTTGACAACGGAGAGGTGGTGTATTGCCGGCTTTGCAATACACCGCACCACCGCGATTGCTGGCGTTACTTTGGCGGCTGCTCAACCTATGCCTGCGGCGAACGCCGCTTCGACCTCGCTCCGCGCTTGGCGCGCGACAAGGCGTAGATTATCGTCCCAGGAAGGCTTCGGCGACTAAACGCCGCGCTCTGCTATCTTCCTCCACACCGCCCCGCCTTGACTATGCGCCGTCTCTCTCTTTTTCTTGTTGGGATTCTTGCCCTGGTTGGGTTGCCCGTTGTTTCTTCCGCCGCTGAGTGGACCGAGATGTTTGAAGCCCGCACGTATACCGACTCGCAAGGCGGCAAGCTGCTTTACCGATTGCTCAAGCCCCAGGACTACGATCCCCAGAAAAAGTATCCTTTGGTGCTCTTTCTGCACGGCGCCGGCGAACGCGGCGATGATAACCAAGCGCAGTTGAAGTGGGGAATGCAGGAGTTCGCCTCGCCGGAAGTGCGCTCGAAGTATCCGGCATTTGTCGTGGCGCCGCAGTGTCCTCAGGGCGAGCAATGGGTCGACACGCCTTGGTCGGCCGACGCTCACACAATGCCCAAAGAGCCGACGCCTGCCCTAGCGAAAACGCTCGACCTGCTCCAGCAGTTGCAAAAGGAGTTTTCCATCGACGCTGACCGCGTGTACGTGACCGGCTTATCCATGGGCGGTTTCGGCGCCTGGGACGCCATACAGCGACATCCCGAGCGCTTCGCCGCAGCGGCTCCGGTGTGCGGAGGCGGCGATCCGGCCTTCGCCAAGCAACTAGCCGCCATTCCCATTTGGGCCTTCCACGGTGCGGCCGACACCGTGGTCAAACCTCACCGGTCTCGCGTTATGGTTGAAGCCATCAATGCCGCTGGCGGCAACGCCAAGCTAACCGAGTACCCCAACACCGGGCATAACTCCTGGTCCCCGACCTATGCTAACCCGGAGTTCTACGCCTGGCTCTTTTCGCAAAAGAAAGCGGCCAAGACCCAATAATGACTTCAACCTGCTACGATTTGAGCAGAAGGTTGGCAAGTTCGGTCGTTGCGGCGTCGTCGTTGTTTTCCAGGTCGCGGAGGTTACGATCGATGCGACGGTCGGCCAGACGGAGGAAGTAGCGGCCCGTGGTGAGAGCAAGATGCTGTTCATCTTTGCTTACGCGATGGTCGCGAAGGAGATGATCCAGGCGGTTCAAAACGCAGACGCTAGCATACAAGTCAATTGCTGCGTCGGCGATGCGGCCAAGCTGGTATTGGCGATCGACAATCTCACGCTGGTATGTGCGCAGCAGCCACTCGACATTGCTGCCAAACTGAGAAACCGCCTTGCCCAGCCGCGCCGCATCGGGCTCCAGTTCGCTGCTGCGCACGGGAACTTCGGGCGCGGATAAAAGACTACCTAACTTGCGGCCCGCAAAGCGACCCAATCGCGAAATGTTCCCAATGGGGTGCTTGATCGCCTCGAGAACGCCTTCCAGTTGTAGCCCCACATCGCGCATGCCGACGAGCGCCAAGAAGGCGCGGAGGACTTCGTTGGCGCCTTCGCCAATGGTGTTGATGCGGGCGTCGCGCATCATGCGCTCAAACGGTTCGTCGGTAAAGTAGGCTTTGCCCCCGTGAATCTGGAAGGTGTCGTTGACGATGCGCCATAGCGTTTCAGTGGCAAACACCTTGAGCATGGCGGTTTCTAGCATGAAGTCGCCAGCGCCCGAGTCAATCAAGGCGGCGGTCTGATAAGTGCAGGCCTCCATCGCAAACGCGCTGGCCTGCATCCACGCCAGCTTTTCCTTGACCAACTCGAACGAGCCAATGGTCTGACCGAACTGCACGCGGGTATTCGCATGCTGCTTGGATCGTTGGACGCAGAACTTGGCGGCGCCGGTGCAACTGGCGCCGAAGGTGGTGCGGCCGAAATCCAGCACCGTCAATGCGATTCGCAACCCCTTGCCCACTTGCCCCAACACATTCTCTTTGGGAACAAACATGTTGTGGAATGCGAGTCGACTCGTGGCCGTGCCGCGGACCCCACACTTCTCCATGCGCTTTTCGACCACCTCAAAGCCGGGCATGTCGGGTGTGACAAGAAACGCTGTAATCTTGGACTCTCCCTCGGCGGTGGGCGTTCTCGCCATCACGGTCAATACCTGGGCAATGCCGCCATTGGTGATCCAACGCTTCTGCCCGTTGAGCAAATAGCCGGCGCCGTCTTCCGTTGGGGTGGCCGTTGTCTGCACGTTGGCCGCGTCGCTGCCTGCTTCCGGTTCGGTGAGGGCGAAGGCGCTAATCCATTCGCCCGAAGCCAGCTTGGGCAACCAACGCTGTTGTTGCTCGCGCGTGCCAAACAGCACCACGGCCCGTGGGCCGATGGAGTGATGTGCGTTGACGAACAAGGCAGTGCTGCCGCAATGACCGCCCAGCACTTCCAAGAGGCGGCAGTACGCCACTTGCCCCATCCCCAAACCACCGCAATCCTGTGGCAAACACGCGCCAAGAACGCCCAGCTCGCCCAGACCGCGCACCACTTCTTGCGGGATTTCTGCCTGACGGTCGATCGCCGCCGCATCAATGCGCTGCTCACAGAATTCACGCAATTGCGCTACCCGGCGATTTACCTCTTCATCGGCGGTAAGGTCCGGATATGGCAAGAGGCGTTCGTGCAAATACTGCCCAAAGAATAATCCTTTCGCGAACCCGACCTGGTCCAGGCGGTCGCCGAGGATCTCCTCGGCCTGTCGCATTTGTTTTTCGCGCTGGGTGTCGTTCATGCCGCCTCCAAGATCGTTTCGAATACTACGGCGAAGAGTGGGCGAAGTTAGTCACATCTAAGGTATTATTCGGCCGCTTGCGGGCTGGGGCAACCTTGCCGCCCGGCGCCCGCAGCCCTATAGTGGAGAGGGAGTTTAGCTTGCGATTTGCAGGATTCTGGCGCGCGGGGCAGGCGGCCATCCAGCCGGATTCGAAGTCACACGCCAAGAACGGCGCTTCGAGCCACTTCATCTCAAGGGGAACGACTTCATGCCCGCGGTGCTGGTAGTCGATGATTCGGCGGTCGATCGCCGTCTAGTGGGCGGTTTGTTACGACAATCGCCGGGGCTGGAAGTGCAATATGCGGGGAACGGGGCCGAAGCGTTGGAGATTATCCGGTTGGCGCCGCCCGACCTGGTGATTACCGACCTGCAAATGCCCGAGATGGACGGTCTGGCGCTCGTGCAGGCGATGCGCCGCGAGTTCCCCACGATTCCCGTCCTCCTCATCACCGCGCACGGTAGCGAAGAGCTGGCGGTCAAAGCGCTCGAGAGCGGCGCTGTAAGCTACGTGCCGAAGGGACAATTAGCTCAGCGGCTGCTGACCACGGTGCAGCAGGTGTTGACGGTCACCACCGAGCAGGCCTACGAGGATTTGATCCGCTGCCTGGCCAAGTTCGACTATACGTTTGAATTGCCGAACGATCCGGCGCTTATTCCTCCGCTGGTCGACCTGGTGCAACGGTTTCTTGCAAGCATGGGGCTGTGCGACGCGACCGACGCCATTCGCATTGGATTGGCCCTGGAAGAAGCGGTGCGAAACGCGCTGTATCATGGCAATCTAGAGCTTGGCCCCGAGGCCCGCGAAGCGGCTTGGCGTCGTGGCGGCGAAGCCTTTGAACGCCGCCGTAATCAGCCTCCTTTCGCATCGCGAAGAATTGTGGTTGAGGTCCAAATCGGGCTTGAGCAGGCCCGGCTTGTGATTCGCGATGAAGGGCCGGGATTTGATACCGCGCAACTGTCGGATCTTCGCGACCCCGATGCTTGGGACCAGGCGGGACGCGGGTACCGTCTGATGTGCGCTTTTATGGACGAGGTAACGTATAACCAATTAGGAAACGAAGTCACCTTGGTCAAGAACTTCAAACCGCGGCCATTGCCGCCCGCTCCGACCACCCAGAGCCAAGAAGTGCCCACGCTCTTGCCCGAGTAATGAGGATACGGCCGGCGCCGCCTAACAACCACGGAAGGAGGACTATCTGCAATGAGCTTACCGAGTCCCTCTTATAGCTTGACCATTCGGTTGCGATACCCCGACCGGCCGGGATCTCTGGGACGCATCACCTCGGCCATTGGCGATATGGATGGGTTCATTGGCGCCGTGGATATCGTTGAGGTGCGCAAAGACACCATCACCCGCGATATTACGGTCAACGCCCGCAACGAAGTTCACGGTCAGCAGATTGTCGACCACCTGCGCCAGTTGCCGTATATCGAAGTGGTCTCTGTTTCGGATCGCACCTTCTTGTTGCACTTGGGCGGAAAAATTGAGATCAAACCCAAAGTGCCGGTCAAGACGCGCGATGATCTGTCGATGGCCTATACGCCGGGCGTAGCGCGGGTCTGCCGAGCGATTCAACAGGACCCAGACGCCTCGTTTGCTCTGACCATTCGCCGTAATACGGTGGCCGTGGTGACGGACGGCACGGCCGTGCTGGGGTTGGGCGATATTGGGCCGCGAGCCGCCCTTCCGGTTATGGAAGGCAAAGCGTTGTTGTTCAAAGAGTTTGCCGGAGTTGATGCGTTCCCAATCTGCCTTGAAACCACGGACGTTGACGAGATTATCGAAACCTGCGTGCGGTTGGCGCCAACATTTGGCGGCATCAATTTGGAGGACATTTCGGCGCCGCGATGCATCGAGATTGAGCAGCGACTGACCGAGTTGGTGGACATTCCCGTATTTCATGACGATCAGCATGGCACCGCGGTCGTCGCCTTGGCCGCGCTTGAGAACGCGCTCAAGGTGGTCGGCAAGAACTTGGCCGACGTGCGCATTGTCATCAACG
>CAYWIS010000146.1:10311-15801 GCA_964458385.1 uncultured Pirellulaceae bacterium
CCATTACGCGCTTACTGCTTTCGGTAGGGGCCCGCAATCTGATCGTCTGTGACCGGGAAGGCGCCCTGTGCTGCGGAGCGTCGACTCCCTTATCTCCGTTGCGCCAGTGGATCGCCGAGAATACCAATGCCGAGCGGCGCTCGGGCTCGCTAAGCGAGGTGTTAGTAGGGGCAGACGTTTTCATCGGTGTTTCGGCGGCTGACGTATTGACCGAGGACGATGTGAAGAACATGGCGTCCGACGCGATCGTGTTTGCACTAGCCAACCCCGACCCCGAGATTTCACCAGAGCTGGCGGCGCCGCATTGCCGTGTAGTGGCGACCGGCCGGTCTGATTATCCAAACCAAATAAACAATGTGCTTTGCTTTCCCGGCTTGTTCCGCGGCGTACTCGATGTGCGGGCGAGCCGGATTACCGAGTCGATGAAGATTGCCGCCGCCCGGGCAATTGCCGGGGTAATTTCTGAGAATGAACTTAGCGCCGATTACATTATTCCCAGCGTCTTTGACCGCCGGGTAGCCGACGCGGTGGCGGCTGCGGTGTCGCAGGCGGCGATTGAAGACGGCGTCGCCCGGCGGCGCACCAAACCGGCGTCCTTGGGGACCGTATAGGACGCAGAACGCCGTTTGGGTTACTCGTGCAACTGTTTATAGGACGGTCGACTTATTCACTGCGACCGGACGTGTCGGCTTGGCCGCCTTAATTCTCGCTGGTTGAATGTCTAACAACGCGCACGAGTCGTGTTCAATGCTCGGCGGTAGATAGTTTCCACGATTTCCCGTCGCCATCTACGGCGAAAAAATCTCGGCCGGCTGTGTTCACGGCTTCTTGAACTTGGGCTAGCGGAACGCGTTCTTCACGCGTTGCGCTCGCCGATTTGGCCTAACCCACACTCGGGTGTCCGCGATTCACGCGGGGTGTCTTCTAGCAGGCATGTCTCCAAGGAACATGCCGTACCGGGAAGGCTCGGTACGGCGGTTCGCTTATATCGACCGAGGTATGCCGCGCCAACGATGTTCGTAGCCCCAAGTGAAGCGACATTGAAAGGTGCGACGGCGAATGGTTCTTGGGGCCATGCAACATCGTGGGGCGAACCGAGTGATTTCCACCGGGTAACGCCGCCCACGAACTCTGTTCTCGCCGGGCATGCTGCGCGGCGTGGTGATGCGAGTTGTGACGATTGCATCACAAATTCCACGGAAGCAACGCTGCAAGGACAGGGGTAACCGCAGAAAGTGGCACAAAGTTTCCGTCCCGGCGCTCGGCTGCATCCTAGGTTAGCTTATCACCCTCATACTCAGACCTTCCCAGGGGGCGGAGAAATGCCATGCGAAGCGTGAAAGTCCTAATGCTGATGGCCGCGGCCTTGGCGGCGCTGCCTGCAACCCAGGTGGAAGCGGCGTATTGCGGTTTGGGCGGGCTATTGCGCGGACTCAGGAGCGGCCGGTGCGATTGCTGTCCCGTGGCGCCGTGTTATCAGGAGAAATGTTACACGGTCTGGAAGTTGGTCCCGCAGGTCCATTACCAGACAACCTGTGAAACACTTTACCGCACGGTCTACGACACGACCTATCACCGGCAACCAGTAACGCACTACAAATACATTCCGCAGACGATCACGCAGAGTGTACCGTACACCTATTACACGCCGCACTACGAAACGGTTTCGCAAACCTATACGCGTCCCTATTACCGGCCCGTGTACGAGACGCAGTCGCGGGTGGTGTCGTATACCACGTTCCACACCATTTACGAGACGTATACCCAGACCGTGCCGTACACGGTGTATCGCCCGGTTTATGAAACACGAAGCGGGGTCTACTCCTACACGATCTACCGCCCGCACTTCGACACGGTAACGCAGCCTGTCTCTTATACGGTGTATCGGCCGCACTACGAAACGCACATGCGGCCCGTTCCGTACACCGTCTGCCGGCATGTGCCTTACACCGAGACGATTCCCATTTACACGGGCGACTGGCGAACCTACACCGAAGAAGTCCCCGGCCCGGTCGTCACACGGTGCGTGCAAGAGCCAGGGTGCTGGGAATGGGATCCCTGTACCTGCCGATGCGTTTATAAGCCGGGGGCGATTCGCACGGTCCAGGTGCAATGCCCGCCGCGGAAGGTGTGCCGCCGGGTATGGGTTCCTCGCGTCGAGTACAAGACGGTGCAGCGCGTGAACACGGTGTACGAAACGCACTACAAGAATGTGCCCTACACCGTTTGCACCGCCGTACCCGAAGTTCGCACCACGACGTACACCTACACGGTTTGCCGCCATATTCCGGAAGTGGTTTCGCGGCCTTACACCTATGTCGTGGCGCGAGTGATTCCCGAAACCTACACTCGAGTCGTTCCCTACACGGTTGCCCGCGTGGTTCCGCAAAGCCACAGCTACACCGTGAACTACGTGGTCTGCCGTATGGTGACGGAATACCAGACGTATACCGTACCTTACACGGTGTGCCGCATGATTCCGCAAACGGCGGTTCGCCAAGTCGCCTACACAACGTGGCGAACAGTCCCTTACACCACAACGATTACCGTGCCACGCGTGACGCCGCGGCAAGTGCCCTACACGGTAACTCGTTGTGTGCCGACGGTGACTTACAAGCGAGTGCCGGTGCGAATTTGCTGTCCGGTGAGCGATTGCGGCTGCAACCCGGATTTGGGCGCCCAGTATGACGCCGGATCGACGCCCGATCCGTATTACGCCGCCCCGTTACATTACGATCATGCGATTCTCACGCCGGTTCCCGCCGCCCGGCCAGAAATGAATGATGAGAAGCCGGCGCCGGTGAAGATCGTGTCGCTGCAGAAGAAAGCCAGCGCCGACGCAGCCTTAGAGTTGTTCATTAGCGGCACGCGTCTTTATCATCAGGGGGCTTATGACGCCGCGGCCAAAGAGTTTGCAACGGCTGCGGAGTTGGTCCCCACCAAGGCCAAGTATGTCTACTTCCAAGCGTTGGCCACCTACCAGAAGGGCGATGTCGAGGCAGCCGCCGCGCTGGTTAAGAACGCCGTGCAGATTGAAGAAGCGAATCCAGGCGAAAACTGGGGACGGATGATGGAGCGGGTTCAGGGCCCGCACCGGCTCTGGGTTGAGGAGGTCCGCCGCCAGCAGCGCGACGCGATTAAGGCGGCCCGCGCCAATGCCGACAACGCTTTGGCGAACTAGCATCGCCGGCGGTTAGCGCCGTCGCACATCAGAGCGGCTAACTTATTCAACCGGCGTCCTGCCTACGCTGCGCAGGACGCCGGTTTTCTTTTGTTGTTGACCGTCCTGCACTACACTGAAAGCGCCCTTGTTGGAAGATAAGGCAAGACGGGCGACTGCTGGCCTCTGATGTAGAGAACGATGCCTTTGGTGCTACTACTCTTTGAGTATCCAACGCTTCTAGGAGGAGAAAACTCACTCTTGGCCAGTTTGCCCGAGGCGATGAAAGCCGGGTATCGGTTTCAGGCCGTGGCGCCGGCGAATAGCGCGCTAGCTCAGCAGTTGACCACGCAAGGCGTGGAAGTACACCCCTGGCGGGAGCCGTTGCATGGCGTGCGGAGATCGTTGGAGGAGCGCCGGACCGAACTAGCGTCGGCTTTGCAGCGGCTTCGTCCTGACTTACTCCACGCCAACAGCCTGGCCATGAGCCGATTGTCGGGGCCTGTGGCGAGCGATATGGGCATTCCGAGCATCGGGCACTTGCGCGATATCATCTCGCTAAGCCGGCAGGCCATCGCCGACTTGAACCGCCATACACGACTGCTGGCCGTCTCCGCAGCAACGCGCAACTGGCATATCGCCCAAGGTGTTGACGCGGGGAAAACCTTCGTTTGCTACAACGGTGTCGACTTAACGGTCTTTTGCCCGCGACCGCCGACTGGTTTCCTCCATCGGGAATTGCAACTACCGGCGCAGACGCTGCTTATGGGGAGCATCGGTCAAGTTGGCGTCCGCAAAGGATTGGACACGACGCTCACGGCCTTTCGGCGCCTCGCGCCGAGGTGGGAAACATTGCACTGGATCATCGTCGGAGAGCGAACCTCCACGAAAGACGAAGCTATAGCGTACGAACGCCAACTTCACGAAGATGCATTGCGTTCGCCCTTGGCGGGGCGAGTTCATTTTCTGGGCGTCCGTCACGATGTGCCGCGCCTTTTAAACGAACTAACGCTGCTGGCGCATGCGGCTCGTCAAGAGCCGCTGGGGCGAGTGTTGTTGGAGGCGGCCGCCTCGGGAACGCCGTTGATCGCCAGCGATGTAGGCGGCACGCGGGAAATTCTCCCGCCTGACACGTTTACAAGCAGCCTTGTTCCCCCCGATGAGCCCGCAGCGCTAGAGCAGGCGATTCATCATCTGATGGACAACCCTCAAGAACGAGAGCGCCTTGCGGTGCATCTCCGTCAACGGGCCGCCGCCGCGTTCGATATTCGCCATGCCGCCCAACGCTTGCTTGTACATTACTCCGAAGTGCAAAGCAGTGATTCCGCGTAAATTGACGTTGCGTTTATGCAGTCGTGGTCGTCACGATCGTCGATACGGTAGCATAAGGTGAGGCGGCGGCGCGGATCTCAACTTCGAAACTCGCAACTTCGTGCCTCATGCAAACCTTACTCAAGCGTGTGGTTGGGCTGACGGCGGGAGTCATTGGCTTGGTTGGCGTTGTTTTCGCCGTGGCGGCTGTATGCGCTATTTGGCGATCCACCCAGCGCTTGGAGCGCGACCTGCCAGGAATGCTCTCCCAAGCGGCCGCGGTGCTGGAGTCGATCGATCAGCAGAGCAAAGCCACCGTGGGCCTTCTTGACGCCGCCCGTCGCCGCGTAGGGGCCATTCAAGAACCTTTGCAGGAATTGGCGAGGCCAACGCCAAGCGGCGCTAATGCGGCAACGCTACTGGAAACGCTCGACGCTCAAATTGGGCATCGCTTGATCGCCGCCGAACAACTCACCATTTCCATGCGAGACAGCATGCGCAGCATGACAACGGCGCTATCGCTCCTGGATTCTTTGCCCTTTATCCGCGCTCGCCTGACATCGGACGCCCGTCGTCCCACACAGTGGCAAGCTGTTGCCAACAGTTTGACGGACGCTGCGAATCAGCTTGACCAGGTAGCACAGGCCCTGACCACCATCCGCGAAGGCCAGACCATTTCTCCGCGCCAATTAGAGCAACTTCAAGAGGCTCTGGCGGGCGTCGAGGCCCAGTTAACCACGATTCGCGCCGATATCGAATCGTTCTCCGACGTTATCCGTGACACACGGAAGCAGCTTGAAGTGATTGCGACCCAAGCATTGCGGGCGATCTACTGGACCGCAATTGTGCTGACCGTCTTCTTCGTATGCTTTGGCGCCTCGCAGATAAGCCTGATCCTCCAAGGATTACGGAACCTCAAAAGAACTGCGGAGCGCCAGGAGACTAAGGCCGCAACGACTTATCCAACATAGAGGATTCACGTTGCCCTTAGCGCAACAAAAAACCCCCTGACTCCGGTG
>CAYWIS010000147.1:0-4822 GCA_964458385.1 uncultured Pirellulaceae bacterium
TTCGCCAGCAGCTTGCTGATGCTGCCGCCGATGCTGTTCCAGGGGTTGAGCATGGTGTCGACGTCGCCGGGTTGGCGGAACACAGTCTATTGGCTCAGCAGCTTGTTTTCGCCCGCGTCGTTTTTCTACAATTTGCTATATGTTGTCTTGATTTACTTCTTCTGCTACTTCTGGACGGCCATCACCTTCAACCCGAAGGAAATGGCCGAGAACCTGAAGGACTATGGCACCTTTATTCCCGGGTACCGTCCCGGGAAGCGCACCGCCGACTACTTGGAGAAAGTCATGGTGCGGATCACCTACGTAGGCGCCGGGTTTTTGGCTCTGGTGGCGATTGTTCCTACAATTATTTCGAGCAACTTGGGTGTCAGCTTCACCGTGGCTAGCTTTTACGGCGGCACGGGGTTGTTGATCGCGGTGAGTGTAGCTTTTGACCTCGTGCAGAAGATCGACAGCCATTTGGTCATGCGGAATTACCGAGGCTTGTTGGAATCATAGCGAGCCTGGGCAGGCGATTGGGGCGCTCGTTAGCAGGATTTGGTCCCCCGTCGGTTCCGCATGACGGCGGGAGGCAAACATGCTGGTCGTGTTCATTGGCGCCCCCGGTTCGGGAAAAGGAACCCAGGCGGAGCGATTAGCTGCGGAAACTCAGCTACCGCACCTCTCCACCGGTGAAATACTCCGCGAAGCCGCCGAGACGGGCGCCGATTTAGGTCGGCGGGCGATGGAGTACATCAATCATGGGCGATTGGCGCCCGATGATTTGGTGATTTCGATCATTGCTCACCGAATCAGGCAGCCCGATTGCGCACGGGGGTGCATCTTGGATGGCTTTCCCCGCACGATTGAGCAAGCCCGATCGCTGGATCAATGCCTTGCGCAGGAAGGACGCTCCCTCCAAGCCGTCCTCGAATTGCAGGTCGCGGAAGATGAGATTGTGCGGCGTCTCCTTCGCCGCGCGCAGATCAGCGAAAAGCCGCGCTCGGATGACACCCCGGAGGTCATCCCCCAGCGGATCGCCATCTACCGTCAACAAACCATGCCGGTACTGGAGTATTACCGCGAACGGGGTCTCCTTTGCGAGATTGATGGCAACGGTACGCCAGACGAAGTTTACGCGCGCGTCCGCAAAGCGCTCGAGAGCCGCCGGCTCGTAAGTTCGGACGCAGGCTGAAATAGAGAACCGAATGATCACTCTTCGCTCACAACGCGAAATTAACCTGATGCGGCAAGCAGGGCTGGTGGTCTGGGAGGCGCACCAGTTAGCAGCGTCCCTGGTGCGGCCAGGAGCGGTCACCGGCGAGATTGACGCCGCGGTAGAGGCCTTCTTTCAATCCAAGGGGGCTCAACCGCTGTTCAAAGGAGTTCCAGGCCCGGTCCCCTTTCCCACGGTTACCTGTATGTCGGTGAACGAAGAGGTCGTTCATGGCATACCTGGTCGGCGCATACTTCGCGAGGGAGACATTGTCAGCATCGATACCGGCTGCAAGGTGAATGGCTGGTGCGCCGACTCGGCATACACGCACCCAGTTGGCCAAATCGCCCCCGAAGTGCAGCGGCTCTTGGACGTCACTCGGGAAGCATTAGATTTGGCGATTCGCTTAGTGGGCGAGAAACAGCGCTGGAGCCAAGTCGCCAGGGAAATTGAAACCTACGTGAAAGACCACGGGTTCTCGGTGGTCGAAACCATGGTGGGGCACGGCATTGGGCGTTCGTTGCACGAAGAGCCCCAAGTGCCCAACTTCGTCAGCCCCTCTTTTCTGCGAGACGGAGATTTTGACCTGCGTCCGGGGCTCGTCATCGCCATTGAGCCAATGGTCAACATGGGACGCAAAGAAGTAAAAGTCCATCGTGACCAATGGACGCAGATCACGGCCGACGGCAAACCGAGCGCTCATTTCGAACACACGGTGGCAATCACCAACGATGGCCCGCTCCGCCTCACCGCCGCACCGGGCGAAGAGAAGTTGCCGTCTCTCTGATCCGTTGCCGCAGCTTGGCTTCGTGACCGTTGACGAGTGTGCTGTCGTCGTCTTTCGGTCCAACGGCGCCTTCCTCGTCGATTCACAAGCCAGCGTGACCGCATCACACGCCAAGGTTGCAATAAGAAAAAACTCAAAAAGCGGCGAAGCGCGTGGCGTGTTTTGGTTTGCATTGTCCCCTGGCAGGCAGCGGGTGAAAATTAAGGCAAGCCCCTTCGGGGCTTGTTCGTTCACATGTCTTTGCCGGGATCGGATATGGCCCTCATCCGTCTAGATAATTTGCCGCCGCGAACCACGCGAGGGACGATTGTGCGACTGCTGACCGTGGTCGCTGAATTGGATAAGGAACAGGTCGGCGCCATCGAACTGCGCGGGCGGTCGGCTTTGGTCGAGATTCCGGCAAAGCATCTCATGCGAACCGTGGCGGCGCTCGATGGTGTGTTGCTCGATAACCGCCACATCCGAGCCGCCGTTGAAGGCGCCATCCCCGGCGGGCGCGGCGATGATCATTTCTCCCGAATGATCCGCCTGTTAGAGATGGAGGCGGACGAAGAAGCCCGCCAATCACTGGAACGTATCCGCCGCTTGGCGCCCGAGGAAGCCGAAAAGGCGGGCAACTCACTGCTTGACCTGGTGGTGCGTGACGAACACGCGGGTTTGGGGGGCCGTACGCTCCTGGTGTTGGGCAAGGCGGGTGAACGTCCATTGCCGTGGACACGTTTAGGTATTGGCTCACCGGTGCTATTGTCGGAAGAGCGGCCGAACGGAGAAAGTTGGCGCGGCGTCATCAGTGAGCGCACCGACTCCTTCGTTGAGGTGGCATTTGAACAACCACCCGAAATTACCGATGGGCGACCTGTTTTCCGGCTCGACCTATCGAATGACGAGGTGGCGCGCCGCCGGCAGCGACAAGCTATGGAGCGGGCTGCTTCGGCATCGGGCGACCGCCTAGCTCATCTTCGTGAAGTGCTGCTTGGCAAAAAGGCGCCCGAATTTACAACGGAGGTCGAATTCGAGCCGCTCGACTCATCGCTCAATGAATCGCAACGAGCAGCAGTGCGGCATGGTCTTTCTGCCCGCGATGTAGCGGTGATCCACGGCCCTCCAGGAACAGGCAAGACCACCACGGTTGTTGAGCTAATCCGCCACGCGGTCCAACGTGGCGAAAAGGTGTTGGCGTGCGCTCCCAGCAATATGGGAGTTGACAATATCTTCGAACGCTTGCTGGCGGGAGGTGTCCGAGCGGTGCGGCTGGGGCACCCAGCTCGCGTTCTCCCGGCGCTGCGACAGAACACGCTGGACTTGATCGTTGAAGCCCATCCCGACATCCGCCTCGCTCGCAAGTTCGCGCGCGAAGCGTCGGCCCTGCGTGATAAGGCCGACAAGTACACACGCGCTAAACCAGCGCCCGGGGCGCGGAGAGAGATGCGGGCCGAAGCTCGCGCGTTGCTTGAAGACGCCCGGCGGCTGGAAGCCCAGGTGATCGCCCAAGTGCTCGATTCTGCGGAGGTGTTGTGCGCAACCACAACGGGTCTTGATAGCGAGATCCTAGGCCAACGCACGTTCGATTTAGCGGTTGTCGACGAAGCCTGTCAGTCGACCGAGCCGGGCTGCTGGATTCCCTTGCTCCGCGCCCAGCGGCTGGTGCTGGCGGGAGATCACTTTCAGTTGCCGCCGACGGTGGTTTCCGTCGCCGCGCAGAAAGAAGGATTCGGCGTAAGCCTCCAGGAGCGGATCGTGTCGCTGTTTGACGGCGTGGTATCGCGGCGATTAGAAGTGCAGTACCGGATGCACGAAGACATTATGCGGTTTTCGTCTCAGGAACTGTACGAAAACAGCCTGCGGGCCGACGAAGCCGTGCGACATCATGTGTTGGCCGATCTACCGTATATCGCTTCGAACGAAATTACAACGTCGCCTGTCCACTTCTTTGACACTGCAGGCGCCGGGTGGGATGAGGAGCTTGAACCCGACGGCGAGAGTCGCCGCAATCGTGGCGAGGCCGAATTCGTTGTGAGCCGCGTCCTTGAGTTGTTGGACGCCGGCCTGGCGCCGACAAGCATTGCGGTGATTGCGCCCTATGCAGCCCAAGTGCGTCTGCTACGCTCCCTGCTGACGATTGAGGGCCTAGAGGTCGACAGCGTCGACGGTTTTCAAGGCCGCGAGAAAGAGGCCGTTGTCATTTCGCTTGTGCGTTCCAACCCTCAAGGTGAGATCGGATTTTTGGGCGACGTGCGCCGCATGAATGTGGCGCTTACCCGCGCACGCCGAAAACTGCTCGTTGTGGGCGATAGCGCTACGGTTGGCCATCACGATTTCTATCGTCGGATGTTGGAGTATTTCGAGTCAATCAGCGCATACCACACGATCTGGGAGTACCTGTAAGGCTTTCACCCCTGGGTCGAGAATGTCTCTTACGGAGGCCCTCGGCGCCGAGCTTCCCCGCACTCCTCAACGGTAAGCGTTTGAGCCAAAGCGATCAGAACGACAGCTCAAGAAACGCAACCGGCCGACGCATACCGTTCTGCGTCGGCCGGGCGAAGCTTGCAACAAGGGTTACTCGACGTCTTCTGAAGTCTCAGGCTGCGGAGCGCCACCTTCAGGGTTCAACGCATCGTCTGGCGCGGCCGGATCCTCGGTCGCTGGCGGAGGCGTGGTCGCGTCCGGAGCATTCACGTCGGGGGCAACCGGCGTTGGGGTCACTGGCGGAGCGATCGTATCGGTATCGTCCGTCGCATCGCTTTGAGTGACTTCAATCTTCAGTTCACCCGTGGCGGCAGGCCCACTTCCGCCCTTACCGCTCACCTGAATCAGTTTCTCGCCAGGGGTCGCCGTCGCAT
>CAYWIS010000147.1:4832-7845 GCA_964458385.1 uncultured Pirellulaceae bacterium
ACTTCATCCTGGCCAGCAGGAATAATCGCCTCGCTCGGCTCGATGGTAACGCCCTGCGGAGGCATAAAGGTCACTGTCACGTCTTCGCCAAACTGTTCGCCCCGATCGATCCCAATGGAGATCACCTCGGAAGCCCCTTGCTCAACATTCGTAGCGCCCGTGGGCATTGTTAAGGTGAAGGTGGCTTCAGGGTCGGCCGGTTCACCTTCCGTCGTCGTGGTTGCGGCGCCAGGGCCTCCTGGAGTTGTTTCTTCAGAACAGCCGGTTAATCCGCCCATGAGCAACGCCGCCACAAGGCCTGTCGAGGCCCACCCATTCCATGATTTCTTTGTCATTCTCATCGCACGATCTCCCTGTTGAAAATTGCTCGCAAACGGCAAATCGACGCCCGCACGCCGACCCCTTTGCCGACACACGCCCATATGCACTTAAGTGCAACTTGCGTGCCGAGGCCCCGTAACCATACGTTCCTGGATCACGTCGAATTGGGATGCGCATTAGCGAGCGCTGGGCCGGCTTACAGCCGCCCGGGTTTCAGGTGGGTCGTGGCCGAGATAAACTCGGGCCAGCGGATTCGCGAGTATTTCCCCCAGAATCGTTCCTTCTTTGATTCGTGCTGACGACAAATGGTTTTACCTCGTAACTTCCAGAACCGCGTGCGTCCTCATGTGTCTGAACTATCCCGGAGGCAGTGGCTAGAGTTCGCAGCCGCGTGCGGCTTGGTTGTGGCCCAGGGCAGTTTGAAGGCCGTCGCCCAATCACAAAACGCACGTCGTCGTCCGCCGCTCAACCGCTTCCCACGGATGATGCAAGACTTTTTCGAAACGCGGGTGCGCGAGATTGAGAACGCGAATCTGCAGCGGCTGGAAGCTATCCAGACGCGCCAGCAAGCTGAGGTGTATGTGCAGCAAGTACGCGAGAAGATACAAGCCAGCTTTGGACCGTTCCCTGAGCGTACGCCGCTGGAGCCTCAAGTTACGAAGGTGATTGAGCGCGACGCCTACACGATTGAAAACGTCATCTTCTACAGCCGTCCCGAGTTTCCCGTAACGGCCAATCTGTATATTCCCAAAGGCCGCCAATTCCCCTTGCCCGGTGTGGTGGGATCCTGCGGCCATAGTCTCAACGGCAAAGCCGCCGAGCCGTACCAGGCATTCGCCCAGGGACTCGCACGGCAGGGCTACGTGGTGCTGATCTTTGATCCGTTGGGCCAGGGCGAGCGGTTCCAGTATGTCGATGAAAACTTACGTTCTCGTGTTGGTGCGGGCGTCGCCGAGCACTTGCTGGCGGGCAATCAGCAGTTTCTGATCGGCGAGTTCCTTGGCGCCTGGCGAGCATGGGACGGCGTGCGAGCCCTGGATTACCTGCTCTCGCGCGAAGAGGTCGATCCGCGCCACGTTGGCGTTACAGGAAACTCCGGCGGCGGCACCATGACCACATGGCTTTGCGGCGTGGAGCAGCGCTGGACCATGGCCGCTCCTAGCTGCTTTGTCACCACATTCCGCCGCAATCTGGAGAACGAACTCCCGGCCGACACCGAACAATGCCCACCCCGCGCCCTGGCGCTTGGGCTGGACCACGCTGATTTTTTGGCGGCAATGGCGCCCAAGCCCGTGATCGTCATGGCGCAAGAAAAAGACTATTTCGACGTACGGGGGGCGGAAGAAGCCTATCGCCGGCTGCGCAAGCTTTACTCTTTGCTCGACGCGGAAGAGAACGTGGCGCTGCACATTGGCGGCGACTACCACGGATACTCACAAGAGAATCGCGAAGCGATGTACCGTTTCTTTAACCGCGTCACTGGGGTTTCGGACGCCTCCGCCGAACCGAAGTTGACCATTGAGAAAGACGAAACGCTCTGGTGTACGCCCAGCGGCCAAGTAGCATCCTTGAAACCGCGAACAGTCTACTCCTATACCCGCGAAACCGCGCAGCGTCTGGCGGAAGAGCGTGGGCAAGTGAACGGCGATGCGCTTATGGACGCGGTTCGTCAAACGCTCAAGTTGCCGCCTCGCGCCGCTGCTCCCGATTATCGAATTCTTCGCCCACTTGCCGGCCGCGACTATCCGCGCCCACACGCCGCCGTCTATGCGCTACGCACGGAGCCAGAGATCGAAGCGATCGTTTATCGCTTGTCCAATGAGCCGTGGTACTCGCGGCCGCCTCGGAAACAGGGCCGGGCGGTGCTGTATGTTTCGCACCATTCGGCTGACGTTGAACTTCGCGAGGAGCCGCTAATTCAGGAGCTTCTTGCGGCCACTCCCGATATCGCGTTTTTTGCCTGCGACGTACGCGGCGTGGGAGAATCTCGTCCCAACACGTGCGGTAATGACACCTACCTTCAGCCGTATGGATGTGATTATTTCTACGCCATTCATTCGATCATGCTGGACCGGCCCTATGTCGGACAACGTGTTCACGACTTGCTATGCATCTTGGAATGGATCGCAAGTCACGGCCTGGGGCCGGTGCATCTAGCTGCAATGGGCTGGGGCGCCATTCCTGCCACATTTGCGGCGCTGCTTTCGCCTCATGTGAATCAGGTGACTCTGAAGAACGCGCTTACATCGTACACCGATGTGGCCTCCACCGAGGTTTACGCATGGCCATTGTCGTCGCTCCTGCCGAATGTCTTAACGCGGTTCGATCTGCCCGATTGTTACCGGGCTTTGGAGAAGAAGAAGCTCCGCCAGATCGACCCTTGGAACGGCGTTGCAAAGAGCGCGTAAGCATGGAGCGGTGAAATGCTGGAGCCGCCCTAGATAACGCGGGACCGAACGTACGTGCTCATGCTCGGCCGACGTTTACGTTCTTCCCCAATACTGTAGTGGCGGCTCTGCTTCCGTTCACGTCGTATCGGAGCGGGATAGGGTTCTCTCTCGCTCCAGACGCGCCGTCAAGTCGAGCGCGTTGAGCATAGCGTGACCTTCGGCCGTGTTGTCGAAGATGCACCAGGTTTGCTCCGCCCGCTGGGACCACTCGATCAGGCGTTCGGCGATTTGCGCTAGCGACT
>CAYWIS010000147.1:7855-9413 GCA_964458385.1 uncultured Pirellulaceae bacterium
GACTGGTCGGAATAGGGGGAGTAATACATCGTTGGCGAGCCATGCAAGCGGTAGTAGATCGTCGAGAAATCGCCGCCGGGGCGCCCGTCCACTTCCGCGCGAGGCGGATCGGCGGCGACGCGCCCCACCCGGTACCTTCGCAGCAACGCCTCCGACTCGGCGGTAAACCAGGTGGCATGCCGCGGCTCGCACACGAGTGGGCCATGATAGCGATTGCGAACGGACTTCCAGAACGCCTCGGCCGTGGACAGATCCAGAACGAACTGCGGTGGGAGTTGGACCAGAATCACCCCCAGTTTTTCGCCCAAAGCGGTCGCCTCGCCAAGGAACCGCTCCAAGATCGCGTCACAGTTGCGCAGCCGCTTGGAGTGTGTTATTTCGCGCGGCGCTTTAACAGCAAAGCGAAAGTCGCTAGGGGTTGTATCGGCCCAACGACGATAGGTGGATGGGCGATGCGGCTTGTAGAACGACGAATTAATCTCCACCGCCGCGAGCCGTTTGGCGTACCTAGCCAAGTGGCTCTGGCCGGGAGGAAACAATTCCTGGTGCTCTTTGCGCAGAGCCCAGCCGGCGACGCCAACATAGATTTTGCCAGGGCGTGAAGGAGCCATCGTCCGTCGCCAAAGTTTCCCGGACGCAACTTGGCGCCGCGCAGCGACTTCGCCCCACGATCCGTCAACTAGTACGGCTAGTTGGTGTTTCCGTCGCCGTTGTTGCGCAGGTGCTGGCGAAGATACATGGCCCGCTCAATGTTGCGGTCGGCTCGGTCCAGCGTAGCGCCGCGAATCTTTTGCAGGTGCGCAGGCTGCGTATGGATAAACAGTTTGTTGAGCACGGGAATGTCCAAGTCGCGGATCAGTCCCAAGTTGACTCCCATCCGCACGCTGGACAGTAAGTCCATCGTTTCTTCGCTGCTGATCGTCTGAGCGCCACAGAGAAGCGCATAAGCGCGGCTAACGCGATCGTGCAAATCTCGCTGACTCTCTTTGATAAGAAACTGCCGCGCCTTGCGTTCGTACTCGATCAGCATGGGCACGACCTCGGCCACCTGCTCGATCAGTTCTTCCTCGCTTCGGCCCAAGGTGATTTGATTACTGATCTGATAAAAGTGCCCCGACGCCTGCGAGCCCTCTCCATAGAGTCCGCGCACCGCCAGACTGATCTTCTGTAGTGCTCGGAAGACTTTCTCCAACTGCCGTGTTAGCACCAGCGCCGGCAGATGAAGCATCACACTGACCCGCATGCCCGTGCCTACGTTCGTAGGGCAGGCCGTAAGGTACCCCAAGCGGTCGTCAAAAGCGTAGGTCAGGCGGCTTTCCAGGAAGTCATCAATACGGTTGATCCGTTCCCAGGCGTTGTGCAAATCAAGGCCGCTATGCATCACCTGGAGACGCAAATGGTCCTCCTCGTTGACCATTACACTGAACGTCTCGGCCTCGTTGATCGCCACGCAGGCGGCGCCTTCCGTCTCCGACAGTTCTCGGCTAATCAGTTGCCGCTCGACCAGGAACTGCCGATCAACACGTTCGAGTTTACTTACGTCAATGACGAGGTACTT
>CAYWIS010000147.1:9423-13112 GCA_964458385.1 uncultured Pirellulaceae bacterium
CGCCTCTTGAAGCCCACCGTCTTTGAAGACCCGTTGCTGAACGGAGTTGACGATAGCCTGACGGTCGTTTGGAGTGCAGCGGCGAATGAACGGGAAGTCGGCCAAATTGCGTGCTAGGCGAATGCGGCTGCTCATGACGATGTCGGCCTCGGGGCCCGAGCCACGCAGCCACTCGCCGCAGCGTTCGGTTAAGTCTTCGAATTTCACAGTCGCACCCAACGGTTGGCCAAGATCGGTCCCTCGCTCAGCGAGCGACCAGTTGCATACGAGACAAGTCCTAACAACGCGCAAAGCGAGTTGTCTCTCCTTTTTATTCTACGATTCCGTCTCGATCTTGCGAATCTGGTCCCGCAATTCGGATGCCCGTTCATACGCCTCTTTCTCGATCGCTTCTTGCATCTCGCGTCGAAGCCGCAGCAATTCGCTTTGCCGACGCGATGCATTCCGTTTGGGCCGTTTCCCCTTGTGTTCCGTCGCCCCGTGGATGTTCAACAACAGCGGCTCCAATTCATCGCCAAACGCTTGATAGTCATGGGGGCAGCCCAACCGGCCGACCTGACGAAACTCTTGAAAGCTGATGCCGCACACAGGACAGGTTTGCGCATCGAGCTTGGCCAGCTTTTCTGCGGTCTTACCAATCTTGAACTGTTGGGCAAGCGCACCCAACAACGAGGCCGTCTGCTCAACGGGCTCTTCGGGCTGGTTGATGTATTCGCGAAAACAGACCTCGCAAAGGTGCACTTCTTGCACCTGCCGCTCTTCCTCAGGGCCCGTGATCTCGGTGATATGAAAGGTGGCGGGCTTTTCGCAGTTTTGGCACTTCATGGCGACCTTCCGTTGTGAGGCGGCAATTCCCGGGGCGAAGCAACCGAGGACTGCGGCATGGGTTCCTCGTAATCGCACATGGGCAAATCCGCTACGCTCCGTCTCGCACATGCTGCGTCTGGCGCATCAACTCGTTTGCCAGCAATACTTTATGTGCGTGTTGAAATTCTAGCAGTCGGCGTCAGGGTGTCAAGTTGAGCAAAATGGCCCGACCACCGTCGTTGTGAGTCCGCAGTATCAGTGATAGATTCCAAGACGGATTTCGGATTGCGGTTCGCCAAGCGCCTGGGGCGTCGGCGCCCGGATCCGCTGTCCCCTCCACTGGAAACTGCCATCCGAATTTCCCATGCATTATCCAGCTTTTGAAACCTTCGCCCAACTTGCCGCCGACCATCACTTGGTGCCCGTGTATCGTCGGCTGGTCAGCGACGCCCTAACTCCTGTGTCGGCGTTTCACAAGATCGACACTGGAGGGAGCGCATGTTTATTCGAAAGCGTCATTGGGGGCGAGAAGGTCGGTCGTTATAGCTTTCTCACGAGCGAACCGTTTCTCGAAATCAGCGCTTACGGCCAAGAGGTGGTGGTCACGTCGGCCGGCCAGGAGACGCGCCTCCAGAGGGACGATCCTTTGGACGAAGTGCGCCTCCGGCTGCAAGGAGTTAAAGCGGCGCATCCGCCGGGTCTGCCGCCCTTTATTGGGGGCGCCATCGGCTACGCCGGCTACGATGTGGTGCGTTATGTGGAGCGTCTGCCCAACGCCCCGCCCGATGACCGCGGTCTGCCCGATCTGTCGTTCGCCTTTTACGATCGCATGGTGGTGTTCGACAATGTGAGCAAAACCATGTATGTCGTGGTCATGGCCCACATTGAGCCAGACGTTGATTTAGAAACCGCCTACCGTCAGGCGGTCGACCGAGTAGACGCGTTAGTCGATCGCCTTGCCGCCCCGCGCGATGCGCTCCGGCCCGCCGACATTGATACCGCTGGCGATCCGACGCTAACCTTTCGCTCCAACTTCACCAAAGAGGGTTTTGAAGATGCGGTGCGACGGTGCGTTGAGTACATTCGCGCCGGCGATATTTTTCAGGTGGTCATCAGCCAGCGATTAGAGCTGGAGATTCAGTGTGACCCCTTTGAAATTTACCGCACGTTACGGGTGGTGAACCCCAGCCCATTCATGTTCTTTCTACGAACGCCGCAGACGACGCTCGTAGGCAGCTCGCCCGAGGTGATGTGTCGTGTCATGGACGGAACGATGACGGTGCGTCCACTAGCAGGCACTCGGCGACGCGGCGCCACCGAAGCGGAAGACCGTGCGCTCGCTGAAGAGTTACTGGCCGATCCGAAGGAGCGGGCCGAACACGTTATGTTGGTCGACTTGGGGCGCAACGACGTGGGGCGGGTGGCGCAATTTGGCAGCGTCAAGCTGACCGATGTTATGACCATCGAGCGTTACAGCCACGTGATGCACATCTCGTCCAATGTGGAAGGCCGCTTGCGTCCCGGGCTAGACGCGTTTGACGCGCTGCGGGCGAGCCTTCCGGCTGGCACAGTTTCGGGCGCGCCCAAGGTCCGCGCTATGGAGATTATTGACGAGATGGAGCCGACTCGTCGCGGCCCCTACGCCGGCGCCGTTGGGTACATCGATTATGGCGGCAACATGGACACCTGCATCGCCTTGCGGACGATCGTCATTCAAGGCAATAAGGCGTACGTTCAGGCGGGCGCCGGAATTGTGGCCGACAGCAATCCCGAGAGTGAGTATCAAGAAACCCTGAATAAAGCCCGCGGGCTGCTTAAAGCCATCGAAATCACCGAACGCCGGCAAACGGCGACGCAAGCCTCCGGAAGCGCCGCAGGATAGATCTCTAAGTAATTGGGAAGAGCATCCCTTGCCAGGCAGCCCCGACACCGTCTGGCTCCACCGCCGCTTGCCACTGGGCGTCGGTCCAGCCATAACCGGCGGCGCCAGGCCCATCCTCGTGTCCGCTGTAGTGGACCAATAAGGTGCGTCGAGCGGCGACAATTTCAAAGTAGCGTTTCGCCTGCTGGTAAGTGGAGTGTCCCCACCCTGGGACAGCCCACGTGTTGCACTCTTGCAAATGCAGGTCGGCGTGGTTCAAGAGCGAGGCGTAATCCCGGAACACGTCGAGGTTGGTGCGTCCGTCTGGAAAGGCAGCGTCGGGCGTTTCCATGTCCCATGCGAACAATATTTTCTTCTCCAACGCCTCGGCCAAGTAAATGACGGCGCCGTCAATGCTTCCGTGAACCACCGGCAGCGGCGTGACGCGCACCGGCTTAGGACCTACTTCGACGGTAAAGGGAGACTCGGGGGCAATTTCTCGAAAGCTGAAACAACGATCCAACACCTGGTTTAGTCCCCCGTGGTCGTACAACCGCCTGTAGGTCGCCAGCGTGCAGTAAAGGGGAATCGCGGTAAACTCGCGGTGATGAGATTGGGCCGCGTGGCGAAGGCTTTCCCCCAATTGGCTAAGGCCGCAACTGTGGTCGCGGTGCCCATGGGTAAGCAACACGGCGGAAACTTCCGCCAAGCCGGGAATCGCCGTTCCGGCAAGTCCGTCAACGACTCCGCCTCCCACATCAATCAGCAAGTGGCCCGAGACGCCGCCGGATTGATTACCAATCAGGAGCGATGCGGACGTATGCGCACGGTGCGGCGGATCCTCCCAGCCCGGAAAGGTCTCTAATCGGCTGGGCGGAGGCGGAAGGTGGTAATTGACGGCGCGACAACGATTGCAGGGGCAGCCTAACTCACGGCCGAAGGAATGGGCGATTCCGTTGATACGAACCCAAAGAGAGTAGGTTTCCTGATTCATGCCCACTGTTTTATCGCAGCGCCCCGC
>CAYWIS010000147.1:13122-15661 GCA_964458385.1 uncultured Pirellulaceae bacterium
ATGAAAACGCAAGGCGCCGCGCGATTTACCACCCGTTCCTTCTGACGGCCCCGACGCCGCCGTTGACAAGGAACGGGTTAACTGAACGGAGGCCGACCGCAAAGGCTCCATAATCCTGCAAGGTCATCCACTCGCGGACCGTTGCACTAGGGGCGACGCTATTCGACGACCCAGGTATCGCCCGTTTCAAAGAGGGCGGCCAGGTCGCCTTCGCCGCGTTTCTCGCGCGCGATCTCTGTCTGGCGGTTCACCTCGGCTTCGTAGGTCGGCCGCTCCACCGCTCGAAATACACCGATCGGCTCCGGAAACTCGGGATGCCGCATCCGGCTGAGCAAGTAAGCATGGGTGGGTTCTTCCGCTTTCTCGTCGTGGAACAAGAGATCGTCCTCGGTGATCCCATTCCCCAGTTGGACGACCTCGGGCTCCGTTCCGTTCAAGCGAATGCCCTTATCACGGTTCTTGCCAAAGATCAGCGGCTTGCCATGCTCTAGCTCGATGAGGTTTTCATCACGCACCTTCTTGTCGGCCGCGTACTCCCAGGCGCCGTCGTTGAAGACGTTGCAATTCTGATAAACCTCAACAAACGAGACGCCCTTGTGTTCCGCGGCGCGGCGGAGCACCTCGCCCAAATGCTGGATATGCACATCGACCGAGCGGGCAACGAAAGTAGCCTCGCAGCCGATCGCAATCGACAGCGGGTGCAAGGGGAAGTCCACGCTGCCCATGGGCGTGCTCTTCGTGATCTTGCCCAACGGCGAGGTTGGCGAGTACTGCCCCTTGGTCAGACCATAGATGCGGTTATTGAACAATACAATGTTGATGTCGACGTTCCGCCGAATGGCGTGCATCAGGTGGTTGCCGCCGATCGACAGACCATCGCCGTCGCCGGTAATTACCCACACTTGCAGATCGGGACGGACAATCTTCAAGCCCGTCGCCAAAGCGGGGGCGCGGCCGTGAATACTGTGGATGCCGTACGTGTTCATGTAGTACGGAAAACGGCTCGAGCAGCCGATTCCCGAAATAAACACGATCTTTTCGGGCGGCACGCCCAGCGAAGGCAAGACCTTCTTCATCTGCGCCAGGATGGAGTAGTCGCCACAGCCGGGGCACCACCGCACGTCCTGATCGCTTGCAAAGTCTTGCGGTGTAAGAACGGGAAGCTCAGTAGCCATGATCAATAAAAAGAGGAAGAGGATATTCGGGGTTAGGGTGAGTGCAGTTCAAGAATCGTCCAAGACAAAGGGCGGCCGGGCGATCCTGTGGGGGCGCGTTGTCCATCGAACGATTCCTTGGGGGCAATCGGTGATTGCTGGTTGCCGACTTACGTGCTAGGCGGTCAGTTCGCGAATCTTGTCCATTACTTCGCCGACGCTGAACGGCTTGCCTTGCACTTTGTTCAGCCCTTGCGCATCAACCAGATACTTGGCGCGAATCATCATGCGAAGCTGTCCCATGTTCAGCTCGGGCACAAGCACCTTCTTGTAGCTGCGCAAGATCTTCTCCAGGTTCCTGGGGAACGGATTCAAATAACGCAGGTGCGCGTGAGCGACCGAAATACCTTCCGCGCGGCACCGCTGGACGGCGCTGGTGCAGGCCCCGTAGGTGCCGCCCCAACTCAGTACAAGCAGGTCGCCCTCGTCGGGCCCGGTCACGGTTTGCAGTGGAATGTCGTCCGCGATATTGGCGACTTTCTGCGCCCGGACGTTCACCATGTGTTGGTGGTTCTCGGGATCGTAACTGACGTTGCCCGTGATGTCCTGCTTTTCCAAGCCGCCAATACGGTGCATCAGGCCCGGGGTGCCAGGAAGCGCCCAGGGACGAGCCAGACGCTCGTCACGCTGATAAGGGCGGAACGGTTCGCCATGGCCGTTCTCGCGCGGGCCAGGATGCTCAATGCTGATCTTCGGTAGCTCATTCACATTGGGAATGCGCCACGGCTCCGAACCGTTGGCGATGTACCCGTCGGAAAGCACAACCACGGGAATCATGAACCGACTTGAGATCCGCCACGCTTCGATCGCCACGTCGAAACAGTCGGCGGGGCTACGAGCGGCCAAAACTGGCAGCGGTGCTTCGCCGTTGCGGCCAAACATCACCTGCAGCAGGTCGGCCTGTTCGGTCTTGGTCGGCAAGCCAGTGCTGGGACCGCCGCGTTGAATGTCGATAATCAACAGCGGCAACTCCAGCATGATCGCCAAGCCCATCGCCTCGCTCTTGAGGCAAATGCCCGGTCCGCTCGAAGTTGTAACGCCCATGGCGCCCCCGAACGAAGCGCCAATCGCAGAGCAAATCGCGGCGATCTCGTCCTCGGCCTGGAAGGTGCGCACGCCAAAGTTCTTGAAGCGGCTTAGCTCGTGCAGAATGTCGCTGGCGGGCGTGATCGGGTAGGAGCCCAGGAACAGGTCCTTGCCGCTCATTTTGGCGGCAGCCACCAGGCCCCACGCCAGCACCTGGTTGCCCGTCACATTGTTATATTTGCCGGGCGGCAGCTTCGCCCGGTCGACCCGGTAGGTGTACGCAAACGCTTCGGTCGTTT
>CAYWIS010000148.1:0-12869 GCA_964458385.1 uncultured Pirellulaceae bacterium
ATAAATAAGCCGACCTGCATAGTGCGGAAAGGGGAAGTGGCGGGACTTGAATTACGGCATTATCCCGAATTTGGCAGGTTGCTACTAGGGGACGGGTAAATGACATGACGGGCTAGCCAGCATTGAGAGTGGAGAAAATGCGGCAAACAGCGATTGGCCCGCCTATGCCGCTTGGATGAATGGTGCGAAAAGATCGTAAGACGACAATACCTACGGCGCGCAGCTAGGGGGACTGAATGTTGAGAAGGGCTTCGTGATAGCCGACTCGTCCGGCCCCATGCCCCTGAATGACGACGCGAAGCTGACGCACGTGGTGGGGCGGTCGAACTTGCACGGTTGCAGTTCCGTCGTTCGAGGTTTTCAATTTCGGCAGCCAGAGAGGAAATAAAGAGGCGGAACTCCTAGCCTGCAATTCAGGAGCTTCGGGCGCGTCGATACTTTGCGCCGCGCCGAAAGCGGAGCGAAGACCAAGCTGGGGTAAAGCGCCAAGGTCTGCCATACGAGATTCAAAATTGCGTGAAGAAAATGAGGGCCCATCTTCCGCTGGACGCGCGATCCGCGCCAATTCGGGTTCTGCCCGCATGTTGGCCGTTGCGGGCGCGGCGTTAAGCTGATGGACCCGATTGGTTGTACGGTGTTCGTCTGAACCGACGTTTTGATGATCCATGGCCGCGCTGTTTACGTTGGGCGTAGGCGACGCCCGTCGTGGTTCAAATGCAAACGCGGCTTCCGCTGCGATCGCCGGAGCGTTGGTATGTGCAGCGTTCGACTCGCGCAGGCCTCGCATGTGGGCGCGTCGTTCGACATGTTCCTTTTCGAGTTCGGGGGTAACATTCCCATAACCATTACGGCCGAGGGCGAGCGCATAAGACCCGCTTTCGCCTTTAGCGATGTTCTGAGGAACAGGCGCAGGATTGGCCGCGGCGATACCTTGAGCAACGCTCGAAACGGGCATTGGTGGAAACTGCATCGCAATTTCGGCCGAATCGGAGGGAAACGGCAGGACGGCTAATTGCCGCGTGTTCGGTGTCTCGGGAAGCGAAGCTATGCCGAGTCCCAAGCACGCTAACGACGTCGCCAGGCATGGCGTCCACCAGCGCGCGTCGATGTGAGCGTTCATCATGCCTAGGAGTAACAAGAACACGAGCAATACTCCGCCACCGCCAAAACACATTCGTCGGAGCATTGCTGCGGCGGCCGCCCGCTGGCGGTGAAAATCGGAAAGCTCCCTCGCGATGCGTGGTTGTATTTGCAAGAGGTTGTCCGCCACCACGGGTAGAGGCAATGCGGCGCTCACGGGCAGTGTTTCCGATCGCGCCGTTGTTGCTAAGGCAATCTCCAAGGCGGTGTTGTCGAATGGAGACGAATCCGCCGCTGCCGAGAGTTCCGCAAGTCTGCGGATGAGGAATTCATCGGAGAGTTGTACACTACCAACTGGATCCCCCTGGGAGCCGTCCTGTACGGATACAGCCAACAACGCGGGCGTTCGGTTTCCGGTTTCGTCCGTGACGGTAATGGCGAGTTCCATCGGTTGATCCGCGGCGGAGGTTTGGGCCGCATCCACCTGGAACCGAAGTTGCCGTGTTGGACGACGATAGATCAGTCGCTCGGCAAGCGGCTCGGGTGGGGTTCGAGAAAAGTCGTAAAGGGCGACACAAACGATGCCTGCTACTTGGTCGTCCAGCGAAAATTCAAGGGTTTGCGCATTCGGGGCATGGGAGCTCCTTGGTTCCTGCGGCCAAATGACAGCACGACTGGCGACAAGAGCGCCGCGGCAGGCGACGGCCACCCCAAGCGGTGCGTCACGATGTCGCGATACAACGCGCACCGTCAGAGGTTCGCCAACGTCTAAAACACCCTTAGGAATATGAATTGCGGCAAAATCATCCTCACGAGGCTGGGGCAACGGTAATTCGTTCGACGGCGTGGATGGTGCGTCGAGTCGGATCGTGTATTGTTGATCGCGTTGCGGTACAAACGAGAGCCAACCGCCGCGGGGATGCTGGCTTTGGAACGTTGCAACCTCGATGCCTGCACGGTCGTAGACACCCCCGCGAATCACGGTTGGCGAAGTGTTCGCGTTGATGGTGCGAAAATAGACATAATTTTCCACACCTGCCACTAAGCGGCCGCCCTCGGGGAAGACCTTGAGAGTAGTCGAGGGAGCGAATGCCTTGGAGTCGATCGGCTCTAGGAATTTCTTTTCCTCGTTGTTGTTCGGCGCCAGAGGAAGCGAACTCTGTACCACCAAGGTTTGCTGGCCGGAAATTGCGGCGTCGGAAAGGCCTGTCGCCGTCAAAGTGTAGCGCCCGTCTGGGGCCGTCGGGGGAATCGTCATTTCTCCCGTGACGAGCCCGGCTTCGGTTACCGTTGCCAATTGGGCTACAGGAACGGGCTGGGCTTCCGGATCAAGCACGTTAAGCTGGACAGGCGTGGTAGGAGCAGTGCGATAACTGAGTTCCTCAAGCGTGAGAGCCCGATAGCGCGCGGTTTCACCTGGCGCATAGACAGCCTTGTCGAGTGCAACAAACGCTGTTACACGCGGCGGCGCCACAACGAAATGGGTGACGACCGGCTCCAAATCAGAATTGGCGGATTCGCGCACCTCTAACTTCGCGCGTCCCTGCGGTAGATGGGCCGGAGCCGTAAGCGTAGCGATACCATGGGGGTCCGTTGCATGAAGCTGTTGCCATTCCGTGGTTGTCTCAGCGTTCGAGACAAACCGATAGACCAACTTCGTCGGCACGGCCTCGCCATGAATGTTTGTAGCGGAAACGGTGAATTTGCGCGGGGAGTTCGGCGCCACATGGGCTGGCCCCGTCACGACCAGCCGCACGTACTTGTCGGCGAGGCGTTGTTCCACCAAGGTCAGAGTCCGCAAACGAAGCGGTGATTCAGGTATCAAGGCAACCGACACGCTTGCCGCTACCAGCATGCAGGCAGCCACGGCGACACCCAACTTCAGCGCCGTAGGCCAGCCTAGTTTCGAATGTCGCTTGGGCGTGGAGGAGATTGCGGCAGCCGGCGAGGGCAGTGCTTCACGTTCCGTGGGGGCGTATGCTGAAGGCATTTCGTCGACAAGGGGCGGATTTAAAAGAATCTCCTCGCCTTGCCAACGCACTGCTGCCGCGACCACTTCCTGTTTCTCACGGACTTGAGCCCACAGCGCCGCCACGCTCGGATCTTTAGCGATTTGGGCCCGAAGCGCCTCTGCCTCCTCTGGCGACAGCAAGTCGTACAGCAACTCCCAAAGTTGCTGTTCCAACATTTCGCGCTCGTGGTCCATGACGATGTTTCGACAATCCCGGCAGGTGGAAATGCAAAAGAGGCTTGGTTGATCTGATACGCTTAAGCCAGCGCCGTGCGAATCTTCGCCAAGGCCAGACGCATGCGCGTCTTGACAGTGCCTGTTGGCACGTCCAGGGCTGTGGCGATTTCTTGGTACGTCAGATCACCATTTTGCCGCAAGAGAAACACCTCGCGTTCTTCTTCACGAAGCTCCGCGACCGCCGCGCGAATTCGGGCATACTGCTCACGCCGTTGGGCGACTAGTTCCGGAGTTTCGCTGGCGGAAGCAAGGGTGTTTTCGTCCTGGGGCATGGGTTGGCGGCGCTTTCGCCATGCGGCTTTCCGTAAGTCGCGTCCCGTGTTTAGGGCGATTCGAAAAATCCACGCCTTAAGGTTCGTGACTTCGGGGGCTTGGCTACGATGCCGCCAACACTTGATAAAAGCCTCTTGCAGGGCGTCTTGTGCGTCCTCCCGATCGCCCACCAACAAACAGAGGGTTCCCAGTAACTCGCCTTGGTAGCGCGCAAAAGCCTCCTCCAGCGAGGGGGCTTCCGCGCCGTCTGACGAACCCAAGGATGGGGCTACGTTGGTCGCACTCATACCTGCGCAGATAAGACGACGGGCGACCGTCGACCGTTTTGAGAAGAGAGGAACAAAGGCCCAAGGCGAGTCCGCCTGTGGGAATAACGGGCGACTGCGAGATTTCTTAGAAGGATTTGCTGGAAGGTGCGAACGGTTCCTCAATTCAATTAGGCGCTCGTCCGCCATCTCCATTTGCATCAAAGGAGGTAGGCTTTCAAAATATCCTTGTTTTCCTAAGATTTTGCCCCTCGGTTTGTCGGGGGAAAACTTTGTTGGCAAATTTTCTTGGTACTTGGTGTACTTTTTGCGTTAAAGTATCTATGGTGGCCCAAACGACCGTTTAGGCCTGCGATAGGAGAACACACAATGTTTGCAACCGCGCGTCATTTAGCCATTACCTTCCTCGTCGTGTTGGCGATGGCGGCGTTGGGCGGCCGTACTGCCTATAGTCAAACAGGCGCTGTCTATTTGCCGCCCCAGGCATATGACCATGCGTCGACGCTTGAAGAGGGATATCTGCGGGGGCTGGGCGACTTGGTGCGTTCGGCTGGAGCCGCGAATCTGATGAATTCGCAAGCGGCGCTCAATTACGAAGACGCCCGCGCGAAGTATTTTGAGAATCGTCTCCGCGGCGTGCAGACCTACTTCGATATGAAGAAGTTGAACCACGATTACCGTGCGGAAATGCGCGGTCAGCGTGCGACTTCTGAGCAACTGTTTCGGCTTGCGAAGATGCGAGCGCCCGAGCCGCTTCACCCTAGCGAGTTCGACCCGTACTCGGGCGAGGTTCGCTGGCCGGCCCTTCTCTTGGACGAGCATTACGCGGCCAATCGAAACATGGTCAATGACCTCCTGCGCAAGCAGGCCGCGGACCCCCTGTCGATGACGACGGATGACCGAGCAGCTTTGCGGGCCTCGTTAGATGCGTTAGCCCAACAGATGCAAGCGAATATCTCGGTCTACCCGCCGCAGGAGTACGCGAACGCCAAACGATTTTTGCAGAGTCTGGCGGTAACGACCAACGCCGGCACAATTTACTAGTTACAACTTCTACGGCAGCGAGTTGTGAAGAACTCCGCTTGGGACGCAGTGTAGGTTTAGGGAAATGGGGACGGCGTCCAGCGTGAGCGGGGGCGGCAGCTATTGGCAATTCGACATCGACGAATTCACTTGCTTGGAGTTTTGTATGCGCCAATCGGTTGTGAATGGGATTTGGGCGATGCAGAGAAGGGTTGGGTTGCGCGTCCTGGCGCCGGTCGTGTTCGGCCTCGCGCCGGCCTTGTTGTACGCGCAGGCGGATGGGCCAGGTTCTCAGTCAACGCCCGCGGCGCAACCGAAAACCGAGGTGAAGGCCGAGGCCACGATGCCGCCGAATCCGGCTCAGGTGGCGGCGTTAACGGAAGCCTTGAAATCGGAAACCGACGGGCCGCATGCGGTGGAGCAGTTAACCCGGCTTGGCGCCGAATTGGCCGTTCCGCCCCTGACAAAATCGCTTGGCGCCGACTATCCCGTGGAAGTACGTTGGCGGGCAGCACGCGCGTTGGGGAACTTTGGGCCGCCCGCGGCGCCAGCCATTGGTGGGCTGATTGCGAACCTTAAGGATGACGACCACCGTGTGCGGGCGTATTCATGCTTTGCATTAGGCCGCATCGGCGACAAGGCGTCCGAAGTGGCGGCCGCCAGTTTGGTCGAGCGAGTTACCGATGTACATGCGGTCGTTCGGCGCGCCGCGATTGACGCGCTGATTGCGCTGCGGCCCGATCGCAAGATTTTGGTTCCCTTATTGGCGAAGGCTCTGGAAGACGCTGAGCCTCAAATCGCCGTCGCTGCGGTGCAAACGCTTGTCGGCCAAGGCGAAGCGGTGGTTCCCGCGCTTATTTCTGCTCTAGAGAATGAAAAGGCCGCCTACTGGGCAACGGTAGCGCTTGAACAACTGGGGCCTCGCGCGGCGCCGGCGGCGCCAACACTGACGAAACTTGTGAACCATTCCGACCCAGAAGTACGTTTACAAGCCATTATGACCCTGGCCGCTATCGGTGAAGCTGCTCGCCCCGCGATACGGCCAATTGCCGATCGCTTGGTGAATGATCAGCTAAACGGCGTACGCTACGCCGCCGCCTATGCGTTAGGCAAGATTGGTGTCGATGCCCAGACGCAAGAAAGCCTGCGGCAGACGATGCGCAGCGACAACCTCATGCTCGCGATGGTTTCAACTTGGGCGTTAGCGCAGGCCAATCCGAAGGATGAACAGATTGCGACTCACGCCGCGGACCTGATTGTCGCGGGCCTGAAATCCGATGATCCGATCCTGCAAGCGGCGGCGGCGCGGGTTTTGGCGGAATCGAAGATCTCATCCGATATTACGGCTCCGGCTCTGGAAAGCGCCTTAGCCACCGCCTCGCCCGAGGTCGTTGCTCACGCGGTTCAGGCTTTTGCCGCCCTTGGGGCGAAAGCTGTGCCACGACTTACAGCGGCTTTGGAGAACGAAAAGCTGCGCCCCTACGCCCTGAAAGTGATCTCGCTCATTGGCGCCGACGCCGCGGAAGCCGTTCCTGCCTTGATCAAGGTTTGGGACCAGAGCGAAGGGGACATGCGAGCCGAAGTTCAGTTCGCTCTCGCCGCGATCGGCCCCGCCGCCGCCCCGGCAGCGACGAAACTGGTGGAATCGCTTTCGTCGAACAACGAGCAGGTGAAGTACAGCGCGATGTATGCGTTGGGACGGATCGGCGAGCAGGCTCGCGATGCGGCCTACCAGGATCTTGTTCAGCTCTCAAACAGTGACGACCAATTCACGCGCATTACTGCTGTCTGGGCGATGGTGCGCCTTGATCCGGGCAGGCCGGAGGTCGCTGAAACCGCCGTGCCGCTGCTGACCGAAGCACTGAAGTCTGAACGCGAGATTGTGCGCATCGAGGCCGCTTCGACCTTGGGCGAGTTAGGAAAACTCGCGTCTCCCGCGCTTCCTGCACTGAAGAAAGCTTTGGAAGATCCCAGCCCCGCGGTGAAAGAGGCTGCTCAAGCCGCCATTGATCGGATTGAGGGGTAGCAAAGTTCTAGGGCCTGTTGGAAATCGGGCGGGTGACCGATAATGGCGACGATGTGTCGTCATTTGTCACCTCGCTCTGGGGCTGAGGTTGCGCTTGATTTCCGGCAGTCGCCCATGTCTGTACCGCCTCGACTTGGCTTTCCTCACCTAGGTTTGGGCCTAGGTCTGCGCACGGTTCACTTCGACTATATTCTGCGTCATCAGCCGGCCGTCGATTGGTTTGAAATCATTTCGGAGAACTTTCTCGACTCCGAAGGCCGGCCGCGGTGGGTGCTCGACCAAATCGCCGAGCGATATCCGATTGTCATGCACGGCGTATCTCTGTCCATTGGCAGTACGGCGCCGCTCGACCACGTCTACTTGCAGAAACTGAAACGGTTGGCCGACGCCATCGGAGCACAGTGGGTTTCGGACCACGTTTGCTGGACGGGTGTTGCGGGGCTGAATACGCATGATCTCTTGCCGTTGCCGTTGACCGAAGAAACGTTGCGCCATGTAGTCGGAAGAATTCGTGTCGTGCAGGAGGTGCTCGAACGGCCGCTCGTCCTGGAGAACCCTAGTAGCTATATCACGTTTGCCGCGTCGACCATGCCGGAATGGGAGTTTCTGACGCACATGGCGATCGAGGCCGATTGCGGTTTACTGCTCGATGTTAACAACGTGTATGTGGCAAGCGTGAACCACGACTTCGATCCGGAAGAGTATATTCGTCGTGTGCCTCATGAACGCATTGTGCAATTTCACTTGGCCGGACATCGTGACTGCGGTACGCACTTAATTGATACTCACGATAGCCAGGTCGTTGATCCTGTGTGGCGGCTCTATCGCCTCGCGTGCGCGTTGACAGGTGAAGTCTCGACGCTTCTGGAATGGGACGCCCAGATTCCCGATTTTCCCGTCGTCCATGCCGAGGCGCTTAAAGCACGCAAGTATATGTACACTTCGCTGGCGGTTGGCGACGCGAACGTGACGCGCCCTCTTACGCCGACGAATGGCGACGCGTCATCCCAGGCTCCCTTGCCTCATCCGGCGACCTATATTGCGGCTGAGGTTGAATGAGTAAACATCAATCGACTTCGCAGTTAGCGACGCTGCAGCAATGGATGCAAGCAGTCATTACGCATCCGCACGGCGTCGAGGCGGGACTGCGCTCGGAATCGGCCCGAGCGCATCTCGACGTGTCGCTAGAAACACTGCAACAGGTCGTCTTGCCGTCGCATCGGATGACAAGCGCGGATCGGTTGCGTATCTACGCCAACGCATACTTTGCTCGCCTCTTGGAGTGCCTTCAGGAAGAGTTTCCCGCCGTGGCGCACGCGGTCGGGGCGGAAGCGTTTGCTACGTTCGTTTGGGGCTATTTACAGGCGTATCCTTCGCAAAGTTATACACTCAGCCAGCTCGGACGTAACTTTCCCATGTTTCTCCAGGAGACCCGGCCCCCGCGTGACGTGAACGCCTCTGTGGATGAGATGGATTTCGTGATTGACTTGGCGCGGGTTGAGCGGTTGTATAGCGAAGTCTTTGATGGTCCGGGAGTTGAGAACAAACGCACCTTACAGCCAGAAGACCTCGCCGCCCTTGCTCCCGACCAGTGGCTTCAGACACGTTTGATTCCGGTTCCTTGCTTGCGTCTGGTGGAAGCGGCCTTTCCCGTTCACGAATATATTTCGGGAGTACGGCAACGCCGCGAAATAGCGTTTCCTTCGCCTCAACCAACGTATCTTGCCGTAACGCGACGCAACTTCCTGGTGCGCCGCTGCCCTATGACGCAAGCTCAGTTCCAGTTGCTTTCATCGCTGGTTGGCGGGGCGACCATCGGGGACGCATTAGAGGAAATCGCCTCGCAGGCGTGCGAAGATCTTGAGGGGCTCGCCGCGCAAATTCAAATCTGGTTCCACGACTGGGCCGCCGCAGGCTACTTTCAGGGCGTGGCGGTGTCGCCCCTATGAACGCAGCTTGATCCTTGCCGCCCACCGCCAGTGCGCGTTGAACCGACCGGAACTATTCGAACACGGCCAAGCTCGTTGTTGCGTTCTCTAGCTCTTCAATGTACTCGGGGTCTACGTGACAATCGGCCAGGTGCAAGATCCGCAGGTGCTCCATACCGGCAAGGTGCCGCAGATGTTCGCCCTGGATCGGACACTCGCTAAGATTCACCACGTTTAAGAATTTCATGCTGCGAAGGTACGCCAAACCGGGGCCTTGCACCTTGGAGCCGCGCAGTGCCAAGGTTTCGATCGCCACCAAGGGCGCTAAATGACGCATGCCCGCGTCCGTAATAGCACAGTGGCTTAAATTCAGCACTTTAAGGTTCGTTAACTTCGAGAGTGGCGCCGTTCCCGCGTCCGTAATATTAGCGCCAGCCAGAGAAAGCACCTCTAAATCGGTTAGCTTTCCCAGCGGTTCAATCCCTTTGTCTGTGAGTGGAAGCCCGTCGAGGAATAGGCGGCGAAGCTGCGGCAGGCCGCCAAGTCGCGGCAACGCGGCTTCCGTTACAAGTGAGCCGCTTAAGTAAAGCTCCTCCAATCGCGGAAAGGCGCCGATTTGGGCAAGTTGAACGTCGCTCACTTGTGAGTCGGTGGCGTCGATGGAGAGGATTGCTCCTGCCGCATCCTTTTCAACAGTTGCCCCCCGAGCCGTCCACGCAGCAACGATCTCCTGCTGCTGCGCTAGGGACTCGGGCTCCAAGTGCGCCGTTCTTACCCATCCTAGCGTCTTTTGGCCATCCACGTAAGCGTGCCCTGCGGTCCACTCTCCAGCGCTACGCGCCACGCGCACCCAAGTGTTGGCGGGTAGTTGTACGGCAGGCTGATCGTTCCTTCGAAGCGTTGTCCCTGGCGACTTTACCCTGGCGAATACGCCCGGCGATAGTGGCTCTTGGGCCAACAGGCAAACCGGCCACAACAGGCACAACAGCGTGGGGACCAAGACACGCGTCATTCTTTGGGCTCCCTTGGAAGATTGGCGCCAACCGTGACCCCACTCTGGTCATGCCGGCATTGGCGCTTTGTTTAGTCTAACCGGCGTCTCGTCCTTCGTCCTCTCTCTGCATACAATGAAACGTCTTACTGATTCCCTCTGGGGAACCTCCCGGTCCTTCCTGCCGATTGTTTGTTATGCTACCGCGCGTGCTTGAGCCAGAAGTTATGGAGTCGCTGGAGGAAGCGCTCGATTACAACGAAATGGACCACCGTGAGGTGAACGAGCGCTTTGTAACCGACTTGATCGATGCAGCCGGCGGCGTCGTGGAGGGCGATGTATTAGATGTGGGCACAGGCACCGCCTTAATTCCCATTGAACTTTGCCGCCGATGCGAAGATTGCCGCATTATGGCGATTGACATGGCGATCTCCATGCTCGATATCGCGCGGCTCAATCTTGAAATTGCCAATCTGACTTGCCGCGTTCAGTTAGGGCGAATCGACGCAAAAGAGTTGCCGTTTCCTGACGATAGCTTCGCGATCGTCATGTCCAACAGCATCGTGCACCATATTCCGGAACCGTTCACGGTGCTCCGCGAGGCACTTCGGGTGACCCAACCTGGCGGACTATTGTTCTTCCGTGACTTAATCCGACCCGCAAGCGACGCCGAGTTGACTCGTCTGGTGGAAACCTACGCAGGCGACGAGAAGGAGCATGCCCGGCAAATGTTTGCCGATTCCCTGCGTGCAGCTCTCACACTGGATGAGGTTCGACAAGGCGTCGCCGATTTGGGATTTCCTCCCCAGTCGGTCACCGCTACCAGCGACCGCCATTGGACGTGGACTGCGCGCAAACCCCTCCCGCCGTCACCGCCGACAACGTAAGTCACACCTCGCCGAACCGGCGCTATTCCCACGATAATGTCTACGAGCGAATTGACTTCGGACCCGGTTGAGTTAACCGTTGCGGCGGCGGAATCGGGCCAGAGGCTGGACGCCTATCTTGCCGCAAAGTTTCCGCTTTATAGCCGGGTGTTGCTGCGCAAGATCATTGCAGGCAACGGTGTGACGGTCGACGGGCAGCGGACCAAGGTTGCATACCGCCTGCGCGAAGGTCAGAAAGTGCGCGTGGTATTGCCCGAACTACCCCGGCAGGCGCCTCGGCCCGAGAATATTCCTTTGGACATTCTCTATGAGGATGAGTGGATTGTCGCAATTAACAAACCGCCACGCATGGTCGTGCACCCCAGCCGGGGGCATTGGTCGGGAACGCTCGCATCGGCGCTCACCTATCACTTTGACCAATTAAGCGAGGTTGGCGGCGCTTCACGGCCGGGAATTATCCATCGCCTTGATCGCGACACGTCGGGCGTCATGGTGGTGGCAAAGAAGGATCGGGCGCATTTGGCCCTCGCCGCACAATTTGAAGGACGAACGATCGAGAAGGAGTACTTCACGATCGTCTCGGGAACCGTCAATCGGGATCGTGATGTGATCGAACAACCGATTGGCGCTCATCCCACCCATCGAGAGAAGATGGCGATTCGCGCTGGCCATCCGACAAGCCGCGACGCGCGGACGTTTTACGAAGTGGCCGAACGCTTTGATGGATATACCGCTCTCCGAGTGTTTCCGAAAACTGGGCGCACCCATCAAATTCGCGTTCATCTAACGCATATTGGGCATCCGATCCTCTGCGATAAACTCTACGGCGGTAGGTCCCAAGTCACGCTTGGCGAAATTCGTGTACGGCGTGAGGACGATCAGGTACTTCTCGACCGCATGGCGCTGCACGCGCGACGCCTGCGCCTTTTGCACCCGATTACTCAGGAACCGTTGGAGCTGGTCGCTCCGCTGCGTGACGATATTGACGCCGTGCTCCGAGAGCTTCGCACTTACCGAGCATTGCCCGAACGGCGGTAGTAGCCGGACGCCACTGTCAATTGCCTAACTTACGGGTGGGGCTGGGAAACCGCTCTAGGCAAATCTTGGCGGCGTCACTACAATCTCGCGCCCTTTTCTCCATACCGGTGCAACCGCCGGTCTCCTCGGAAAGCTTCGCGAACGTTCGTCATGGACGACTATTCCGCTGCGCCGGATCAAACCATGGTTGGCCCTGTTCCTCATCGCAGGCGACTACGTCGTTGGGCGAGTGCGGTTGGGTTCCTGTTCCTTGCGCTTGCGGTGGTTGCCTGGTTTCTGCCGGCAATCATCGCAGCAACGTCGCTCAAGGATCGGGTGGTGGCGGCCGCGTTACCGTGGTTCCGAGGTCGGGTGGCGTTGGAGGAGATGTCGCTTGGATGGTTCTCGCCGGTGCAGGTGCGCGGCGTGACAGTCTACGACAACCAAGGCGAGAAACTCGCGGAAGTCGAGGAAGCGGCGACAGCAAAACGCCTGTGGGATTTGTTGATCGACTCAAACCACCTTGGCGAAGTTCATCTAACGCAGCCGACCGTCTATTGTGTAGTTCGCGAGGGTGGAAGCAATTGGGAGGATGCGTTGGCGCCTCTTTTCACGGGCGAATCTCAGGGCGGTGTTGCATGTGAAATTAAGGTGATTGATGGCGCTTGCCATGTGCGGCAACCGGCCAACCCGTCACAGATCACTTTGAGCCACATCGACGCCTCGATCGCCGTTCCGGCCGACAGTAACGGAAGCTACCAAGTTCGCCTTACCGGAAACCTTTCCGACGGCGCTACGGAAGGCGCCGTGGAGGTCAACGCTGATTGGCGGCCCGACGCTAGCTCCTGGGGCGTGGGGCGAGGGAAAGTGGGAGTGCATGGAGCACCCATGGCGGCGCTCACCGCAGTTGCCACGCGCTGGGGGATCGCCGCGAAACTGTTTGGTCGCGCCACGGTGCGGGGCGAATTCGAGTTGACCGAGTCGGGGCGGCAAAGCATTCGTTTGGAGCGCGCGGTGGTGGAGCAGCTCTCTGCGAGCGTTCCGGCGTATCTGAAGGACGACGAAGTTCGCCTCCACCAACTTGCCGCCTCGGGCCAAGTAGCGTTAACTGACCACGCGATTACGTTTCA
>CAYWIS010000148.1:12879-15222 GCA_964458385.1 uncultured Pirellulaceae bacterium
TGTCGGTCTGGCTCGCATTTCGGGATCAGCCCCGCGCTCGCTCTTGCATGACGGCCAATGGATTGCAGGACTACGCCGTTCGACGTTCAACATCAATGGCGAACTGGATCTGGCTCGCCTGGCGGCTCTTTTGCCGCGGACGTTGCAACTTCGCGACGGGCTTCAGGTAACGTCGGGTATTGTGCGTCTCACGTGTGCTACGGCGGATGAGGACCAAACACGTCAATGGCAAGGGCGTTTGGAAACGAGTCAGCTTGCCGCGATGCATCAAGGGCGGCCGGTCGCCTGGGAACGCCCGTTGTCTGCCGCATTTATCGTGCGCGATGAAGCCGATGGGCTTGTTCTTGAGCAACTGACCTGCGAGTCGGACTTTCTTCGCGTTCAAGGGCAAGGTTCGTTGCACCGCGGCAACCTTTCGCTCGAAGGCGATTTGTCCAAGCTTTTGACCGAACTGCGAAGGTTTGTCGATTTGGGCCAGATGGAATTCGGCGGCGTGGTTCAAGGGCAGATCCAATGGCGCCGCACCGAGGCAGGACAGACCGCCGCCGATGGCCAAATGCGGTTAACCGATTTTCAATGGTCAGCGCCAGGGCGACGGCTGTGGCGCGAACCGCACTTGATTGCCGGTTTCTCGGCGCAGGGCGAAATGGACCGAAATGGCGTGCGTCGCATTGACCACGCCCAAATGGAGCTCCAAGCCGGTAACGATTCCGCGAAGCTTCACCTTTTGGAACCGATCGAGTCGTTGGGCAAGGCGACGTCGTGGCCGGTGCAAATCGAGGCCCAAGGAGAGTTTGCGACTTGGTTGCCGCGGGCAGCCAACTTGTTGACACTTCCACCTTGGAAGCTCGACGGCCGAATGGCGATTTCCGCCAGGGGCGTAGTATCGGCCGAGCACGCAAATTTTCAACAGGTCACGGCCGTTCTTGAGCCTGTCGATTTTCAAGGCCATGGACTAACCATTCGCGAACCGCGCATTGAGACCCAAGCAGATCTGACTTGGATGGCGCAACCTCCGCGATTGACCCTGCAGCAGGCGACGTTGGCGTCAAGTACGGTGGCCTTCCGTGCCGAGGGGGTGCAGATCGATTTGCCGCCAACAAACATCGCGGCAAGCGCAGCGATTGACTTTCGCGGTGACTTGCAGCGGGTTTCTCAGTGGTTCCGTAACCCCAAGACTCCGCCGTCTTGGCAGATGCTGGGCATGGCGGTGGGGCGCGTGCGCATCCAGTCCGCCGGCCCCGCGGTTCAAATCCAAGGAGCGTCAGACATCGAGAACTTTGCCTTCGAAACTCTCGTTGCTCCAACGGCGCAACGGTCGCCGACGGCTCCCGTATCGCAAAGCGGCGCCTGGTCTACTTTGTGGCGTGAGTCGAAGTTGAGCCTGGCATTCGATGGAAACTACCACTCCGAGAACGAGGGAATCGAAGTTCAGCAGGTAACGATTGCGGGAGAAGCCGTCCAGGTTCGCGCTCAGGGGCGCGTCGCCCAAGTTTCCACAGCGTGTAATCTCCTCCTCTCGGGCCAATACGATTACGACCTGGCCAAGCTGGCGGCTGTTTTTCGTCCTTGGGTGGGTGACGGGCTGATGGTGGCGGGGCGCGGGCCTCGCCCCTTCACCATACAAGGACCGCTCTTGGCGACTTCCTCATCGTCCGCCGGTGCGACGGCGCCCTTTGTTCCTAACGAGCTGCACGCGGTCACCAACGTTGCGTGGTCGTCGATTGCCTATCGGGGAATTCGCCTTGGGGCTGGCGAAACGCCCGTCGAATTGCGCAATGGTGTAGTGACCTTCGGACCGCTTGACTTGCCCGTAAGCGAAGGACGCTTGACGGCTGCCCCCAAAGTGCTTGTCAACGCGAGTCCAATGGTGCTCGTCGTCGATGCTGGCCCGATCTTGCAGAATGTGCGGATCTCGCCCGAGATGTGCCATTCTTGGCTCAAGTACGTGGCTCCCCTCGTGGCTGACGCTGCGCAGGCCGAAGGACGCTTTTCGGTTGAATTAACACGGCCCGCACAGATTGCTCTTGAGAATCCGTGGCAAAGCGCGGTGCAGGGCGTCATGCACGTGCATGCAGCCCAGGTCGGGCCAGGATCGCTCTCGCGGCAGTTTTTGACTTGGGCCGACCAAGTCCAAGCAGCGGTGGAACGCAAACCGCTTGGCGCCGTTTCGGCTGGGGCAGACGTATGGCTGCAAATGCCGCAGCAGACCATTGGATTTGAAATGGCTGACGGACGTGTTCACCATCGTGACCTGCAAATGGTTTCAAAGGATGTCGCCATCCGCACGCGAGGCTCCGTGGGCTTGGATCAGTCGCTCGATCTTATTGCCGAAATACCGAT
>CAYWIS010000148.1:15232-15513 GCA_964458385.1 uncultured Pirellulaceae bacterium
TGGGTCGAACGAGAGCCGCTGCTTGCAGGGTGCCGTGGCAAGACCCGCCAGATTCCCGTTGGAGGTTCGCTTACGGCGCCGAAGCTCGATCGTCGTGGACTAGAGCAGTTCACGCAGCAAATGGTTGGCGACGCCGCCCGCCAGTTACTCGAGAAGAGCCTAAACAGCAGTCCCGACGTGAAGAAAACCCTCGAACGTCTCTTCCGCGGACCATAGCCGAGAGTTGGCTACAGACCGGGCGCGCCCGCAGGTACGGCTGGGGGACCACGGGTCTGGCAGTG
>CAYWIS010000149.1:0-3266 GCA_964458385.1 uncultured Pirellulaceae bacterium
CCCAGCAAGCGGCCGCGCCACAACCGGCCCCGGCTCACTAACGCTGTGGGCTGATCAGGGCGCGTTATGGTAATCGCTACGTTTCGTTTGTTGCTCGCAGAGTTGTGAAAGATTCCCTTCAGCGCGTAAATCCTTGGCCGCACCGTATGGCGGTAGCGCTAGTCTGCGCGACCTTTCCCTTAATTTGGGTCGGCGGCCTGGTAACCACCTACGACGCCGGCATGGCGGTTCCCGATTGGCCGACGACTTACGGCTACAATTTGTTTCTCTACCCCATCGACACCTGGATTGCGGGCCCGTGGGACTTGTTTATCGAGCATGGGCACCGACTTTTGGGGGCGTTTGCAGGAATGTTGACGATCGGTCTCACGCTGACGGCCTGGTGGTGTGATGATCGTCGTTGGCTACGCTGGTTAACCATTGCGGCGCTGGCTTTGGTGATTGTCCAAGGACTGCTAGGAGGGGCGCGCGTCGTCCAAGATGAGCGACAACTGGCGAAGATTCACGGATGCCTGGGGCCTGTATTCTTTGCCCTCGCTACTGCCCTGGCCGTGTTCACTTCGCGCGTGTGGCGGTCGGGTCCGGCCATGCCGCCTCATCCGAACGCGGGTAAGCTGCACCGCTTGGGGATCTTGACCATGGTCATGGCCTACTTGCAACTGGTGCTTGGCGCTAACCTACGGCATATGCCGGTAACGGCTAGCGTGGGGGACTTTCGCGCTGCGTTGATTTTTCACTTGCTTGGCGCTGCGGCGGTCGTGGCGCATACGGCGCTGCTCGTCGTGTTCGTGCTGCGCCACTTCCGAGGCGTGGCTCCGCTGCGTCGTCCGGCGGTAATCTTGGCGATTTTGGTCGCGCTGCAACTAACCCTGGGTGTGGGAACGTGGATCGTCAAGTATTCGCTTCCTACGGGCGTCGAGGGTACGGCGTTGCTGGGCGGCTTTACCATCGAGAATGAAGGGATGCTGCAATCGCTGACCGTCACGGCCCATACCGCGGGCGGTTCGTTGATTCTAGCGGTGTCGGTGGCCCTGGCCCTGCGGGCTTTGCGGCTGGCGCCGCGGAAAACGGAGTCGCTGGTTTCGGAGTCCGTCTCGCTTCAACCTCCCGCAACAGAAACGGTCGCATGAGCGTGTTCGATACAAACGGTGGCGAAAAGCAGCCGTGCTTTTCTGCCGATTCCCAATGTGTGATTTCGGGGAGCGGCGGCTCGGGCGAAAGCTCGCGCCGGCCGACCTCTTCGTCGGGCCTGTTGCCGCCCACCGCATCGGTATCGGTGTGCGAGTCGGCCCTGGTGGTCGATAACCGTTCGGCGTGGTTGATGCGGGCAGAGGCTTTTCTAGATCTTACCAAGCCGCGCATTGCGGCGCTGGTGCTGATTGTGGTGGCGGTTTCGGCATGGGCCGCACGTTGGGGCGCGCCCGATATCGCGGCGCTCCTGCACGGATTGATTGGTTCGGCCTTAGTCGCCGCCAGTTCGGGAGCGGTGAATCAGTGGCTGGAGCGTCACCGCGACGCGCGCATGAAACGTACTCGCGGACGGCCGCTTCCTTCGGGTCGATTGACCGAGGCGGAAGTGCTCTGGTTTGCAGCCGTCACGTTGCTGGCAGGGTTGGTGTACCTGGCGTTCTTGACCAACCTGCTTACGGCGGCGCTGGGCCTGGCTACGTGGGTGCTATATGCGGCGGCTTACACGCCCTTAAAGGTTCGCACGCCGCTGAACACCCATGTCGGCGCCGTGGCGGGCGCTATGCCGGTTTGGATGGGTTGGGCGGCGGTTGGCGGCGAGTGGGATGTCCGCGCCGTCGCTTTGTTCCTGATCCTTTTCCTCTGGCAATTTCCGCACTTCATGGCGATCGCTTGGCTTTACCGTGAAGAGTACGCACGAGCCGGAATGAAGATGCTTACGGTGGTTGATCCCACAGGACGCCGGGCCGGTGTGTTGGCGGTCGCCACGGCTTTGACACTCACGCCGGTGAGCGTCGCCCCCGCGATATTCTCCCCCGGCGCCACGGTGTACGCCTTTGGGGCAATAGTTCTGGGAGTCTTCCAGTTGGCCGCAGCCGTGACGTTCGCCACCACGCGCGACGAACTATCGGCCCGTCGGCTCCTGCACGCCTCGTTAGTTTACCTCCCGGCTTTGCTGGGTCTCCTGTTATTGACGCCGTTGACCTAAATAACTCCTTATGGCCGATACCACACACGCCCACGATCCCCACGCTGCGCACGACGCGCATGGGCACGGTCACGATCATCACGGGCACGTCAAATTGGAGTACCAGCCCGCCTTGCCGCTCAATAACGGCAAGTTGTTTTTGTGGCTGTTCCTTTCGACCGAGATCATGTTCTTCTCGGCGTTGATCGGCACGTATATCGTGATCCGCTTCGGCGCCCCCTCTGGAACATGGCCAACGCCCGAAGACGTACACCTGGTGGAATGGATTGGCGCGCTCAACACCTTCGTGCTGATTTGCAGCTCGGTCACGATTGTACTTTCGTTAGAGGCGTGCAAAGCCAACCAGCCCGACAAGGCGAAGAGGTGGTTCGCACTGACCTTCCTTTTGGGAAGCGTTTTTCTTGGCATCAAGGCGTACGAGTACTCCTCCAAGTTTGACCACGGCATCTATCCCGCCAAGCCGCGGAGTCTGCTGCACGAAAAGCCCGACGTGTATTTCGCATCGCATCTAGACGAAACGCTCAAGGCGAAGGCGGCAGAGATCGAATCGCGCCGCGACGAAGACGGGCAGCTTTCGGCCGAAGACCAAGAGCAATTTCAAATCGTCAATAATCTGCGAGAGAACGTCGTCGGCTGGGCGCAGCATCGCGCCGCTTTGGCTGAAAATCCGGCGGATGCGGTGGCCGCGCTGAGCCTGCTCGCGCTGACTGTGCAGCACCATCATCATCACGATCAATACGTGGCGCTCCTGAACCACGAGGAGCGAACCCTGAATCGCGAACTGGCGCAGCTCGACAAAGAGGTGGATGAGATCGAACAGCGGCTTTCAGGCCCGCCTGCTACCGATGCAGAAGGCGAGGCCGAAGAGGAACCAGAGGCGGCCGCTGTTGATCCGGCTTTGGCTGAACGAAAGTTGGCCTTGGAGAATCGCCGCACGCAAATTCAAGGCCGGCTCACAATCCTTCCCGAGCTGAAGGCCATGGAGCACGGCGTCAATGGGCATTACGATTGGATCAAGTTGCCCTTTGTGATCCCCAGCGGCAACATGTGGGCCAGTACCTACTTCCTATTGACGGGGTTTCATGCGATT
>CAYWIS010000149.1:3276-12841 GCA_964458385.1 uncultured Pirellulaceae bacterium
TCACGTGCTGGTAGGCCTGATTTTCTTTGCGTATCCTCTCGTGCGCGGAGCGGTGTTTAACGCGTCCATGGCCCATTTCGTCGAGAACATCGGCCTGTACTGGCACTTTGTCGACTTAGTGTGGATCTTCTTGTTTCCGTTGTTGTATCTGTTCTAACAAGCGCAGGATGTTCATCGAGCCGTCGGCGCCAGGCAAAGTCCCGGCCGTCGACGGCGCCCAAGCGGTTCCTAAACACCTGCCCCGCCGGCTTGCCGGCAACATAAACCAGTCAACGCAGGCCGCAACCGCAGGCCTGAGCTTCGGAGTCACCCCATGGTGGAACAACGTACACATGGCCAAATTGAGCCTGGTCACGGCAACCCGGGCTATCATGGCGAACACGGCGGCGTGAAGAAGTACATTTACGTGTTCGTGGCGCTGTGCGTGCTGACGACCATTTCGTTTCTCACCTATTTTTCGTGGTGGGATCAGATATTTAGCACCCAAGTTAGCCGGGCGCTAATGATGGCCGTTTCGTGCGCCAAGGCGCTGCTCGTCATGTTGTTTTTCATGCACCTGCTGTGGGAGGCCAACTGGAAATACGTGTTGACCTTCCCGGCCATGATGATGTCGGTCTTTCTGATGTGCATGTTGGTGCCCGATATTGGCTATCGCACCCGGCACTACAACGAGGAGCGTTGGCTGCACGCCGCCACGCCGCGGAACGAACCGGAAGAAGACTACGAATTGGAAGCGGCGGGCGAACATCAAGACCGCTCCCCACCGCGGTCTGGAGGCGAGCATTGACCCCGGCGGTTCGTGTCGAGTCGCTTTCCCATCATTACGGCAACCGGGCGGCCCTGCGCGATTTGAACCTGACCATTGAGAGAGGCGAGATCTTCGTCTTTCTCGGTCCCAATGGCGGCGGTAAGACAACGCTGTTTCGGGTGCTCTCGACACTCATTCCCGCTCAGACGGGCCGTGTCGAAGTACTGGGTTGCGTCCTCCCCGCCGAGTCGCGCCGGGTACGTACATCGCTAGGGGTCGCCTTCCAAGCGCCAAGCCTCGATAAGAAGCTCACCGTGGCGGAAAACCTCCGCTACCAGGCAGCGCTGTACGGCTTAACCGGCGCAACGGCGCGTCAGCGCGCCGCCGAAATGCTCGACCGCTTGGGTGTGGCGGACCGAGCTAACGACCTGGTGGAAACGCTTTCGGGCGGATTGCGGCGACGGGTGGAGTTGGCCAAATGCTTAATTCACCGCCCCCAATTGCTGTTGCTTGACGAGCCCAGCACTGGCTTGGATCCCGGTGCGCGGAGCGACCTGTGGCGTTATCTGCGCCGTCTGCGTGATGAGCAAGATGTTACCGTCGTCTTGACGACCCATCTTTTGGAGGAAGCCGACCGGGCTGACCGTATCGCCATTTTGAACCAAGGTCAACTCGTAGCGCTCGACACGCCCGAAGCCCTCAGGGCGTCGGTCGGCGGCGATTCCATTACCATCGAAACGGAACTGCCTCAAGAGCTTGCCGGCGCCATTCATGACCGCTTCGGGGTAGCGGCTTCGGTCGTCGATGGCTCCGTACGGCTAGAGCTGCCCCAAGGTCACCAATGGATCGCTCGTCTGATGGAAGCCTTCCCTGATCGGATTTCGGCCATTCGCTTGGGAAAACCGACGTTGGAAGACGTCTTCATTGAGAAGACCGGCCATCGGTTCTGGCGCGGAGAAGAAACACCCGCCAATGCGGCGAGCAACACAAAAGGGCGTTAGATTACCAATCCCTGGATTCGCAATTCTCCCATGGACTCCTTCACCTCCACTTCGATGGTAGCTGCTTGGGCTCTGGCGAAGCGCGAGGTGGTGCGGTTCTTTCGCCAACGAAACCGGGTGATTGGGGCAATCGGGCAACCGCTATTATTCTGGCTGCTGTTTGGCGCCGGGTTGCAGCGTTCGTTCCGGTTGTCGCCCACCGGCGAGCAAGGCCCAACCTTCCTGGAATACTACTTCCCCGGCACGCTGGTGTTGATCCTGCTGTTTACCGCGATTTTCGCCACGATCTCGGTGATTGAGGACCGCCGAGAGGGTTTCTTGCAATCGGTATTAGTAGCGCCAGCGCCGCGGTGGGCGATGGTGCTCGGCAAAGTGACCGGCGGCGCCGCCATTGCAGTGTTTCAGGGCTTGATCTTCCTGGTGCTTGCCCTAACCTTAGAGGTAGCAATTACGCCTGCCTCGTTCCTGGCTCTGGCCGTGCTGCTTACACTCACCGCCTTGGCGCTCACCTCGCTAGGGTTTGTGTTGGCTTGGCGCATGGACTCCACCCAGGGCTTTCACGCCATTATGAACCTTCTCTTAATGCCGATGTGGCTGCTTTCGGGCGCGTTTTTTCCCGTGCCCGCGGTGAGTGCCGGCGGCCCCTGGAGTCAGTGGTTCATGCACGTGGCGATGCGCGCTAACCCGCTAACCTATGCGGTGAGCGGCGTGCGGCAGTCGCTGTATTGGGGCGACTCGTCGTCGTTAGCGATAGATACGCAGTTGTTTTGGACGCCGTCCTTGCCTGTTTGTTGGATCGTAACAGTGGTATTCGCCATCGTTGCGTTTACAGGAGCATGGCGGATTGCCGGCCGGCGCACGACGGGAGACTTATTGTCGTAAATCTATACGCCTTGCGCGGCCCTTTCGCTGGGCGCGCCGGTCGCCAAAGCGTTTACCGATGCTTGGGTTCATGTGATGAGTAAAGCGATCTTTTTCTTCTCGGGCTTGTTGTTCTTGGTGGCCGGTCTAACGCTGTTTGCGATCACGCGCCGGCATGCCCAACAGAGCGATGCTGCGCATCAGGCGGCGCAAGTGGCTTCGCCCGCTGCAACCAATTGGGAGCCCGGAGAGCCGATCGAACACTTTACGTTGATTGACCGCACTGGGCAGCCGTTTGACTCGAAAAGCTTGGAAGGCCAGGTCTGGATTGCCAACTTTTTCTTCGCAACCTGTCCTGCGAACTGCCGCAAACAGACCTCGCGCGTGGCCGAGCTGGAGCGCGAGTTCGGCTCCCAGGGAGTCAAATTCCTCAGCATTACCTGCGACCCGGAAACTGACACTCCGGAGAAATTAGCGGGTTACGCCCGTAGCTTTAACGCCGACCCCGACGACTGGAAGTTCCTAACGGGCGATTTGACCTACATCACGTACATCGGCCGGGAAGTCTTCGATGTTACGGTCCTGCCCAAGGGGCATACCGAAAAGTTGATTCTGGTCGATCAGAACGGCGTGGTGCGTGGCTACTTCAACTGGGATAATGCGGTCGAGATCGATCAGTTGAAGAAGATGATTCGTGGATTATTAGACGGGTCGATCCCGCCAGCCGAAAAACCCCAGAAGCCAGCCGAAGAAGAAGAACCTGCCTCCACGCCCGATTTAGAGGAGGAGGAAGCCGCCGACGACGAGCCGGCCGCCACGCTCGATGCCTCGCTCTACCGTTACGAACCCGAGGAGTCCGCCACACCGTAACGCTCGGACTGGAACACGGCGTCTCAACTGCGCCCAGGGGGACGGGCCTAGCGGCCGTTTTTTCGTGGAGCACGTATGTCTGAGGGTGGTTATTTATTGCCGCACGTTAATGCATCGCTCAATGCGCTTGCCACGGTGCTGTTGATTCTGGGCTATGTCCTCATCAAACAGCGGCGCGAGGCGGGCCATAAATGGACCATGCTGGCGTGCTTTGCCGTATCGGTGACGTTTCTGGCCTGCTATTTGTACTATCACATGGTTGTGCGGGGCGGCGAAAGTACGAAGTTTCCCACGTATCCCCCCAACGCCGTCCGATATACCTACTACTTCATATTGTTGTCGCACATTGTGCTGGCAGCCGCCGTGCCCTTCCTGGCGCTAGCGACAATCTGGACCGGGCTGCGTTGCGAGCATCACACGGAACTGCGCCCTCGTCATCGCCGGTTGGCACGGTGGACTTTTCCGATCTGGCTGTATGTGTCGATTACCGGCGTGGCGGTGTACCTCATGGTATATCAGCTATACCCACCCGTCTGAGGATTACGTATAATCGCGGACAGAGGGCGGTTGATTGACAACGACGATCCTCAAAGGAGTAGTCTCATGGCGGCGCGACTTCGAGATTTCGCCCTGACAATGCTCGTGGCGGTCGCGTGCGTTGTTTGCCTTGAGACGGCGGCGTGGGCCTGCCCCACGTGCAAAGAGTCGCTCGCCCAAAGCGATCCAGCGCGGGCCAATATGGTGCGCGGTTACTTCTGGAGCATCCTCTTCATGATGTCCATGCCGTTTCTGATTCTCAGCGGCATGGCGACGTTGTTCTGGTGGGAGATTCGCAAAGCGAAGCTGCAAAAATTGCGTGAGGCGGCCGCTATGCCACGCATCTCCTCGGTGGTCGAGACTCGTCAGCCGGTGGAAGTGTAAACCGCGGGCCTCGCCCAAAGCGAGCAGCCAGATCGTCGCCCAATCTTCTCTTGCTTGCCACACACTTTCCAACACTACGGATACGGCGCCGCGTCACTTGCTTATAGGAGGTTCGCGCCCTGTTCCTGTTTCGCCGGGGCGAGGGTCCCAGTATTGGTCAAATCCTAACCAAAGCGCCCGCGCGTAACGAAAGAACCAGAGCGGAAATAGCACGACAAAGGCAAGCGTGCCCACAATCAGCGTTTCGTGCGAAGCGAGCCCCTTGAACAGCAAGACCGGGTAGGCAATCGCCACCACCAACGCCGTAAGGCCGTAGTTGAAGTAGATGGACCCCAGGAAGAATCCCGGTTCCCGCTCAAAGCTTGCGCCACAGTGGGAGCATTGCTGGTACATGGAAAGCCAGTCTTTGAACAGCTTTCCGCGTCCACACACCGGACAACGCAGCCGCAGGCATCGTCCCAAGATGGTCCAGTATCTCATGCGTTCGCCCCCGTGGGCCGATGCGCCGGCGGCAAGTATGATAGGTCGCGTAACAATGGTCGCTTGTTTCCGCGCTGGGAAGAAGTCGCCCGTCGGCAAACCGCACGAGCCCGATTCGGCAATCGGATCATCGGGTGAAAGCTCGCGTTGCCGAGCGAGCCCCTCGCTCTGTGGACGGCGCTTGTTCGGGCGGCGGATCTCCCTGTGTTCTGGCAAAGTACTTGAAACTGCGATTATGCGATTCCTGGGCAAAGCGCTGCAACTGGTGGGACTCATCCTATTGCCGGTCGCGATGCTGCTAGAATTGAGTGGCGCGCTGGGCCGGGATTCAGGTCTGGCCGATATGCTGCTTATGCTGGTATTCGGCGCCGCCGCTTTCACACTGGGGCGTTTTGTGGAAGGTTACGCGGCAGGCCCCGGTGGCCGATAAATGCCACATTTGCGCCCCGGCTGGAAAAACACGCTGTGTAGTCGCTTAATCTAGAGCGATACGCCAGGCGTTGGCGCGTCCCTTTCTTTCTTCGCTGCCCGGCGCCATCTATACTTACAGGGTGGGTGACGCCTTTGCGCCATCCGTTGTACCTGCCGCTTGTCCGTTGATTGCTCGCCGCATGATTTTGCTCCGTTACGCCGCACTGGCGACGATCGCGATAACCGCTGGGCTTTTCGCCAGGCCGACGTGGGCTCAGCCGGTCAATCCGGCTCTTGTTGATGAAGTAACAACGTTCACCGTTGAACTGAACGAGGCAGCCAGCGCCACTCGCCGCGACTTGGAGCGGGCAGAGGCGTTCCTGAGAAACGAGCAGTGGGACGAGGCGATCGACACTTTTCGCCGCTTGATCGAAGAAGAGAGCGACCGCGTTATCCCCGCTAACTACGGCGCCGCAGAGCCAACCCCGTACGCCGTTTACATTCCGGTGAGCGCCTACTGCCAGATGCGGCTGGCCCAACTGGCAACCGAAGCGCCCGAGGCGCTGGCAATTTATCGTCGCCGTGTCGATCCCCTTGCACAGCAGTGGCTCAAACAAGGCGTAGCCCGCAACGACGCCGCGTTGCTTCGCCGCATCGTTCGGCACATGTTCGCCAGCAGTTACGCCGACGACGCCTTATTCGCTTTGGGCGAAATTGAATTGGAGCGTGGCAACGTGGCCACTGCCCGGGGGCTGTGGGAGCGTATCAGCCCCTTGCTGCGTTCTCCGGCCGGCGAGGCAACGCCCGCCCGTCCCCTGTGGAGCACGTTGGTCGACCTAGACTTGGACGCCCATTGGGACGCCCTAGCGCCGGCGCTGACCAACCCCACGACAACGGGAGTCTGGTACGTGTATCCCGACACGGACCTCAATCTGGCCGATGTACGCGCCCGGTTGACTTTGGCTTCGATTCTCGAAGGCTCGCCGGACCGGGCGGAAATTGAGCTGGCAATCTTGGCCCGATTGCATCCCGACGCCGAAGGCGCCATCGGCGGTCGCACGGGCCGGTACGTCGATCTGCTTACCGCGTTACTGAAAGAAAGCCGCGCCTGGGCCGAGCTGCCGCCTCCTCCCGATTGGCCAACGTTCGCGGGGTCGCAAGACCGAAACCGCAAGGCGGCGAAAGAAGTTGATCTTGCGGGGCGCCCTTTGTGGGTGCACGCGTTTGACAAGCGATTCACGATCGACGGCAGTCAATCACTCGTTCCTGGCGAAAACGCCTCTGCGTCCGACTCCAACCAACCGCCCATTCCGGTGCTTAGTTATCATCCGGTAGTCGTTGGCGACATGGTGCTGTTCAACGACTGGAGGCACATCTACGCATTACGGTTAGACAATGGTGAGCCTGCCGTTCCACTGGGGCTGGACGATCGGCAGGCAGGGGCGATTTACGTACCTCGGCAATCGGGACCGTTCGCTTTTGATTCGTCACTTAGCAGCGCCGCGCGTCTGGGAGCGCCGCGGTTTACGCTCACCGTGCACGAGAATCGGCTCGTGGCGCGCATGGGCTCGCCCATCACCGGCGAGGTAGCCGAGTCACTCACGGCCCGGCAGCCGGGTTACTTGGTCAGTTTAGATCTCGCCTCGTTCAAACTGCTGCACGACGACATTCGGCCCGATGGACCAAGCTGGGCGTTTGAGGGTACGCCCGTCACCGACGGCGAGCGTCTTTACGTGGCGATGCGGCAGAGCGAAATTCGGGCCGTCGCGTATGTCGCCTGCTTCGACATCCGCACGGGCGAGCGACTCTGGCGGCGCAAGATCGCCTCTGCTGAAACCTTTGGCCGCGGTCAACGACAAGAAATTACGCATAACTTGCTTTCGCTTTCCGAGGGCAGGTTGTACTACAACTCGAATCTGGGCGTCGTGGCGGCCCTATCGATTCCTGATGGAGAAATTCAGTGGATCACGCGGTATCCACGTATCTCGCATCACCGCGGCGATGAAGGTCCAGACCTTCGGTATCTTCGCGATTTAAATCCATGCGTGGCGCATAAGGGGCTTGTGCTGACGTTCCCCATCGACGCCGAACAGATTTTCGCCTTGGACGCCATGAGCGGCGAAATGGTATGGACCACGCCCATCGGCGGCACGCCCGACGTCGCTCATTTACTAGGCGTAGCGAACGATCACCTGATTGCAGGTGGAAAGTACCTGTATTGGATCAACGCACACACGGGGAGGCTGCGGGCGCACTTTCCTGAGAATGGCTCGCTAGCGCCCAATGCGGCTTTGCCCGATCCTCACGGCTTGGGACGGGGCGTCCTGGCGGGCGACCTGATCTACTGGCCCACGCAAACGAACACCGATGCGGCCAGCCGTACGGGGCGCCTGGCCATCCAAGTCATCCGCCAACAACTCCGCCACACGGGCGCTCGTTGGCAAGCCGTCCGTGAGCGCGAGATTGACCTGGGCCCCCGGGTGCGCGGCCTCCCCCTACAGGGCGCGAACCTGACAATCGCCCAGGGCGTATTGCTGCTAGCCACCCCACAACACTTGATCGCCTTTGGCGAATAACTAGGACGAAGCATTTGGGGCAAAACGCCCATGGAACACAATTGGTAGTTTGCCCCCGTTCGTCCGCTGACCTTTAATCTTCGTCCTTCGTCTTATGCTCCAAGAAAATGATCTGGCCGCCGTCGAACGGCTGCACGAAGCGTATCGCCAAATCACCGGCGAGTTGTCTAAGGTGATCGTCGGCCAGAAGGAAGTGCTCGAGGAGTTGCTAATTGCGCTCTTTGCGCGCGGACACTGTCTGCTGGTGGGCGTACCGGGGCTGGCCAAGACCTTGATGATTCGCACCTTGGCCGACTCACTTTCGCTTCAGTTCAACCGCATCCAGTTCACCCCTGACTTAATGCCCTCCGACATCACCGGAACCGAGGTCATTCAGGAAGATCGTTCCACGGGCCACCGTGAACTTCGGTTCATTCGGGGGCCGGTGTTCGCGAACGTGATTCTGGCCGACGAAATCAACCGGACGCCTCCCAAGACGCAAGCGGCGCTCTTGGAAGCGATGCAGGAGCACCAGGTCACCATCGGCGGCGTTCGGCATGCGTTGCCCGAGCCGTTCTTTGTACTGGCGACACAAAACCCCATTGAACAGGAAGGCACCTATCCGTTGCCCGAAGCGCAACTGGACCGCTTCATGTTCATGGTGCTTGTGGATTATCCCGACGAAGACGAAGAACTGGAAATCGTTCGCCGCACCACGGCCGACCTGGAAGCCCACATAACCCCCACCTTAAACGCCGAGCAGATTGTGGAGTTGGGCCGCATTGTGCGCAAGGTTCCGGTGGCCGATCACATTGCCCGGTACGCGCTGCGACTGGCGCGGCTCACCCGCCGCGACAAACCGGAAGCCCCCGACTTTGTGCGCGAGTACGTACAGTGGGGCGCTGGCCCACGCGCCAGCCAATACCTGGTGCTTGGCGCCAAAGCCCGTGCAGTGCTGCACGGGCGGCGGGCGGTGGAGCATGACGACATTCGCGCTGTCGCGCTGCCGGTGCTGCGGCATCGCTTGAAGACCAACTTTGCCGCCGACGCCGAAGGCGTAACCGCCGATGATATCGTGCGGCGGCTTATCGATCTTGTTTCCGACGAAGCCGAGACACCCGATGGCGGAAAGCTCCCCCAAGTTTTTAGATCCGCGGACGCTAGCTAAGCTGCAGGGGCTGACGCTGCGTGCGCGGCACATTGTCGAAGGCTTCGTCGCGGGCCTGCACCGTAGCCCCTACCGCGGCTTTTCGATCGAGTTCGCCGAACACCGCGAGTACTCGCCCGGCGACGACCTTCGGTACGTCGACTGGAAGGTCTTCGGTCGAACCGACAAGTTCTACCTCAAGCAATACGAAGATGAAACGAACCTGCTGTGCTACCTGGTGGTCGACGCCAGCGAGAGCATGCAGTACCGCGGCCCCGACTCGCCGCTTTCCAAGTGGGAATACACCCAGTGCATGGCCGCCGCCTTAGCCTGGCTGGTGCTCCAACAGCAAGACGCCGTGGGATTGGCGGTGTTCGATCGTGAGGTGCGCACGTACGTTCGCCCCAGCAGCACGCCGCAGCAACTTAAGCAGATTCTCCACGTCCTGGAGGAAGCCGAAACGGACCACAAGACCGCAACCGGCCCCATCTTTCACGAGTTGGCCGAACGCTTCAAGAAACGCGGCGTGGTGATCCTATTTAGCGATTTGTTTGACGACCCCGCCTCGATG
>CAYWIS010000149.1:12851-15462 GCA_964458385.1 uncultured Pirellulaceae bacterium
GGGCTGAAGCACTTTCGCCATCGGCGGCACGATGTGGTCGTGTCGCACGTGCTGGACGCCGCCGAGTTAGACTTCCCCTTCCGCGAGCAAACGCTGTTTAAGGGATTAGAGCAAATGCCCGAGGTAGTGACCGATCCCCGCTCGCTGCGCCGGGCCTACCTCGACGAGTTCAATCGCTTCCTTACCGCAGTACAAAAAGGTTGCCGGGCGCACCAGATGGATTATCAGCTAATGCGCACCGATCGGCCGTTCGACGTGGCGCTTTCGAGCTACTTGGCCGAGCGGGCGGCCAAGGTGAAGTGATGGCGGATTAGAAGGCCAAGCCAAGGAGCGCGAAAGTTGCAACATATCTTCACGTCGGCCCGCGCCCCGATAGATCAAAAGCCGATGTTGATGGCCAACCGGTCTGCCGCCTTGGGAAGCCGCACCACGCGTAAGCGGAATGAACGAGGTTACCGAAGCCGCCATCGGTCCGTTGCTTGTATGATCCCGGCGCGATGAACGCCTCTATGCACAAACCTCAGTTCCGTCTCCGGACGCTCCTCATGCTGATGATCCTGGCGACCACGGGCATGGGTTGGATCGCAGTGAGACTGCACAAGGCCCAACGGCAAGAGCTGGCGGTTGCGGCGCTCCGGCGGGCGGGAGGGCAGGTCCTTTACTTCCAAGACCAAACAGACCAGAGCGGCAATGAATTTGTTGGAGAAGAATCGCCGCGAGGCGTTTGGCTGCAAGCGATGGTGGGGCGGGCCCGGGTTTTTCAGGTCGATTTTTCAGACGCCATTGGCGGGGTTACCGATCTTGAATTGCAGCCTGTCAAAGAACTGGCCGACCTTCAACACCTTTTCCTTAGCGGCATGCCGATTACGGGTTCAGGATTGCGCCATATCCAAGGGTTGAACGATCTGGAAGTGCTGTACCTCGATCAAACCCAAGTGACCGATAGGGCCTTGGAGCATCTTTGCAACTTACCCCGACTCCGCTTTGTCGATCTTGGGGCCACGCGAATTACGGGGGCAGGTTTCCGGCATTTCCATGGACTACCCAACTTGCAAGACTTGGCCTTGGAGGAAACGGATGTAACCGACGATGCGTTACCTTACCTCAAGGCGTTGCCGCAACTGCGGCATTTGAATCTCAAGAACACGCGAATCAGCGATGCTGGCTTGCGGTATCTCAAGGACTTACCCACACTCCGAACCCTCGGCCTCAATGGCACACGTATTACCGATGCGGGACTAGAGCATTTGGCCGCGTTACCGGAACTCACCGCGGTGGAAGTCGCCGATACGAGGGTGACGGCTGAAGGGGTAAAAAGACTCAAGCGTGCGTCGCCGCAGTGCGAAATCTACTGTGGCTTCTTCGTCCCCGACGATTAGCCTTTGCACGTCACACGCTTTCTTCTGGCTTCCATCTGGGATTCATTTCGCCGCCGTCCCGCCTACAATGGAGTGTAACGTTGCTCCGCGGCGTTTCGCACAACAAGCACCATGTCGAACACGCTTTCGCCCGAGTTCGCGCAACTCGTCCAGCAACGAAAGGGCGTCTGCGCTGATTGCTGGGCAAACGATTTCAAGCGGCTTCGGCAGTTCGGCATCGTTCGATGCGAGTTGCAACCTGCCTTGGACCGCCTGCACCGAAGGGAAGGAGAATTGTTAAATATGAACCGCGTGCGCAAGCCAGACCGGCCACTTCACGCCAGGCATCATGCCGAGGTCTCATCGCGGGAACGCCCCTTCTAGCCGTTGCTCTTTCCGTTTTGCTACTTGCTACTCACGATTTGCTTCCTCATGCCGTCGCTCCTCGCTCTTGGCCCGTTCGCTAGTTGGCTGATGCTGCTGTGGGGTTTGGCGGCGGTCATTCCGATTCTGATCCACCTGTGGAGCAAGCGGCGGTACCGCGAGACAACGTGGGCCGCCATGGAGTTCCTGCTGCGGGCGATGAAGAAGAACTCCCGCCGCATTCGCATTGAACAACTTCTGCTTCTGGCAATGCGGGTGGCGGTGCTGCTCCTCTTAGCGGTGGCGTTGGCCGAACCAGGTTGCTCCACAGCGCCGTTCTTGGGCGGCTCGCTTGCCGGGGGCGGGCAGACGCATACCGTGCTGGTGCTCGATGGTTCGTATTCCATGGAGCATCGCCGCGAAGATGAGTCGCGGTTTGAGGCCGCCAAGAAGCTGGCAATTGAGGTCGTTGAAAACGCCCGGCAAGGCGACGGCTTCACCTTGGTGCTCATGGCCGAACCGCCGCGGGTGATCATTCCCGATCCTGCGTTCGATCCGCAAGATGTGATTGCCGAAATCCAGGCCCTATATCCCTTGCACAGCGGAGCGAACCTCTTGGCCTCGCTGGCCGAGGTGGAGAAAATTCTCGACGCAGCCGCAAACGATCATCCCCGGCTAACGCAAAACAAGGTCTGCTTCTTAACCGACCTGGGTGAAACGACCTGGGACGTGGCCGAAGGCGACGACTTTCGCCAGCGCATTGCCAACTTGGCTGACCGCGCGACCCTGGTCCTGATTGATCTGGGCGAATCGGGGGCGCAAAACCTGGCGGTCACGCGGCTGGAAGCTCAAGACCCGCTGGCTACGGTGGCCCGCGAAGTAACCTTCCT
>CAYWIS010000150.1:0-15371 GCA_964458385.1 uncultured Pirellulaceae bacterium
CCACACAGTCGCCGTAGGCGGAACCACGTTCGGTTGGCCGCCGCCGTCGACGATCACGTAATGCAACCGAGCATCTTCCTTCACGTGCTCCCGCATGAAGTTGGCGGCTACGTTCATCAATTCGACCGCATCCAGAGCGCTTCGTCCCGCATGAGGACTGACCGACGCATGCGCCGGCGTGCCACGAAAGGTGAACTTGGCCGAAACCAACGCTTTGCTGCTTCCCGACCAAGCGGCGTTCTCGTCCCCTGGGTGCCAGTGAAGGCAAATGTCCAGGTCGTCGAACACGCCGCCCAGAGTCATATAGACCTTGCCGATGACCGTCTCTTCGGCGGGCGTGCCATAAAGCCGAAGCGTTCCTTCCAAGCCGTGGTCCTCCATGGCGGCTTTCACGGCCAGCGCTGCTCCCAGAGCTCCTGCTCCCAATCCGGAATGACCGCAGGCGTGACCTGGCGCCCCTTCCCTGACCGGCTCACGTTCGGGCGAGACTTTTTGTGACAGGCCCGGCAGAGCGTCGTACTCAGCCAGGATGCCAATCACGGGCTTTCCTGATCCATAAGTGGCGACAAAGGCCGTAGGCATGCCCGCGATTCCGGTCTTCACGGTGAACCCAGCGTCCTTGAGCTTATTTACCAGAAGTTCGCTAGAGCGGTGTTCTTCGAGCCCTACCTCGGCGAACTCCCACAGTGCTCGGTTCACGGCTTTAATTGTTTCGGCGTGCCGATCGACTTCGGCAATGGCTGTTCGCTGCGCTTCACCCAAGGCGGGATCGTCTCCGCGGGCGCTCGACGCCGTAAGGATCGCTCCCGCTGCCAGGAAAAAGGCGGTCGTCATGGTCCAGCGCATGTTCTTCCCCTTTCGCGTTCAGAGGCCAAGTGGGTCCATGCCGCACTAGTGTAATCTGCGGTAAGCGCCACCAGGAACAGCCTTTCCGCAGGGACGCCACAACCGACCTTACCAAGCCGGTGAGCCGCGCGAGACGCGATGCACGCCAAAGTTGTGCGCGGATTGCTCACCAAAAAACGATGGGAGTGCGCCGCTACAGTGGCGAATCGAAGTTATACTCTTGCCGTTAGTCCCGTGAAGATTGTGGAGGTGAACGTATGGCGAATTGGTTGGCAGGAATGAAAGCGGCGATGATCGCGCTTGCCTGTGGCGTGGCTATCGGACAAGAGGGCGCGGCCGACGACAAGTTGCCCGGTTCGTTACACCGTACGCCCCGGCAGGTAGCGGAGCAACTGGCCGCCGTGTACGGCAAGAAGCTCGACACTGTCGCGTATATTCCCGCATTACCGCTGGTCGCCAAACTGCGCCTTAGCGAAGTGACGGGCGATCCAAAATACGCCGAAGAAGTTCATCGGATTGTCGCTCCCTACTTGCGTGGAGAGAAATCGCCGGTTCCTCAATCTGGCAGCGAACAGGCGGGACACCTGATCTTTGCCGCACTGGCCCAGCGGGCCGAAGGGCCGGACCGCGACCGCTGGATCGCCTTGTGCCGGAATGCCGCAGACCAAATTTTCGATGCAAGCGGCGCTGCCTTGCCCATCATGCCCTTTCATAACGAGATGAGCGACGCGGTGTTCATGGCCGGACCAATTCTCGCGGCGACCGGCCGGCTCACGGGAGAACGAAAGTACTTCGACGCCGCGGCCGGGCACTTTGCTTCGATGCGTCGGCTGTGTCTGCGGCCCGACGGGCTGTATCGCCATTCGCCCCTATGCGAGGCGGCTTGGGGCCGAGGCAACGGATTCCCGGCGCTGGGTTTGGCGTTGGCTTTAAGCGATTGGCCCGAGGATCATCCCGCGCGTCCTACGCTGATCGAATCGTTCCAGCAACATATGGCGGCCTTGAAACCCCACCAGGATCCTCGCACCCATTGCTGGCATCAGGTAATTGATCATCCCGAGAGCTACGATGAATACTCGTGCACCTGCATGATCGGCTTCGCGATCGAACGCGGCATTCGCCGAGGCTGGCTCTTGCGCGACGAATATCAGCCGGTGGTCGAGCGCGCCTGGCGAGCTATCAACGAGCGGACAGGCCCCGACGGCAGGTTAGTCAACGTGTGCGCCGGCACCAACAAGCAGAAGACACTCCAAGACTACTTTGACCGGCCGGCAATTAACGGCCACGACGACCGCGGCGGCGCCATGGGGCTGCTCTTTGCCACGGAACTGTGCTCCGGCTCTTAAGACACATCAAGCAGTGCGCCGCGGGGACGAAGGGCAAAAGCCCCGTGGCGTCCGTGTGGTATCTCGTTTCGTTCGCTCGACTCTCCGTGCCCGCACCGTAGCGTGCGTCCGGGTGAGCTTCTGGAACGTTGGCAAGGACGCTATGTCTTCGCCCCGCGAGGACCCTCGTCGTCAACGGCACGCCGACGTTACCGGGGCGCCAGCCACAGGGCGGCGGCATGTCGTTTGCACACTTTGGTGATGGGTTTTTCTCTCGTCGCAATCTCGGAGGGTGTGCATTATGAAACGGACAGCAATTTTCGCATGGGTCTGGTTGGCGGCTTCAACGTTGGCGGTGGCCGCTCCGCTCCAACCCGAGCATGTTTCGGCCGATGCGAAGTGGGTGTTCCACATCGACTTTGAGGCGCTTCGCGATACCTCGCTCGCCCAAAAGTTGCGTGAGGAGGAGCCGCAAGCCGTGCGTGGGGCGATCGAATGGCTCCAGAAGGAATATGGTATTGATCTGCGGGAAGATTTGAACGGGTTGACTGCCTACAGCGACACGTTTGAAGAGCATACCGGCGCCATTGTTCTTTACGCCGCCTACGACCGCGACAAAGTGCAGGCCAAGATCAGCAAGCAAAACGCTAAAGAGACAAAGTGGCAGAACTATACCTTCTACACCTGGAACGTGAAGGATCGGAAAGACGCCGATCACGAAATCACCGTGGTGTTGGTCGATGACGAGAAGACCGTCTTTGCTTCCTCGCACGAACGCGCGCAAAAGGCCTTGCAGTTACTGGCCGGCAAAGGCGAATCGTTAGCCAGGCCATCGGCGGCGTTGGCTGCCGAAGTTTCGAAAGATTCCGTTCCGCCAGGGGCCGCGGTCTATGGCGCCGCCATCGACCTGGGAGAACTCAAACGGCGTGAACATGCCTTTCCTATTTTGCAGCGGCACAAACGTGTAACGTGGGCATTCGGCGAGCATCAAGGCGAACTGTTCGAAACCGCCACCTTTGTGGCTGAGTCCGAAGAAGTTGCGGAAGAAATGGATAAGGTGCTGCAGGGCGCCATGGCCTTGGTCAAGCTGTGGGCCAATAACAAGGAAAACCTGACGAGCATCGCCGACGCGACGAAAATCACCCGCGAGGGAGACACCGTTAAACTTTCCTGGCGCGCCAACGTTCCCACGGTGCTGGCCGCCATCGACGAGTTCAAGCAACAGGTGCAAGAGAACTATCGGAAGCAGTAGGTCCGCGAGGTCGCATCGAGTAAAGAGCGACAGGCTGGGGCAGGGTTCTCGCCCCAGCTTGCAAAGTTGATTACTCTTTGCGACCGGCTACCGCCAACCGCCTTCTTCGCCGAGGGCTTGCGTGGTGTACCGGCGGGGCGGCGGATAGCGATACCATGGCGGTCGGTAGTACGGCGGTGGACGATAACGTGGCGGCGGCCAACTCCCTTCTTCGCCCAAAGCGTAGGTCGTCAATTCGCCCGCAGGAGGCCGCGGCTGTGGATAACCGGCGCCTTCTTCGCCCAAGGCGTAGGTAGTGGGTCGCCCACCTCCGGCGCCTTCCTCCCCGAGGGCATAGGTGGTAACTTGACCGCCTCCTTCTTCTCCAACCGCCCGGGTAGTCACTGTGCCTTCGCCTCCATGATGGCGCGTTTCGCTCTGATTGGAACGAGGCTGGTCTGAGCTTTGCTGTGCTTGACTAGCGCGGGTTACAGCCAACGCTGCCGCCCCAGCCACAGTTCCGAGCACTTTCGCAAAGAACCTGCGACGGCTCGCTGTGGTCAGTTCCGTATCTGGGCTCCCAGGCTCCGCCAAGGCGGGGAGCGGCGTCTCCGAAATTTCGTCCGGGACGAGGATTCCTTCAAAGGGATGTTGCATGATTTTCTCCTTCCACTCTTCAAGACGAGGCGCGGCCCGTGTAGGTTTTCTCCAAAGTGATAACGTGCAAAAGGCTTGCCGCCGACGCGCAAATCGCCAGGTTAATACCGTAATCTGCTTGGTCCTTCCGCCAACGGCGCCTAGCTCTTATGGATCCAACGAGGGGAGTGATACGCATGACGGTGCTCGTCTTGGGCGGCGCTGACGACGAACACGCTCGCCATGTGCTTGAGCGACTTCAAACGCGGGGCGTCGATGCAGAACTGCTCGACAGCCGCTGGTTCCCCACGCAGATGACCATCGACTTTCCTCTTGGCGCCGGGGAAGGGACGCTGCATCTACCTCACGGGCGGCGGATTAAGTTCGCCGATGTGCGGGCGGTCTATTGGCGGAACTACGGCGGCGTAGGCTCGCCGGTGCTGCCCGATGAAGGGCAAAGCTATCTCGCCTCTAACGACGCCCGCAGCCTCTTCGAATCGGTTTTGCAGCGGCTCCCCGCCAAGTGGGTCAATTCCTGGCGAGCGTTTCAACTGCACCAGACCAAGCCGCTGCAATTGGCGATGGTCGCCGAACTGGGCGTGCGTGTGCCGGCCACCGTTTTGACTAACAATCCCGCCACGGTGCGGAAGTTTGTGCGTCGCCACGGCTCGTGCATCTTCAAACCAGTGCAGGGGGGCGCCCATACTCGGCGTTTGACCGAAACGCACCTGACAAGCGAACACCTGGAGCATTTGGCGCTGGCTCCCATTACCCTCCAGCAGGAGATTCCCGGTACGAACATCCGAGTATTCGTCGCCGGTTCGCGGGTCTTGGCGTGCGAAATCGCCACGCCCGAACTGGACTTCCGCGACGACCCTGCGGCGCGCCTCTTTCCGCATACCCTACCGCACCCCATGGAGACCCAATGCCGAGCCATCGCCCACGCTTTGGACCTGCGCTGGACCGGTATGGACTTTCGCCTTTCGCCGCAAGGCGAGTACTACTTTCTGGAAGCCAACCCGAGCCCTATGTTCCTTGGCTTCGAACGCGCCACTCACCTCCCCCTAACCGATAGCCTCATCGAAGTCCTCACCAGCACCTTCTGCCGCTAGCCACCCCACAATCCCCCGCGCCCCACAACCATCGAGTCAAGATAAGGCACGCAGCGCGTCCAACGCCATTGACCCACGCAACGCTCCAACGATCACCTCCAACGCACGTTGCCTAAACACGCCCAAGCCACGGCTTGGGTTAGTTTCTCCAAAGCTCGAACAAAACGATGGCGTGATGGCGTCTTGGTGTTCGCTTATGCCTACTATACACCGTGACGGAGCGAAGGAGCAAAGGACGCAAACCCTTGGGGGGCTTGATTCTGGCCAGACGCTATTGGCATGTCGTGTCGGTATGGGCGGGCGCCCATCCGACGGTCTACACGACGGCATCGACATTTCAACGCCCGTTATTTTCCTATGCGCTCGATGTCTCGGCAGCGGTCAAGCTGATGGGCGATGCGACAGATCGTTCCATCCGAGAGCCTTGGCGAACGTCCGTTCACAAAAAAAGTGCTGCGATTTGTAAGGATTGATGACAAACGTAGCCTCAGGGCGCATCCCGATTGTTTGCGCATACCATCCAGGAAAGGCTAGCACGGACGTCACTGCAAACGGTTCACCCACGGCGCTTGAGAGAAACTCGGACAGCCAGCGCCGTTGTGACTCCAGTTGTGCTTTAGGGATACTAGCGACCCTATCAGGGAACCGCAGCAGGTTCTGGTCATAATCGACGATGAGCGTTGCTTTATCGTTGCCGAAACGTGGCTTGCCGCGCATCTTTGTCTCGACCGCGCCCACTCCCAGCGGGCTTACCACAACGTGATCAATATTGCCCTCCTTCATCGGGACGTCGTGGAACACGCGGCAGCCATCGAGCATGAGCAAGTTGAGCTCTTCGTCCGTCGAAATTTTACCTTGCAATCCTAGTAGTAATCGCCGTTTGCGTTCCATGAGTCCCAAGATTCGACGTATGCGGGACGCCGCGAATGCTAGGCCCACACCGATGAATAAAGCGATTCGTAGGACTGTCTCCGATTGTTTGAAAACGTACGACGTTGTGAGATACATCGTGTAGAGAAAGAGTGGAAGGAGGACAATCGCGATAAAGTTGCAATCTAGATCTTCTTCTACAGACTGTAATTGCACACGTAGCGATTCGCCTGGTCCGCGGAGTAGGTCACGTACCAGCGGGGAGCGGCGATCGTTGCGCCTCTGTCGTCGTCGCAGTTCAACGAATGGAAACAACAACGCGAAGCCACATAATAAGTGCGACGGGAATGAACGCGCTTAGAAACGGCTCAAGAACTTGCATGGGATCTCTTTATTTCTAACGGGGCGCCGGCCAGCTGTATGGGGCAAGTCTTATGCAAGTTGACTCGATGATTGATTTGGGTTGAGGAGCCACGGCGGCGATGATCCGCTGGAGCTGATCGGGGGCAATTCGCACACGATCAGCGGCACGGTGAAGGAATGAATGTCCTTGATACGCTACAATCTTGCCGGCGCTCTCGCCGTGTCTTCTCTTATTCGACTCTCTGGGACCATTACAACTGGGAGCGGAACGTTTGACCCGCTAACTCATCGTTGAACGGAGGATCCTTGGTTATGGCGGCGCATCTTTGGGAGCTTAAGAAAACGACGTTTGTACTTTGGCGACCCTACGATGCGGACGTTCCACCCGAACTTGTAATTGGGCAGTTTCAAGCGGGCAACCCGCCGACTCTGGCTCACCGGCGAAAATTCCCGCTTCGACCAATGGATGGCTATCCCGACGTTTGGTACATCGACGCGAGTGATTGTGGCTTGTCCGAGGGAGAAGTGTATCACTACTGGTTTGAAGTGACCGACAGCAACCCCTTTCGGAAGGGTAGCCGAATTCTCTGCACCGACCCAACCGCGTTTACCGTGGATTGGCGGTTGCTCGCGGACGGTTTGCCTGCGTGCTATGAGAATGATGACCGGGATCCCGCGGCAGTGATTAAGTACGAACAGGGCCGGCTTATTCCTTGTGACCCGGCAGGCGAAACCTTTACTCCTGCGCCGCCAATTGCGGCCGACAAGGCGCCGCCAAACAATCGAATGGTCATTTACGAGTTGCCGACCTCGTGGACCAGAAGGAACGTTCACAACGATCCACAAATTGGCGTCGGTACGTTCCGCGATGTGCTCGCACTTGTTGACGCCAATGCCCACGCTGTGAACTTTGGTGGAGTCGCTCCGCTGGAAGCTGGACGAAGCCACTTGCAGGAACTTGGCGTTAACGCACTCGAGTTGCTACCGCCGGCCGACAGTTTTGTCGAACGAGAGTGGGGGTATGCAACAAGCAACTACTTCGCACCTGACCACGATCTAGGATTTCCCATAGGCCACTCGTCGCCAACGCCTAACACCGACCTGATCCAACTTATTACCGCCTGCCACCAGCTTGGCATCCGATTTATCACGGACGTCGTGATGGCCTTTGGGACGCGGGCCCCGATGGAAAATATCAACTTTCCTGAGTTTCATATTGATCCCTACGCTTCGCCCCACGATCCCGACGCGCAGCAATCGGGCTGGCAGGGAGTTCGCCAGGATTTTGGCGGGCGGCTTTGGCGTTACGCTTATGCGGTAGCCAGTTATGATCCCGTAGAAGGCGATTCGAAAACACTTTTTCCAGCGCGGCAATTGATGAAAGCGCATTTACTGCGTTGGATGTCAGTTTTTGCGATCGATGGCATTCGCATGGACAGCGTGAACAACGTCGCGAATTGGGACTTTGTACAGGAGTTTAAGGATCTGGCTCGGCGCACGTGGCAAGACAACGGTGGCGCTCCCGACAAGTTCCTTGTTGTTGGAGAGGAGCTTTCCGTGCCTCTCGAATTAATTCGGCAGAATCGCCTTGATGGACTGTGGAACGAAGACTTCAAACGGATGGTCCGAAACGCCATTCTTGGCCGCAATGACGACGAGGAACCAAGTTTTGAATGGACGGTCCGCAAAATGATCGATTGCCGGTTGATTGGCTTTCGCGATGGAGCCGAGGCCGTGAATTATCTTGGCAGCCATGATGTGGAGGGGTTCCGTAACGAACGGCTGTTCAACTTTCTTCAAAATAATGGAATCATGCTCACGGAAGAGCGGATCAAGTTGGCGTTTGTCTGTCTTCTAACGGCTGTCGGTATACCCATGATCTTTGCCGGCGATGAGTTCGCCGACATGCACGATCTGAGCACCATTCATCCGCCGAAGCAACGTGATGCCGTAAACTTTGAGCGAATGAATGACGAATTCCGGCGCCGGATTTTTGAATATGTAGCGCGACTCGTCAAATTCCGGATTACGTCCGAGGCATTGTCGGTTAACGATACCGACTTCATCCACGTCGACTTCAACGATGGCAAACGGGTCGTGGTTTGGCGGCGAGGGCGACCGGATGGGGATAAACAGGTCGTGGTTGTAGCGAACTTTTCCGAATTTATCACAGCCGATTTCGGCAGCCCAACCGCGGAATACCGCGTTCCAAATTGGCCGTCCACGCCGCCCGGAAAGAGGTGGCGAGAAGTCACACAGGATCGTGACGTTCCGGACGAATGGATCGGCCGAGAGCCGATTTTTCCCTGGGAGGCCAAAGTGTACACCCTTGTTGACGCCTGATGAACCTCGGGCACTCGTTTCAACACCCTTCGCGACGGCGCTTTCGAAAGTCTTATTGCGTAGCGCCTTGCGAATGGATATGGGGGAAGTGTCTCACTTCAATCGAGGCGGCGCCATACGTAGGCCGCGAGCTATTTCATCTGCGGTGGCGTACTGCCGATGAAGAACGCCGCCTTATCGCTTTGTTGGCCTTGCACTTGAGGGCTAAATCATACGGGATGTTCTCGCGGCGTGCGGCAATTGCCGAACGCTAGGCAGTAATCATTTGGGGAGTGACGGTCTTGCGCGTGGGGCGGCATGGAAATGAGGATTGTGATTGTTGCCGGCTGGGGTGGGAGAAAGGGCGATGTTGCTGTGGGGGCGTAGGCCGGGGTACGTTAGGCCTTCGTCACGGCGTTTGGCGAGGGTTTGGCGGTACTCGGCGGCTTCGGGGGTTTTGACGAAGGTGATGTCGCCGTGGTATTGGCTGACGGCTTCGATGATTTCTTCCAGCGTGACGTGGAAATACTCGCGGCGCAAGTTGATCAGGTTCACGCGGCGGTCGGCAAAGTGCCGGTGGAGTTTGGCTTCCAACTCGGGCGCGTTCTCGCTGTAGATCATCGCATGAACATCGAAAGCGAACGGGACCGAGGCGTCGCCAAGTTCTTTAACGCGGTCCAAAGGCTCAAGGCGTCGCGTCAGGCCGATCTTGTACATGTCCTCGCCGAACGAGCCGATATTGGAGAGGATGTACACATGCCCAGACTTGGTAAGTTGAGCCCGGGCAATGGCTTTGGCCTTGCGGTCGATGGCCGCCTTGAGTTCGTTTTCTAGCTTGGCGACTTGGGCCGCTAAGGCTTCGTTTTGGGCCTTGGTTTCGGCGGTGGCGCTGACCTGATCTTGGACGGCGCGTTCAAAGGCGAGCCGGGCTTTCTCTAGGGCGCGCTGGGCGGCTGCTTCCTCTTTTTCCGCTTCTTGCTGGGCCTTTTCCGCTTCGCGTTGGACCTTCTCCTCTTCGCGCATTTGCTCGCGGATGCGTTGCTGCTCTTCCTTTTCCTCCTGTTTCTTAATTGCGTGTTCGTGGACGAGATACAGCTCTTGGAGCTTCAATTGGAGGAAGGCGTTGGTGATGCTTGCCGCGTTGGTCTTGCCGAGCTTGTTGATTTGCTCGAAGGAGCGTTGAATGCGGTTCTCTAAATTGTTGGCGTTGTTGTACTTTACTTTGCTGACGGCGGCGTCGCATTCGCCGTTGAAGGCGCGGAGCATTAGTTTGGTTTGCTCCGACATCATCTTGCGCCCTTTGGCGTCGCTCCCTTCCACCAGCCATTGCTTTTCCCAGAACACCGCCGTTTCGTTTTTGACCATCTGGGTTTGTTGCGCGCGGATATTCTCCAACATGGCCTGGTAACGCGAGGAGGAATCGAAAGCGTAGCGGGGACGATAGAATCCGAACTCCTGCATCACCAAGGCTTCTTCGACCTTCTGGGTTTCGGCTTGCAGTTCGGCGAGCAAGTTTTGTTGGTAAACAATTCGGGCCTGCAGTTCGCCCGCCGTGCTGGCGCCGGCCAGGACGTCGTTCAGGTCGCGGATCCTCGTCTCTAACCCGGCTACCTTCGACTTCAACTGGGCAATGTGACCTTCCAACTTTGCAACGGTTTCAAACTTGCCCAGAGTCTGGTTGAGCTGTGCCACTCGCTGCGTTTGCTGTGCGATGTGAGCCTTGAGTTGTTCCGCCGATTTGAAATTGCCCAGAACCTGGTTGTACTGGTGGACCTGCTGCTTTTGCTTTTCGATTTGTTTGTTGAGGTCTTCCAGGTTCTTGTATCCACCGAGCATCTTCGCGGTTTGGATTAACTGCGTCTTCTGCTTCGCCAGCAGCGCGTCTTGCGACGCAATCTTTTCGGCGTTCGCTTTGATCGTAGCGCTGATCTCGTCCAAGGCCGCCTGGGCTTGGGCGATTCGGCCCTGAGCGGCTTCGGCCTCCAAGCGTTGCTCGGCCGCGTACTTCTCAATGTCGGTGATCCTGTCATACCTTGCCAACGCCGTTGTCAAATGCCCGCGGTCGGTCCGAGCTTTGACGTACAGGATAAGCAGCAACAACGCAAGAACGCTGGCCACCGCGCAAGCGATGGTAAGGCCCGTTACCATGACGTCACCTCGGACACGAAACTCAAAAACGCGGCGGCAAGGACAGTACAACAAGAACAAGCTAGATGCGGGCTTGCTCGTTTACAACCCAAAAAGGGGGCGACGGTAGGTGATTTTGGCGGGCGGCGGTCGGTTGTTCGCCGGATAGGGGATTTGCGCCGAGGTATTAGGAGTCAACAAGTCGGCATGTTCGGCAATGCGTAAGTTGCGCGATTTCGCCCGCTGGGGATGGAATTTCCAGGCAGGGTCGATTGGCGATAGGGCGTGTTCCGTGTCCATTGTGGGGAGGCGGCGCCGCGTTTAATGAGGACGGAGCGCGCCAATGCCTTGTAGGTCACCGACGAGGGACAAGGCTTGCAGTTCGAAGGATGTACACGAAGAGATGTTAATTACGATCGCATGTTCCTGGATGCGAACATGTGCATAAATACGACAACATCTATTATACTGAATAGATGTTCAAATTGCGTAGTCTTTACTAGGAAAACTATTTGTTAGAAAAGTTGCGTCGGATGTTCATTTGAATATCATGACGCAAGGTCAAGCCGCCGCCGCACTTGCGTGAATGGTGGCGTGGTGGGAGCGAACGGAAGTTTTTTTCGCAAACGGTTTGGAGGGTTACTGCGCGGAAGGGAATTCGGCGGGCAGTTGGAGTTGGTCGCCCAAGGCTTGTTGCATGGCGAGCAGACGTCGGTACAGCATGGCCCGCCGGTCGGCGTGCTCCGGGGACGAGGCCAAATCGGAAAGCTCGTGCGGGTCGTCTGTCAGGTGATAAAGCCGTAAAACGCCTGCCCGAGGATAGACGATCAGCTTCCAGCCGTCGTGCGTAATGGACCGTTGCAGTTCCAAGTAGGCGCCGTAAATCGATTCGTAGGGCGACTCTGACTGCTCGCCCCGCAGAAGCGGCAACAGGCTGTGAAAAAAGACGTGTTTCGGTTTCTTGGCTCCGGCCAGCTCAAGCGTGGTTGGCATGACGTCTTGGAGATAAATGGGCGCCTCAATCTTACGACCCGCGGGCACGCCCGGCCCGGCTACCAGAAACGGAACCCGCACACTGTGATCATACAGGTTCTGCTTGCCAAAGAGGCCATGATGTCCCACGGCTAGGCCATGGTCGGCGGTGAAGAAAATCCAGGTGTTTTCCGCCTGTCCTGATGCGTCCAAAGCATCCAGGATCCGACCAATCTGGGCGTCCAGATGGGTAATGAGCGCGTAGTACTCTTGCCGATGAACCTTGACCGCGTACTCGGTTCGTGGCATGGGGGCGAGGTTCTCGTCCCGCAGCGAATGGGAGCAGCCGATGGCCTCTTTGTAAGGGTATTCCGGGAGAAAGTTCTTGGGTGTTTCAATCCGCTCTAGGGGATATTTCTCCACGTACTCGCGGGGCGATTGCCGGGGATCGTGTGGAGCGTTAAACGCAATGTACATGAAGAACGGCTCATGGCGTTGACGGGCGTCGGCCAGGAAGTCGATCGCGTCGTCGGCCACGACTTCGCTCCAGTGTTTTCCGCCGGCCCAAAAGCCGCCAAGCGCTGGGTCATAAGGGCTCCAGGCGTCAGGCTTGTCGCGATGCGGTCGGTTATACGCCTGAGGAACTGTACCGGGCATGCCGCCGCGAACGTGGCGGACCACGTCGAAGCATTTTGCCGGATCGGTTTGAATGTGCCATTTGCCGGTAAAGTACGTGCGGTATCCGGCTTGGCCAAGTAACTGCGGCCAGAGGACGCCAGCCCGACGTTCGCGGTCGGTGGATTGGTAAATGGCGTGGGCGCTCCACACGCTGCGGCCCGAGATAAGCATGGTGCGGCTTGCGACGCACACCGCACCACTCCAAGAGCCCATGTTGTAGGCGTGAGTGAACGTTGCCCCGCGGCGAGCAAGCCGGTCCAGGTTGGGCGTTTCAATGTCGGTATGCCCGAAGGCGCCCATCGTTTCGTAGCTCTGATCGTCGGCGAAAAGAAACAGCACATTCGGTTTGTCGCCCTGGGCCGCAGGAACAGCTTCCGTCGCCGCCAGCAGAACGACGAGAGCGCACACCAAAGATTTCATCGACAGGGCCTTTCGCGGAAGGAAGTCGCCGCGTCGTCCAAGGCAGCGATCTTAGAGACCTGACGCTGCGATTGTACTTCCTCCGCCGCCGCAAAGCACCGCGCTTGGCTGGCGTGCGGCTTTCTATTTCCCTGGTCCCGTGGTTCCGCCTTGATGATTGGCGGCGGCCAAGGTGAACCTGTCATGCCAAGTGGCAGAGACGCCGCCACTGCAAGCAAGTGCTCGGTCGATGACTTGGCCGCTTGGCCGGTACGCACCACAAGCGCGGCCGCACCCGTTAGCGCGGCTGTGGTGGGCGCTGCTACCTCGGGAAGTGGAGTGCTCGGCCACGGACCGTAGATGGCCCTATGGCGGGCCAAGCGATCTACATTCCCACCGCAGCGATTGGGAACACAAGGGGGCTCTCGAAAGCAAGATGTCCGCGCATCCTACCGGCCTTGTGCTTCGCGATGGGCGCAGAGGCATCAACGGTGGACGTCGTGTTCGCTTTCGGGAGCGATGAAGAAGTAAAGTCCCGACGCAAGAATGGAAACCACAATCGCCGCGATCCACGCTACGGGATCAAGCGGGCTGCCCGAAATTACCCAGCCGAGCAAACCGCCAATCACCGCGCCGGTTGTGGCTAACGAGATGGGTAAGAACGCGCCAAGTGGTTGGGGCCGTTCCAGCATCCCATACGTAGCGATTCCGATTACTAGGCCAAAGCTACACCACGCCAATAGTCCGATGACGATTCCCATACGCGTGATCCGTGTAAAAAGGGTACAGTAGTTCGGCCGCTGCGCGCCAGCGGCCGGCCTCCCCTCTGTGCGGTGTCGTCCGAAATGGGAGCGCAGTCGTCGCGCGACGCGGCCCGCCGAGCGATCACGCTTTGCCTCGCCTCGTTGCTGCAATTTTTCGACCAAAGAGACAAAAAATCAACCTTCCGCGGTGACCCCTTGCTGCCACAGGGGCTCCCCCGGGAGGCCAGTTTTCCTCTTGAAGAAAGGACGCTTCGTGGCCCAAGTCCAACGGCGCAAAGACGTTGCGACACGTCAACGCCTCCTCGCCTGCGCTATCACTTTTCAGCTTCTTTACCGCGCCACGGCTCCTTGCGAGAACAGCTTGACCATGGCCCGGTTGAACGCTGGAAGATCACTTGGTTGCCGGCTGGTCACCAGGTTGCCATCTTCAACCACTTCCTGATCGATCCATTCGCCGCCGGCGTTGCGGATGTCGTCCTGAATGGTGTGATAGCTGGTCAAACGGCGTCCCCGCACGATGCCTGCCGACACCAAGAGCCACGGCCCGTGACAAATGGCTGCGATGGGCTTGCCTGCCTCGTCAAAGTGACGCACAAACTCTTGAGCCTCGGGAATCACGCGCAGCGCATCGGCGTTAAACGTGCCTCCGGGCAAAAGCAGCGCGTCGTATTCTTCGGGCCGCACTGAGCCGAGCACCTGATCGACCGGCATGGTGATGGTTTTCTCATCGTGCTGGAATGCCTGAACCCGGCCAGAGTGCGGCGCGACGATCTCGACGCGGGCGCCGGCGTCTTGGAGCGCCTGCATCGGTTCGGTGAGTTCCGATTCTTCAAAGCCATCGGTCACAAGGACCGCTACACGCACATCGTTCAATTCCGCCATCGTTCACACTCCTTTTAGAAAACGGGAAGGACGCTACCTTGCTAATAAGCAATTGCCATGCCGCGCCTTCCCGTTTCCCGGAGTCAACCTAACGTGGCGGAACGCAGCGTCAGGTAAAGAATCTCGGCGGGCGCGTTGATTCGCACCGGGAACCAGTTCCCGGCGCCGTTGCTCACCACCAGGCGGCTGTCGCCTTGCTCGTAGAGGCCCGACCAGTATTTGAAGAGGGTCGGGCCAGCGCCCAAGTCGCGCGTGAGCATGAACTGACCTCCGTGCGTGTGCCCTGCTAGCGTAAGTGGAATTCCCAACTCCGCCGCCCGGTCAAAGGCATGCGGATGATGCGCCAAGAGAATAGAAAACGCCTGCGGATCGCGCAGCGCCGCCACCTGATCTACTTGCGCCGCCACCGTCCCGCCCCATCCGTGCCATAAGGCGCCCAAGATTTGCACCGAGCAGCCACGCAAGAGAACCGTCGCGGCCTCGTTCAGCAACAGCGGCATTTCCGCTTGCCGCAGTCCGCGGGCGAATGCCTCGCGACCGTCAAAGAGGTCGTGGTTCCCTTCGATCAAGAACATCCCCGAGCGGCGGTCGAGGCGGTCCAGCATGCGCACCGCCTCGGGCAGGTCACGGACGCTATGGTCAAGCAAGTCGCCCGTTAGCAACACCAGGTCGGCAGCCAGATCGTTTGTGGCGTCGGCAATGCGATCCAGAATGGCCCCCTGCGTGAACTTGCCCACGTGGGTGTCGCTCACATGGGCGATTGTTACTCCGTCCAAAGCCTTCGGGAGCGAGGGAACTTCCACGGTCAGCTCGCGGATGCGGAAGTGCTGTCGCTGCACTAGCC
>CAYWIS010000151.1:0-12738 GCA_964458385.1 uncultured Pirellulaceae bacterium
CGGCTGCCAGCGTGACGCGCGGTTTGCGGCCGCGCGACCAGGTGGTGTCGAGCCAGTAGACCGAATCGGGCATCTCTTGCGTGCGCCACGCCTCTAGCTCTTCGGCCAGCGCAAGCAGGCGGTCATGGGCCGAAAGCAAATCCTGGCGGTCGCTCTCTTTCTCCAGTTCGTCGCCTTCTTCTTTGACCACCCGAGCCAGCTTCTTGAGGGCCGGACTGAGGCGATTCTGCACTATCTCAGCTTCTCGCACGCGGCCGCTTTCGGTCGGCTGGCTTTGGCGCCATTGCAATATGTCGGTGAAGAACTCGTCGGCCAGGTAGCGGCAATGCATGACCTCGCGCTGGGCCGCGCTCAACTGATGATGTACCAACAAACCTTTGTTAGTCCGCTCGTTGTAGAGTTTGTTGAGCGTGTATTCGATCTGGCTGCTGGAGACGCTCAAGCCCAAGTGATCGCCCGCGACCGACTCGATCATATGGGCTTCGTCAAAAATCACGCAGTCGTAATCGGGGAGGAGTTTGACTCCTATCCGCCGCAGCGCAAGATCGCTAAAGAATAAGGCGTGGTTCACCACCAGCACTTGGGCGTGCTGGGCGCGGCGTCTCGCCGCATAATAAAAGCACTGATTGTAGGTGGGACAATTGCGCCCCATGCAGTTGCTGCTATCGCTGGACGCCTCGTCCCACACGTTCGGCAAGGGGCGGAAAGGCAAGTCGCTGCGCGATCCGTCGGTGGTTTGCTTGGCCCAACTCTCCAGCTCCCGTATTTGGTCCAGTTCTCGCTCGTCGAAAAACAAGTTCTTGGCGCGCGAGGACGCCGCCGCGAGCCGTCGCAGGCTTACGTAGTTTCCACGCCCCTTCACCAACACCGCGGAGAACTCGCGTGGAATGACGCTTTTGAGCAGCGGTAGGTCTTTGGCGAGCAATTGCTCCTGCAAGCTGATGGTGTGCGTCGACACAACCACGCGCCGCTTGGGGGCGTCTTGTGATTCGTCGTCGAAAGTTGGCGCCGCCAGATTCCCCTCGGCCTGGGTGGCGTGCAAAATCGCCGGAGTTAGATACGCAAAGCTCTTTCCCACGCCGGTTCCCGCTTCCACCACCAGATGGCGCCCCTCGGCCAGCGCCCGCGCAACAGCGTCGGCCATCGCGAGTTGCTGCGGGCGATGTTCGTAATTCTTCAGCCGGGCGGCGATGCGGCCGCCTGGTCCGAGGATGGAGGCCGGCGTGAGCATCGGTTCAGCATAGCACTTGCCCCATTTTCTGGCGAGGGAAGCCGCGCTCGTTGGCTTTCGGACCACGGCGAATTACACTCAAACACTACACGCTTTGATGCGCCTCTGGGAAGTTAGGAACGAACACGATGAAAGCTGGCCTACTTGCGTTTGCCACGATAGCGGCGGTGCTTGCCCTGCACCGCCCCGTTTTTGCTCAGCAGCAACTTCCGCTGCCGCCCGAAACTTGGAACGAACGCTACGCCGTGGCGATGCTCGCAAAGCTGGGGGGCGCCCACCTGCATTACGACGTTGAAACGCACCGCGTTAAGGGCTTAGCTTTGGTCAACGTGGGGCCAACGAATACCGCCTTGGGGTTTGCGGCGTCTTTGCCAGCCCTGGTTGAGTTGGAAGTGATTGCTGCGCCGTGGCAGGACTTCAACGATATGGGGCTAGCGGCGCTACGCCGGTTGCCACGCTTGGAGCAGTTGCAGTTGGTCGGGCCGCATATCACCGACGCCGGCATTGCCCACTTGGCTGACCTAACCAACCTGCAAGAGTTAAGCATCGACGCTCCTATCACCGATGCCGCCCTACCGGCCTTAGCTGGGTTGTCGCAACTGCGTGTATTGGACTTGTACGGCACCCGGGTTACGGGACGGGGATTGAGCCAGTTAGCCGGGCTACAACAGTTGGAGTTTCTGAACTTGGATCGGACGCGGGCGGACGATGCAGGCATGGCGGCGATCGCCCAGCTTCCCTCGCTCCGAACATTGTTGCTGCGCGGCTCACGCATAACCGATGAGGGGTTGGCCCATCTGGGTCACCAAACGACGGTGGAGCGGTTGTATCTGGATGGCGCGCCGGTGACGGAGGAGGGGCTGGGGCGGCTGGCTGGCGCTGTCGACCCGCATCTGATGACGTTTGTCGGCGCCGTGCAGCTTCGGGAGCTTTCGCTTCGAGGAGCGCCTTATCTGCGCGGCGAATATCTCCAGGGATTGGCCAACATCTATGGCCTGCCCTACTTCCGCAAATTGGACATTGCCAATACGCCGCTCACCCGCGACCTGGCTAAGGTTCAACAACTTGCCCGGGCCGAACAGATTGTCGAACACTGGCGCAGCGTACAAGGCATTGGCAGTGTTGGGCCAATCGTGCGGTTCGACGAGAACCTGAACTTGTTCGGCTTGTACTTTATTCCGCCGGCGCTTTCGGCCAGCGTCAACGTCTTGAACGAGCTGTTCGATTATCCGCCCGAAACGCTACAGGAACTGAGCTTGCGCGGCGCACTCTTGCGCGACATTGACTTGGCGCGTTTAGCGCGGCTGAAAAACTTACGCCGTCTGAGCCTGTACCGCGCCCGTATTACCGATGAAGGGTTACAACATCTGAAAGCGTTGTCCAATCTTCGCGAGTTGTACCTGGCCGAAGATGACACGCTGGTCACCGCTGACGGCGAAAATGCGCTCCGCGCCGATCTTCCCGACCTCCAGATCATCCGGATTCCCTAAGGAGGCGGAACGTTGCTAGGGCTCCCCGGATTTGGGGAGCCACTCACGTATCGTGAGACCACGGCTGGCATAATTCAAATTCGAGGGTGGGACAGCGGCGGGCTGGCCCCACCCTTGCGTCGTGGATGCCTGACCGCGAGCACGGCGGTTACAACAACTCGTCGAGTTCGTCCACCAATGCGGCAAAGTGATTCAGCGCGGTGTGGATCGGTTCGGGCTTCTCCATATCGACACCCGCTCCCCGTAGCAGGTCGAGCGGATCTTTTGAGCAACCCCCGCGCAGGAACCCAAGGTAATCCTCCAATTCTTGCTTCCCGCCTTGGAGCACCCGGCGGCTAAGCGCGATGGCGGCCGACATTCCCGTGGCGTACTTATACACATAGAACGCCCGGTAGAAATGGGGAATGCGGAAGCATTCCAGCGAAAGATCGTCGTCGATCGCAAAGTTGGGCCCGAAGTACGCATCGAGCAACTTCCGGTAAACCTCTTGGAACGTCTTGACCGTAAGCGGCTCGCCCTGCTCGGCCATGGTGTGGGTGATTTTCTCGAACTCGGCGAACATGGTTTGCCGGAAGATCGTGCCGCGGATATCGTCGATGGCGCGGTTGATCAGGTAGGCCCGCTCGCGGTTGTTCGCGGCCCGCTCCAGCAAGTAGTGGCTCAGAAGCTCCTCGTTGAACGTACTGGCTACTTCAGCCACGAAGATGGTGTAGTCGTAGTAGGGAAACGGCTGCGACTTGGCCGAATAGTAACTGTGCATCGAGTGCCCCGCTTCGTGAGCCAGGGTGAACACGTCGTCAAACACCGTGCTCTTGTAGTTCATCAAGATGTACGGGTCGCCGTCGTAACTTCCCGAACTAAAGGCCCCGCTCTGTTTGCCGCGGTTGGGATAACGGTCGCACCAGCGTCCCCGGAGTCCTTGCGTCAACACCGAGACGTACTCTTCGCCCAGCGGCGCAACAGCCTCGGCAATGAGGTCGACCGCCTCGTCCCAAGGACGGTTTACTTCCAGATCGGTAAGGATCGGAACGTAGGTGTCGTAGTGATGGATGTCGGACAAACCCATCTTGCGCCGACGCACGTCGTAGTACTTATGCAGCGCCGGCAAGTGTTCTCGTACGGCGGCGATCAGGTTGTCGTAGACCGACTGTGGCACGTTGTCGGGAAACAACGCCATGGCCAACGCGCTTTCGTACCCGCGAGCGCGGGCGTAGTAAACGTCCTTGTGGATTGAGCCTTGCAACGTGGCCGCCAATGTGTTCTCGTGCCCACGGAACTGCGCGTAGTATTGATGGAAGGCGGTCTTGCGGACTTCGCGGTCGGGCGATTGGAGGAACTCGATGAACGTCGAGTTGGTTAGCTCTACCTCTTCGCCCTTCTCGTTACGCACGTAACCAAACTTCAGGTCGGCGTCCAGCAACTTACGGAAGGCGTTGCTGGCGGCGCCAGCCATTTCGCCCTGCATGGCCAAAAGTTGCTCCTCCCGCGGGCTGAGCGTGTGCCTGCGATAACGCAGCAACCGCTGGAGCGCGAGCCGGTAAGGCTCCAACACCGGAGAGTCCAGGAAGGTCTGCATCCGGTCTTCGGGAATCGCCAAGATTTCGGGCCGAATGTAGCTGGCCGCTTCGCCGGCGCGGGTAGCCACGTTCTGATACCGCGCAACCATCGCTTGTGTATCGGCGTTGGTCTGGTCTTCGGCTGACCGCAGAAAGGCGTACACGCCAATCCGCTCGGCCTGCCGTTCAAAGTCGTAGTCAAAATCCAAACAGGCCGCGAGTGCTTCGGGGCTGTCGCCGAGCTTGCCACGATGCGTTTCATATTCGGGGATGCGCTTCTCCCACGCCGCGAACTCTTGCCGCCAGGCGTCGTCCGAGGGGAACAAGCTCGACAAATCCCAAGTATCGGCGACAGGAACTTCCGATCGGGCGGGTAATGATTTCGGCGCGTTCATAAGCGAATCTCCGTTGGTTGCGCGAGACAGGTTATTCGCTGAGTCTCACGTTTTTAAAAGCCAGCGGCAAGGGCACACCCTCGAACAGCAAGTCGTTTCGGCAAAACGATCGATGTAGCTGCTTGGCGCCGTTCTTCCCGTGACGATCCTTGGGAGGCGCCAAGCCAACAGCGATAGGTACAGCCGCAAGGAAAGACCGGACCTTTCCGTGGTTACACCGACATGCCGATCGCCAGTTTTAGAAAGTACTCGCGCGGCGTCAGACCTTGAGCAGCGGCCAGGAGTTCGAAGGTGTCGAAAAACTCACCATCGCCGCGGCCAAATCCTTGTTCGTTGGCTTCGACCTCCAGGTCGAGCAAGGCGGCGATGGCCAGGGGATGTTGTGAACTCCACTTCTCGACCGCTTTGACGGCCGCGGCGCGCGGGCTGTCGGCAGTGACGACGGTCTGGAAGCGGCCAGATTCAACGTAGAACTTCGCCATAACGATCCTCCGTGAAAGTTGGTGTTGGTTGCGACGGAGGATATATCGCTGCGCTGCGGACACGTTCGGTCACCACAGCGCAATTTTTTTGGCGATGTTTGGCGTCCCACCCGGCCGTATGGGCATAACGCCCGGGAGCGGTATGGTCAACGCGGCTTGCGCGGACGGCTGGACCGTTCTGGCGGACTTTGCGGCTCGTCGGTAACGCGATAGGCGTCAACCAACGATTCGAGATTCTCCAGCGCTTCTTCTAATTGGGCGTAGCGCTGAGCTATGCGGTCCAAGCGGCGGCGCTGTTCGTCCCGTCGGCGCCGCGCCGCCTCAAGATCGTCGGGCGTGAGCGGTTCGTGGGATTGGGCCATACCATTGTCGCTCGCGGAAGCACCGCGAGATTATCAATACGTGCGCGGCCGCAGGCGTCCCTGTACGCGTGAGGGTAGCCCTTGGATGCGCAAGAAACCTTCGGCGTCGGTTTGGTTGTAGCTTCCGCCTCCTTCCATGGTGGCGATGCCTTCATCGTACAGACTATTGGGGCTGGTGCGGCTGTCGACCATGATGTTCCCCTTGTACAGATTGAGCCGCACTTCGCCCGTGACCGGCTGCTGCGCTTCGCGAATGAACGCCATCAGGGCGTCCATCTTGGGCGTATACCAGAACCCGTAGTAGACCATCTCGGCCACTTCGGGCGACAACCGGTCGCGCAGGTGGACCAAGTCGCGATCCAGGGTAAGTTGCTCCAGTAAACGATGCGCCTCGTAGAGGAGCGTCATGCCGGGGGCTTCATACACGCCGCGGCTTTTCATCCCCACAAAGCGATTCTCCACCATGTCGATGCGCCCAATACCGTTGCGTCCGCCAATCGCATTCAAGGTGCGCACAATTTCCGCGGCTCCCAACCGCTGGCCGTTCACCTGAACCGGTACGCCCGATTCAAAGCCGATTGTGACCTGCTCCACCTGGTCCGGAGCTTGTTGCGGCGAGACGGTCATACCGAACTCGACCAATTCCACGCCGTTGACGGTCAGGTCCTCCAACTTGCCGGCCTCATAGCTGATGTGCAGGCAGTTTTCGTCGCTGCTGTAGGGCTTGGCGACCGACGCTTTGACGGGGATGTTCCGCTCGTTGCAGTATGCGATCATCTCGCTACGGCCGGGGAACGCCTTACGGAACTTCTCAATCCGCCAAGGGGCGATCACATGGACCTTGGGATCCAACGCTTCGGCGGCTAGTTGGAAGCGGCATTGGTCATTCCCCTTGCCCGTGGCGCCATGCGCGAAGGCGTCGGCCCCCACTTCGCGGGCCACTTGTAAACAGACCTTAGAGATGAGCGGCCGAGCGATCGAGGTGCCCAACAGATAGACGCCTTCGTATTTGGCCTGCCACTGAAGCACGGGGAAGGCGAAATCGCGGCAAAGTTCCTCTTGCGCGTCGATAATTTGGGCGCTGGCGGCGCCGATGTTGCGCGCCTTCTGCAAGATCGCCTCGCGGTCCTCGCAGGGCTGGCCAAGATCGACGTACACGGCGTGGACGTCGTAACCTTCGTCCATCAGCCAGCCGAGAATGACCGAGGTGTCCAGACCACCCGAATAAGCTAAGACGCAACGAGGCATGGAAGGCGAATTCTTCAAGGCAAGGAATGGGGAAGCCACCGCGCCGGCGGGCGAATGCGCCGGTCAATCTTTGCGTATTGTCCCGTTCACCCCGCAACCTGACAAGTGGCGGCGCGCGGGCCAAATTTCCGATGCAAAGGGTTTTCGGAGCGGGGAGCCAATTACCGGGAAGAAGTTCGGCGGCCTAAATCGGCCTCGGGAAGCGCTACAGCGCGCTGGTAGGATTTTTGTAAAGTTTTCGCCCTAGCTGGGGAATGTAGGTGGTCCACCGGCTTTCCACGTCGGGGTCTTCTTGCATGATTTGATGGAAGCTACGCACCTTCGCGTCCAGGTCGTCTAGGTGGTGCAAAACAACCGCTTCTAACGTCATGGGCAATTTGGGGCTGCCGTACTCGTAGAACCCGTGGTGGCTGACAATCATGTGCTTCAGCCGCGCCGCCAACTCGGCGGGAAAGGGTTCATTGGCCAGCCTTTCGGTTTCGGCGATCTTGCGGTCAAGGATGCTTACGCCCATCACAAGATGACCGACCAGTTGACCTTCGTCGCTATAGCCCAATTGACGATCGTAGGTCAACTCGTCGATTTTGCCCACGTCGTGCAGGAAGGCGCCGTAGAGTAGTAACTCGGCGTCGACTTGCGGATAACGCGGAGCCACCACCTGCGTCAATTCCATTAGGTCGACGACATGTTCGAGCAGCCCGCCCCGGTAGGCGTGGTGATTCTTCACTCCGGCCGGCGCGGCGCACAACTTGGCCATGAACTTCTCGTCGATCAAAAAGCACTCGCCAAGGTTGCGTAGCGGAAAATTCCTCACGCTTCGCAGCATATCGGCAAGACGACCGGCAAGCTGGTCAATATCGGTAACGCCCAGCGGAAAGAAGTCGGCCTCTTCCACGCTCCGGGGATCGACTCGCTCGACGTGCGTGGCGATGATCTGAAAGGCCCCGTTGTAAATCTGGGTGGCTCCTTCAACGCGCGCGTAGTCACCCGTTTGGACGCGGCCGGCCGTTTTCTCGGTGACGTTCCACATCATTGCCGAAATGGCGCCGGTGCGGTCGGAGAGCCGTAAGTGAAGATACAAATTACCGCTGCGATTGGTGCGAAGTTGCTTCTCGGCGATGAGGAAGATTTGATCGACTTCGTCCCCCTCGCGCAACTCGCTAATAAGCCGTCGAGCCATGAAACTCCTGATGAGACGTGGAGCGAGCTCCGCTCGCTAAGAAAACGAACCGCCCCCTGCTGGACGCAGTTCAGAGGACGTCGTACGCGCCCGAACCAAGTGGGAATTCTAGGACGCCAGCGCGGTGCGAACAAGGCGCCGCTTTCGCCGATGATTGACGCGACCTACCCCCTGCGATAGAAAACGGCATAGACGGAATGTCGTTTGCTCAATTCGTCGGGTGTGCGCCGTGCGCGGTCGATGTGGCTGTCGGCGCCGATTCGCCTTCTTCCAACCCCACTAGACGCCATGATCTTCGGGAAGCTTTGGGCTGCGTTTCGGGCACAAATGAATAAAGTCGCCAATATGTTCTGGGCGACCGACCCGATCGCGCAGATGCAGTATGAATACGATGTGGCGGTGGAGGAACTTAAGTCGGGCCGCCAGGGATTGGAGCAGTATCGGGCCTTGGTCGAGCGCGTTTCGATCCAAGTGGCTCGCGACAAGAAGCACGTGGATAACCTGGCCGCCAAGGTTAAGGCGTACCTCCAGGCGGGCGACCGCGAAACCGCTGCGCGGTTCGCCTTGGAGCTGCAAAAAGCCAAAGAGGAGTTGGCCGAAAACCAAGCGCAGCTCGAAATGCATGAGAAGGCTTACAACAACAACGTAGCGAAGATTAAGCACGCCAACAACAAGCTCGCCAAGGTTCGCGAGAAAATCAAACGCTACGATGCTGAACTGAAGATGAGCCGGGCCGAAGCTGAAATGGCTCAACTGGCCGAATCGTTTAACTTCAACGTGACCACCGATTTCGGCAAGATTGAAGCGGTGATCGAGGATAAAATCGGGTTGAACCGCGCGAAGGCCCGTGTAGCGGCTGACCTTTCGGAAGAAGGTCTTGAAGACGTGCAACGAGAGCAAGCGATGGAGGCCAATCTGGCCGATCAGGCCTTGCGCGAGTTCGAAATTGAAATGGGACTTGTAACGCCCGAAACCGTCGGCGTGCGCGAAAGTGAAAAGCAACTTGGTCCCGCCGAGCGTCAAACGCAGGTGGAACAATAGCGCGATCGGCCGCGCTCTCGACGCTCGCATATAGCGAACGGCGTCAGATACGTTCCGTCATTTCCCTTGGCGCGAAACGGCCAGCGTTCTACTTCGTTGGTCCCAATGTCCTTTGTTCACGTCCTGCAAATCGCCGGGGAAGTCCGCCCTTTTTAATCGTTGACCGATGAACGAACCGCTCCCACCGGCGGCGCCGGGTGTTGCGCCTGAGTCGCCTTCTGCTTCGGGCATTCCCGATTGGCATCCGGCGTGGGCGCGGGAGATGGCCGACCTGTACATTTCGGGCGCTACCTGCTGCTTTGTCGTGCATGGCAATGTGCATGACCTGGTGCGCTGTCGGACGACGGACGGCGGCGAACGCTTTGTTAGTGTGGCTGAATTCCTGGCGACCCAGATTTTCGGCTCCTGGGAGATCGTCATGAACTTCGATCAAGGCGCGGGACTGCGCGCCGTGGCGGGGAGCGACAGGCAGCGTCACCAGGAAATGATGCGCACGGTGGGCGCTGTTATTGGCTCGCCATCGCAGTGGCCGCGCGATCCAGATCAGGCGTTGGACCTCTTAGACCGCTTGATTCAACGCAACCTGCTGGAAGATGATCCCCAGAAACGCAAACGCATTGCGTTGCTTTTCAATTACGCCCAGTACCTGCTTCCCGAAGGAGATTTGGCGTCGCTAGCGCGGGGGCAAGCATCTCGCTTGGTGCGATTTATGGGGTGGGCGCAAAACCCGTACATCAAGCGGGTGAACATGGCGTTTTGCCTGATCGTCAATCAATTGGCGGAGCTCAATGGGCGTCTTGTGCAAAGCCCGCATGTGGCGACCATTGAAATCCCCCTGCCGAACCAGGAAGAACGACAGTCCTTTGTCGAACGCACCGTCGGCAATAACGCGGCCCGCCTCAAAAGCTTCACACCCGAGTCGCTTGCTCGATTAACCAACGGTCTAAACCTGACCAACCTGAACGTGGTTCTGTCGCGAGCGCTGCATTCCAACGGCGGGCTGGACTCGCAGGAGTTCCGGCGTCTGAAAAAGTCGATCATTGAGCGTCAATGCCAGGGGCTAGTGGAGTTTGTCGAGCCAAAGCATAACCTCGACATGGTGGTTGGCCACGAAGCCGCGAAGGACCGCCTGCGTCAAGACGCTCGGTGGATCAGCGAAGGTCGGCTGGATGCCGCTCCCATGGGATACCTGCTGTGTGGTCCCGTCGGCACGGGGAAGACCTTTCTGGCCGAGTGTTACGCCGGCTCCATTGGCATTCCCTGCGTTGAATTGCGGAACTTTCGCTCCAAATACGTGGGCGAAACCGAAGGGAATTTGGAGCATGTGCTTACCGTCTTGCGTTCGTTGGGGCCGGTGGTGGTCATCGTCGACGAAGCCGACGCCGCGTTGGGAAAGCGCGAAGCCAGCGGCGACTCGGGCACTTCAGGCCGCGTGTTCTCGATGATCGCCAATCAAATGGGCGACACGCAGTATCGCGGCCGCATCATCTGGATGTTGCTCACTTCGCGCCCCGATTTGCTTCCCATTGATCTCAAACGGCAGGGGCGAGCCGAAGTGCACATTCCTTTGTTCTATCCGGAAGATCCGGCCGAGGTGTTGGCCATGTTCCGGGTGATGGCTCAAAAGAATCGCACGAAGTTGGCCGACGACGCTCTGCCCGAACACCCGCCTGCCGGCAACCTAAGCGGCGCCGATATCGAAAGCATTGTGCTGGCGGCCAAACGTTATGCGATGGCCGACGGCCGTGACGTGGTAGAGAAGGCCGACATGCAGCAGGCCGTGGAGCGTTTTATTCCTTCGGCCCAAGGATTGGAAAAAGAGATGCAGGAGGTGGTCGCGGTGCTGGAATGCACCGATCGGGCGTTTCTGCCCGAACATTGGCGGAAGCAGGTAGCGCAGCCCGATGGACGCACCCGCCTTCAGGAGCGGCTAAAGAATATCCGCATCCTTTTGGAAGACCTTGGATAACAAGACCCTGCGAATCACGTAGATCGAAGTCGGCGATTTCAGGGAGGCTTCGCTCTTGTCGTTAAGTTGGTGTGGTTTGCCCTTTGATGTTGATCCTATTTGGAAGGAGTAAACATGGCAGCGCGACGTAGTTGGTTGGATGAGTCAACTCAAGAGCCTTTGATTGACCAGTACGCGCAGCAACTTACCTCATTTCTGGAGGCGATGGCCGACGGGCGTGTCGATGCGGCCGAAGTGCAGCGTCAGGAAGATAACTTAGTGGCCTTGATGAAGGAGATCGAGCCGCAATTGGACGACGAGATGCACGAGAAGATCACACGCCTGCTCTGCGAACTGACGGCGTATAATCTGATGCAGACTTTGCATTCGCTGCACGAAGCACGTCCCGCTGCTAAGCTGATCCTCTAGCCGTCCGCCCATGGGAAAGTACCTCAAGGCCGCGTTCATAAACCGGTGGAACCTGTTGGCGCTGGTCGCCGGGTTGGGAGGAGCCTTCGTCTCGGGATATCCCGAAATTGCCCTACCGTCGGTGCTGGCGCTGGAGGCGGCGTATCTAACCGTGGTTTCGATGAACCCGCGGTTCCGCAATTACGTGAATGTGCACGAGGCGCACCAGCGCCGTCGCAAGCGGGCGACGGAGAATGAGAAGGTCGTGCGCCGCATTTTACGAGAGCTTCCCGAAGCTTCGCGCGAACGCTACGAGGAGTTGCGCAAAGAGTGTCGGGAATTGCGCGACATCGCAGGCGACTTGCGGCAGCCGGGAGGCGTCGAGGACTTCTCGCCGCTTGACTCGCTTCACATCGAAGGGTTGGATCGGCTGCTATGGATCTATCTGCGGCTGCTGTATACGCATCACGCCCTGTCGCGATTCCTTCAAGACACAGAAGTCGACCTGATCCACAAAGACATCGAGCGCTTGGAGAACCGGCTTCGTGACTTGGACGCCGCTCCTACGCAACCACAAGCGGCGAAGATTCGGGCCACGCTGGAGGATAACTTGGCGACCTGCCGCGCCCGGCTCGAGAACTATCAAAAGGCCCGCGACAATTACGAGTACATCGAGTTGGAATTAGACCGCTTGGAAAACAAGATTAAGTCGCTTGCCGAAGCGGCCATCCGACCCCATCCTGGCTCCGACGTTCTTTCGGCTCAAATGGAGGAGATGGCAGGGAGCTTGCTCGAATCGGAACGGACCATGGACGAACTGGAGCCGATTACGGGGATTGGCCACCTTTCCAGCGAACCTCCAGAATTGCTAGAGCCAACCCGCGCCGTGCAGGAAAACCGCTTCGGGTAAGATCTTGGGCGGCGGAATTCCCTGCCGGTGATGCGGTTAGGGAATCGGATTAAAGTTCCGCAGCTTGCCTCGTCGATACAATCGTCACCATCGGAATGTAAGGAGACTCCATGCGCATTTGGCGGTTGTTGGCGTTGGGAATCGCCTGTTGGGCTTCGGCGCCCTGCATGGCGCAGTACGATTGCCCGCAGTACCTCGTTGTGCCGCCTGCGCAAGGGTTCGGATATACAACGGTGTCGCCCGCGCCGCGCTACGCGTATGGCTGGTTTGGCGCCGCTCCCCGTTATCACGCCTCACGCCACTTTGGCTACTACCGCGATTACACGCAGTGGACGCGCAAATAGCGCGGCTTAGCAGGTCGCCCAATATCCGCCTAGCGCGTGGTCAAAGATCACCTCGCTTCCGGGGCGCGATTCATCAAATTGGCCGTCGCGATAGACTTCGTGCCCTCGGACCCATGTGCGTACGGGCCACCCCGTCAATTCTT